>JBKOZS010000035.1:0-14020 GCA_046726015.1 Acidobacteriota bacterium
CCGCTCTGTGGGGATCGGCTCGGGCCGGCCGTAGTACGTCGGGTAGTACACGGACAGCGCCGCCGCCTCTGCCCCGGGCATCCGGGCGAGGTCGGAAACGAGTGCCCGGTAGTACTCCGGCGTTAAGACCGCATGATCGCCGGGCTCGCGATAGGCGCGAGTGAAAACGATGCGCTGCGACTGGAGCGAACTGTCGTTCGCGCGCAGACGCGCGAGCGTGGACATGAAGAGTCCGGCCGCGACGAGGCAGGTCATCGACATCGCGACCTGCGCCACGAGCAGGCCGCGCCCGAACCGTCCGAACGAGCCGACGATGCGCCAGCCGCGACGCAAGCCTTCGTCCACGCCGACTGTGACCGACCGCCACGCGGAGACGAGGCCGATCGTCACGCCCACAAACAGCGTCAGCAGCGCCGCCGCGGCCAGCACGCCGGCATCAGGTGTCGCCGGAGGAAACGTCCGGGACCCGATGGCGTCGGCCAGCAGCGTCGCCCGTAGCAGTTGGACAATCCCCGACGCGAGCGGAACCGCACCGGCGAACGCGACCGCCGACAGCAGGAGGCCGTCGAGCAGAAGCTGCCAGAACACGCGTGGCGCGCTGCCACCGAGCGCGAGACGAATCGCGACCTGGTGCCGCCGCATCAGCGAGCGCGCCAGCGCGAGGCCCGCAAGGTTGGCGCACGCGACCGCGAGGAGCAGCCCCATGAGTCCCAGGACCATTCGGAGCGTGGTGCCGTACCGGTCTCGGAGACCGGAGAAGCCCGTCGCGAGCGGCTCGACATCCACCCGCTGACGGAGCAGCGCCTCCCGCTCGGATTCGGGAAGTGTGGTCGGCAGCGTCGCCGCCTGAATCGACGGCCACAGCGCGATCAGTTCCGCGCGCGCCGCGCCGATGGACACGCCGCGCGCGAGGCGTCCGACCAGGTGCCACGATCGAGCCGGCCTCGGCGGGTCGCCGGGGGCCGCTCGCACAGGCGCGAAAGGCACGAAGAGGTCGGCCGGATAGTCAGCTTCCAGGGCATTGGAGCCGTTCGCCGCGACGCCGATCACCGTCACAGGCAGCGCGTCGACCTTGATCGTCTCGCCGACGCCGGCGGCATTCCCGAACAGGCGGCGGCGGAACTTCTCGCTGATCACGATGACGGCATCGTCGGAATCGGCGAAGAACCGGCCCGCCGACAGCCGCGCGCCAAGCATGTCGAAATAGTTCGGCGAGACCCTTTCTGTCGACGCGTCGAACGCTTCGGACGGCGCCTCGACATGCACGAGTCCTCCGCCGGAGTACATCGACAGCTGCGCGAAGGAGCGCTGCGCGCTGCGGTACGCCGCGAACGTGTCGGCATAGAAGTACCCCGTCGCGTTGCCGCGCGCATCGGTGGCCGAGAGGGCCACGAGCTGTTCTGGACTGGGCAGCGCGAGTTTCCGGAAGACGAGTGCGTTGAGCAGGCTGCCGACCGCCGTGGTCGCGCCCATCGCCACCGTCAGCGTGACGATGACGATCAAGGAGAACGTCGGAGCCCGTCGCAGACTGCGGACGGAATGCCGAACATCAAGGCGCAGGGCGTCCCACATGCGAGGACTCTAGTGTAACGGGCCTCCGCAGTCTGCGCGCCTTCTGCCATCGCGGCGATGCTCGGCGCGACCGTGCAAGACAAGAGGGCCCCAGAAACTGAGGCCCTATCGCTGCAAGTTGAAATTGGCGCGGGGGCACGCAACCGCCGCTCCTTGCAGCTGTGGAGCGGCGCCGCGTAGCCCTCGATGATCGAACAGTTACGCAGGAACCGGACTCCATAAGGGAATCCACCCGGGTTCGAGGGCCGCCCGAAGCACGCGCTTGGTCCTCGATTGACGTTGCCGAGCATCTCAACTCAGAAACGCGCCCTCGTCAGTTCAACATTGAGCCGACTGTGCGCCCGGTAAGCCAGGAACGGCGCGCTGCGAGTACGATCAGCGTCCATCGCCACGGTTCAGGATCGGGACCGCTCGAACCGGAGCTGCAGGCGTTACGAAAGGAGCCGCGCATCGAGACTCCGCAGTCGATGGCCGAGGATTTGTATAAACAACTGCAGCGAGTGGATGTTCTGGAGCTTCGCGACCAAATGCGACTGATTCGACGATAGGTACGTGACGTGGCCACGCTGGCGGATCTCTCGTTCAAACACCGGGCGTTCATGCGTCTGTATCGGTACCGGCACGTCGATTGGCGGCCGAGTCATGTCCTCGACAAGCCGCTTTCGGCGGCCTGCGTGGCGGCCATTACGTCCGCCGGGTACTACCTCCCTGGCCAAGCACCTTTTGACCAGTCGGAACAGGGAGGCGATTGTTCATATCGCATCATCGACAGCCAGGCGAGCATCGCTGCGCTGCACGTCGGGAATCGGAGCGAGGCATTCGATGCGAGCGGCCTCCAGCTCGACAAGAACCTGGCGCTGCCTCTCGATCCGCTCCACGAACTGGCGCGAGAGCGAGCCATCGGTGGCGTCGCGCCGCGTCATTTCAGCATCATGGGATCGATCACCGCGCCAGGAAGGCTCGTGTCGCGAACGGCCCCCGAGATTGCGGCGATGCTACGTCACGACGCCGTCGATGCCGTGCTCCTCGTTCCCGTCTGACCGATGTGCCACCAGTCGGTCGGCCTGGTCCAGAGCGTTATTGAAAGGGCTGGCATTCCCACCGTGTCGATCACACTGCTGCGCGAAGTGACCGAAATTGTGCGACCGCCGCGGGCATTGTTCGTGGACCGGCCGTTGGGGTTTGCCTTGGGGGAACCTCACAATATCCTCCTTCAGAAGGCGATCACGACGTCGGCTCTCGCGCTGGTCTCCGAGCCAGTCGAGGACCTTCTCGTGCGAGAGATGGTTGAAGGGCCTATCACACCGGCCGCAGGCCGCTCGGATCGATGATCCGGATGTTGGCGCCACGCGCCGGTCAGAGGATCAACGTGTTCCCCTTCGCGTTTCGGTCCGGCGTCACGGCGGATCTCTTCAACGCGATGCTGTGGGCATATCCGACCGGGCCGCGCGACACGTCCCACATGGTGTGAACGGTGGCCGCGCCGTTGGTCTCGGTCGTCATTCCGGTTCTCAACGACACCGCGGCGCTCGCAGATCTTCTGCCCACGCTTCCCGCCAGTCCTGACGTCGAGATCATCGTCGTGAACGGAGGCGCGCCGGATTCGGCTCTCGCGAGCCTGGCTCGTCAGTATCGTCACGTTTCGCTGTTGTCGTCACCTGCAGGCCGGGGGCGACAGATGAACGTCGGTGCGCGGTCTGCACGAGGCCGCTGGTTCCTCTTCCTTCATGCGGACACTCGACTCCCGCCCGATTTTCTGAACGAGCTGCAGCGCGCCGATCGCGATCCGGCGATCGCGGGGGGCAGCTTTCGATTCCGGCTGGACTCCGACGCCTGGCAGGCGCGGGTCATCGAACGTGTCGTGCGGTGGCGGGTCCGGTGGCTCGAGCTGGCGTACGGCGATCAATGCCTGTTCGTTCGACACGACGCGTTTCACGGCCTGGGCGGCTATCGCGAGTGGCCGCTCATGGAAGATGTCGATCTGATCAGACGACTACGACGAGTCGGCCCGTTGCACCACTCGTCCCTGCCTGCCACCACGTCGGCGCGGCGCTGGCAGCACGATGGCTGGTGGCGTCGCAGCATCCAGAATGTCGTGTTTCAGCTGCTGTTCTTCGCCGGCGTGTCGCCGGCACGCGTCGCGGCGTGGTACGTGCCGAACGCCAACGTCAGGAGGCGCCGTGAAGGGCTCATCGTGATGGCTCGAGCGCCTTCGGACTTACGCGGGAAATCGCGATTGATGCGCGACATCCCGATTCACCACCTCGAACTGAAGCGCGCGCTTCTCCTCGACACCATCGACGCCGTTGTACCCGTCAGACCGGCAGACCTGTTCGTGGCGTTCGAGCCTGCCGCCGCGGAATCCGAGTTCCAGTCACTGGTCGGAGGTATTGCGCAGCTCGTTCCGCAGCGTGGCGAGACGATTGGCGACCGCATGCGTCATGCCTTGGTCGGCCTTTTCGGGGACGGTTACACGAGTGTGGTCATCGTCGGTTCGGATCTCCCGACGCTGCCTCATGCATACGTGAAGACAGCATTCGAGCGTCTGGGCGACAACGGCACCGATGTCGTCATTGGCCCTGCGAAGGACGGCGGGTATTACCTCATTGGCCTCCGCTCGGTCTCGTCTGAGTTGTTCGACTCAATCCCATGGAGCACGCCGGTGGTCCTGGCGCGTACGTTGGAGATCGCCGCGACACTACGCCTGACGGTCTCCCTCACGCCGCAGTGGTACGACGTCGACAGCGTAGACGATCTTCGACGCGTCATGGCCGACCAGGCGGTGGCGAAGCGCACGCGAGCGTGGTTGGCGGCACATCCCGAAGTGGTGCGAGAGCCGAACCTGCAGCGCTGAACTCCGCACAGCGGCGTGACACTTCACCGCCGTGCCGTCCGCTCGCGCTGGCGGATGACGGGTTGCGGTGAGGGTCGCCGCCAGACGATTTGCCTCTTTGTGGTAAGGCGATACCGAAGTATGGCTGTCCGGTCCGATGAACCGCGCGGGCGTCGGCAGTCTCGCGCGCGGCGAACGCCTTCTTCTGCCGCCATGGTTGTGGCGCGAATCCTGCTTCGGCGCGCGATTACGCCGTGCGAGCTCTGCGATGACGCGCGCTCAACTCCGACACGTGGCCGCCGCTCCGATGCACTGGGTGGCACATGTGCTAAGCAACACGCACGGCATCCTGACGGTCTTCGATCTGGTGTGGCTGCGGCGCACGCGCGGCGGCGTCATCGACATAACGCACCCGTTCGCGACGGGCCTCGACCCGCGGACCGGGCGTCGTGTCTGGCGCGAAAACCTGCTGTACCGGTCGCGCGCCGCGGAGATCGTCCTCGAGGACGATGTTGCGATTGTCGAACGCGTCATGGACTTCATGCGCCGGCGGGTCGAGGAGTGTGCCGCCCGGCCGGGAGCGCCGCACGGCGTGCCAAGTCGCATGCCGCCGGCCGTCAATCTGCTGCACGGCCCGGTCCATTTCCATGCGGTGTCGCTGCTGTTCGACGATGTCCCAGATGCAATTCAACACTTCACCGACGCCCGCTTTCTGCGCGAGGTGAAGCGCTGCGTACGTGAACAGCGACGCGAACTGGTGGTCGTCCTACGGGACCGCCAGTACGATCGCGATGGGTTGGCCGGTCTCGCCTGCTTCTTCCGTACGCGCCTGCCGTTCTGGGCCAACCCAAACGGCAACAAGCCGCGCATCCAGTGGGGCGTTCCCGCGCCCTACCCGAACATCAACGTGATCACCGGCGCGTGGATCGCCGACACACGCGCGCTCGTAGCGTCGCACGGCAGTCTTGACGTCGTGCGCCCGCCGGTTGGGAGCGGCCGGTACTTCCAGGACGGGCCGTACACCGGCGGATGGCGCGAGCTGTTGTTTCCCGAGCGCTGGTTGGCGCGGTTCACCACCCGGCGCGTGGAATTGCGCGGCGAGAAAGGCAATCTGTACTTCACCGATGCCCGCGAGTTGCGCGCGGGGTTTCGCTACGATCCCGCGTCCCCGCCCACGCTCGCACATCGATTGGTGAAGCGGGTGCGCACGCGTCTGCGCCGCCTGCATGCCTTCCCAGGAGCGCACTGAAGATGTCACGCCGAGCCGTCTGGGGTTACGGTCTCATTCTCGTCGCTGCGCTCTGGTGGCTGCGTGCGCAACTGGTCGCCGAGGTCGGGGTGCCGTTGCGGCAGGCCGTGGTACTGGGACTGCCGAGCGGTCTCCTGCTCGATGTCGGGATGGCGCTGCTCGTCGGCGGCGCAGCCGTCTGCGTCGGCGCCGTGCGTCCGCGCCTCGCCCACTACACGGCGATGGCCCTCTCCGTCCTCGTCCTGGGCTTCACCGCCGCGAACGTCGCGTACTTCGGGTACTTCGACGGGCGTCTGGAACCCTGGATCATAGCGACGCACCTGCGCGATCTGCCCGCCATCCGCGGCTCAGTGTGGCATCTCCTGGCGACGCCCGCGCTGTTCGCGTGCGTCATTGCGGTTCCGCTCGTCCTCGTGTCGCTCCACGCGCTGCGGTCGATGCGACCGCGGGCGAGCGGGCCCGTGATGTCGGCGAGAGGCGGTGCGGCGTTGTTGACCACTGCGGCCGTGCTGGGGGTGTGCACGACCGCCGTCAAGTACCGCGTCGTGGACGGCAGCTCGATTGTCGCCGAGCAGGTGTTCGTGATCTGGCTCGAGGGCGAGCTCGGACTGCGGCCTCTACAGGGACGTGCGCGCCACGGCATGGAGCAGAGGCTGCACGCGGCGGCCGCGGTGAACCGGTCGGCGCCGGCCGAGGTGCTCGCGACTCTGAGGGATTGGGACTCGCAGAGCGATCCCGTGCCCGCGCTCGGCCACTTCGCGACAGCAGCCCCACTGGTGCGTCGACGCCAGGCGAGCGCCACGCGTCGGCGCGAACTGCGGGCCAGACTGGGCCTGCCGGCTGAAGGGCCGGTCCACATCATCGTCCTGTTCCTGGAGAGCGTCCGCGCCTTCGAAATGGAGCATCCTCAGGTTTGGCCCTCGGTGTTCCCGCGCACGCGCGCGCTGCTCGCCCGGCACGGACTCCGTTTTCCAACGGCGTATTCGTCGGCGTGGGGCGGCGCCCAGACCGTGGAGGCACAGTTCGAGACGCTGAATTCGGTGCTGCCCAATTTCAGGGGCAGGTCCGTGTACCGCGAATATCCCGACATCCGAGTGAAGTCGCTGGCCGCCGTGGCGCGCGATCACGGGTATCGAACCGTGTGGATCTCGGGCGGCCCCGAGAATCTGCTCAACAAGCGGAACTTCGAATCACGACACGGCACCGAGCGCTTCTTCGGCCTTGAATATCTGCGCGCCATCCCGGTCGAACCGACCACGCACGACTGGTGCGGCTATCCCGATGAGCGAATGCTGCAGGAAGCCGTGCGCATTTGCGAGCGCGAAGCGCGGGACGGCCGGCCGATCTTCGCGAACATCCTGACCTTGAACACGCACCATCCGGTCACCGAGATCCCGGAAGGTCAGGTGCCGCAGCCGTTGCGCGCCGCGGCGATGCTGTGGCCGGCGGATAAGGACTATATCGGCTACTTGTCGCGCCTTCGCTACCTGGATGACAGTCTCGACGAATTCTTCAGAGCATTGTTCGACGGCCCGCTCGGCGACCGGACATTGGTGGTGCTGCTCGGCGATCACGGCCAGCGTTACATACCGCATGTGCCAATCGCGCCGCATCAGATCGTAGAGCTGATGACGCGTGTGCCGTTCGCGATTGTGACCAAGCACCTTCCGGCACCTGGCGTCGTCACCTATGCGATCCACCAGATCGACGTCGCACCGACCGTCGCCGACATTGCCGGTTTTGACGCGGACGTGCCGTGGCTCGGTCGAAACATCCTCGATGGTCCTGGTTCACCCTGGGTGTTCGCTCACGATGAGCAGCTGCACTATCGGTTCGGCGATCACGCCTGCTATACGCTCGAAGGCGATGACGCTCCGCGGTGCTATCGGATCGACGCGGACACCGATCCGTTGCTCCGTACCGAATTGTCGCCGGTGCGCGCCGATCCGGCGGAGGTGAGCTACTTCCAGTGGCTGACGATCGCGGCGCATCAGGCAATCGCCACGAATCAGATCATGCCGGCCCCGGGGAGCCGCTGACGCTCGTTGGCATCGTCCGGGTTCTTCCGACCGCGCTGGCCGGCTGTCACCGCGGCTTCCGCGGCCGATTCTCGTGGCGCGTCACCCGGAGCGGATTCGCGACCACGCGGCAGACGTCGCCGAAAACCTGATTTTCATGGTCTCGGCGAAAGATGTCCGCCACGACGCCGCCGATGGAGATATAAATACGCACATGGCCCAGGATATCGGTCCGGCTGACGCGGCACGCCACTATTACGACCCGCACGATCTCGCCCGGTTTCAGGAGATCGGCGCCAATGCTCCCGAGCTGGCGAAGAAGTTCTTCGACTGGTATGGCGCGGTGTTCGCCGACGGGGCGCTGTCGGCGCGCGAGAAGTCGCTGATCGCGCTCGCAGTCGCTCACGTCGTCCAGTGTCCGTACTGCATCGACGCGTACAGCAAGGACGCGCTCACCAAGGGCGCCGACCTCGACCAGATGACCGAGGCGGTCCACGTCGCCGCGGCGATTCGCGGCGGGGCGTCCCTCGTGCATGGAGTCCAGATGCGCAATCAGGCCTCGGCGCTCGGGATGTGACGCGCCAGCTTTCGCTCGTCGCGCGCGACGCGCCGCTCGCCTCGACCGCGGCGCAACACGCGACGCTTGCGCGTCTGGCGCTGCCTCGCGAGTTCCCGGATGCGCTGCGGACCGCGGGCGCCTGGCCGTTGACGCCGGCTGCGGTCACCACACTGCAGATCAACGTCGGCAAGCTGTGCAACCAGACCTGCCGGCATTGTCACGTGGACGCCGGTCCCGATCGCACCGAAGTGATGTCGCGCGAGACGATGGCCGCGTGCCTGCGGGTTCTCGACGCAACGGCGATTCCGACCGTCGATATCACCGGCGGCGCGCCGGAGCTCAATCCGCATTTCCGATGGCTGGTCGAGGAGATCGCCGCGCGCGGCCGCCACATCATCGACCGGTGCAACCTGACGATCCTGAGGACGGCGGCGTACGGCGATCTGCCGGCGTTTTTCGCGACGCACCGGGTCGAAGTGGTCGCGTCGCTGCCCCACTATCGCGCCCTGAATACCGACGCGCAGCGCGGGGCGGGCGTGTACGAAAAATCGATAGCCGCGCTGAAGGCGCTGAATGCCGCCGGCTACGGCGACGCGGGATCCGGCTTGCGGCTGGTGCTCGTTGCCAATCCGGCCGGCGCGTTCCTGCCGGCGGGCCAGGCGTCACTCCAAGCGGAGTGGAAGCGCGAGTTGCTGCGCCTTCACGGCATTCGCTTCGATGCGCTGTATTGCCTGACGAATATGCCGATCAGCCGGTACCTCGAGTGGCTCGTGGAATCGGGGCAGCTCGAAGGGTACATGGAGCGGCTCGTGACCGCGTTCAACCCGGCGACCGTCGACGGGCTGATGTGCCGGTCGATCCTCTCGGTCGGCTGGGATGGACGCCTGTACGACTGCGATTTCAACCAGATGCTGGACCTACCCGTCGCCGGTCCGTGCCAGCACATCGCGTCGTTCGATCCGGCGATCCTCGGGCGCCGCACGGTCCGCGTGGGACGCCACTGTTTCGGCTGCACCGCCGGAGCCGGATCCAGCTGCGGGGGCGCGTTGGCGTAAGACCGCGTCCACCACCCCAGCCGGCGTTGTACACGCTCGCTGCAGGCGGGACCGAGCTCGGCGCCGAGCTTCGCGGCCATGTGGCGGCGATGCCGGGGCCACCGTACAAACGAAAAGGCCGTCCGCCTTCGCTCCTTCGGAGCTTCGGCGTGACGACCTTTCCGGGCAAGTAGCTTTGGTTGCGGGGGCGTGGCAGTGCAACCAGCGGTACTTGCAGCTGTGGAACGGCGCCGCGTGAACCAAAAACTTGCCCGGAGACGCCCGTATTTGCGGCAGTGTCTGTCGCGGTCCTGCCCAGAATAGGCCGACAGCGTGTTGAACTACACGAGACCGCAGCTCGGGCTCTCTGGGAGCCAAAGACAGCCCACGCCAGCCTCTGCACTGTCGGCTGGCGCGTCTCAGCTGCCTTGTGACTGACGTCCTCGACGCGATTGAGCAAGCCCTTGACGATGGGCATCACAGGAATCGCCACGGCCGAAGGGTTCCGCGAGAGCATCATGATAGACACCCGCCGTGCACCAAGTGCGCCCACCGCTGCGCCCGCCGGCGTCGAGACGGCGCGAGATTTCCTGAGTGTTTCAGCGACTTCCGGAGACGACAGCATGGCACTCGCAAGTGGCTACTGCATTGATCCTGGCCGAAAAACACTCGATTTACGGAAAGTCCAGTTTCTCTTCGAACTTCTTGATTGCGCCGTTCTTTTGGCTTGAACCGGCTCGTGCGGATTTCCGTTAACGGGTTACCGCGACTTCTTCGGCCAGGCTGCGCTTATGTCGCTGTGCGTCGCCTGCGCCGCAGGCCGCCAGCCACCAGACAGCCGTGCCGAAAGCAGCCGCGATCTATCGCATATCGCCAGTCTAGCGTGGTTGTTAACGAACCGGCCGCCTCGAGCGTTGTATGGGCAACTTTCAGCCGGGAGCGAAATGATGGGATCTGAAGTCATCATCGTGCCGTTCATTTTCAGCACGATGGGATTCGTCGTGTGGGTAGCGTTCAACGGGTGGCAGCGGCGTCAGCAAGTCAGGATGATGAGCGATTTCAACAGCCGCTTGCTCGATCGGATTGGATCGCTGAAGGATTTCAGTGAATTCCTGCAGACCGACGCCGGAACGAAGTTCATGGATCGGGTCTCGGCCGGGGGGACGCCGCCGGACATCCGGATGACGATTCTCCGCTCCGTACAGACAGGGCTGGTGCTGCTGGCGCTTGGAGGCGGACTCCTCCTGCTCGCAGCGATGTTCAGATCACAGTACCCTTACGGCGACACTGAAGTGTTCACCATCACCGGCGTGCTTTCCGTTTCGCTCGGCATTGGATTCCTGCTCTCCGGCGGCGCGTCGTACCGCCTCGCCAGCGGCATGCAACGCCGGATCGATGGATGAGCAGGCGTTCGTATCGTTTCATTCAGGAACGGTCAGGCCGCTTCGCGCCTATGTCGCCCGCACGCTAGGCGACCTCACGCAGGTCGACGACATCGTGCAGGAAAGCTATCTGAAGCTACTGCGCATGGCGGCGCCGCCGGACGACCCCGCCCAGCTCCGGCCGCTGCTGTTTCGGATCGCGAGCAACCTGATGGCCGACCACTGGCGGCGGACGCGGCGCGACTCGCGTGCCGCCGACGCGCACGGTCCCGCGCCGGTAGAACGGCCAGGCGACATGGCCCTGAAACTCGATATGATCCGCATGTTCCAGCAGCTCACGCCGCAGCAACGGCAGATGATGTGGCTGGCGTACGTGGAAGGCGCCGATCATCGGGAAATCGGCGCGGCGCTTGGTCTGCGCGAGGGAAGCGTCCGCGTGCTGCTGCATCGCGCACGCCGGAAGCTTGCGTCGCTGCTTCAGAGGGCCGCTTCGCCCGGACCCGCTCATGACTGACGACCTCTTCGATCGCGACGACGAAGTACGAGCCTGGATGCGCGCGCTCGCCGCGATCCCGGTGGACGATGGACCGCCGCCGGACGGACAGCAGCTCTGGCTGAAGGCGGAGCTGCTCAGGCAGTGGGACGCGCAGCGTCGGACCGTCGCCCCGATCGAGCGCGCCGAGCCCATTCAGGTGACCATCGGACTCGTCGGGGCCGTCGCGCTCCTGGCCACGCTGTGGGAGTACGCGCCCGGTCCAAACCTGACGCTGGTCTTTGCCACGATTCTCAGCCTGATGCTCATCGTCGCGGTCGCGGCAATCACGCTGCGGCCGTCGTAGGCTCGCAGGTCGTCCGCCGTTAACGGGACATCGACCGCCCCGATGTTCTCCTCGAGTCGATGTCGCTTGGTCGTCCCGGGAATCGGCACGATCGACGGCTTCTGCGCCAGCAACCATGTCAGCGCGATTTGCGCAGGCGTTGCGTGCGTCCGTGCGGCGAATGCCTTTAACCAATCGACGAAGGCGAGATTCGCTTTTCGGTTCTCCTCGGTGAAACGCGGGACGACGTTGCGGAAGTCGGTCGGATCGAACGTCGTCTTCTCGTCGATCTTGCCGGTGAGGAAGCCCTTGCCGAGGGGGCTGAATGGCACGAACCCGATGCCGAGTTCCTCGAGGGTCGGCAACACTTCACGCTCGGGCTCACGCCACCACAGCGAATATTCGCTCTGCAGCGCGGTCACTGGCTGGACCGCGTGCGCGCGGCGGATCGTCTGCACGCCCGCTTCCGAGAGTCCGAAATATCTGACCTTGCCTTCGTTGATCAGATCCTTGACCGCGCCCGCGACCTCCTCGATCGGCACGTCGGGATCGACGCGGTGCTGATAGCCCGGCCTGCTTGCCGCCTTCGAACCTGAATCCGAACTTCGTCGCGATGACGACCCGATCGCGAACGGGCGCGAGCGCTTCGCCGACCAGTTCCTCGTTCGCGAACGGACCGTACGCTTCGGCCGTATCGAAGAACGTGATGCCGTCATCGACGGCCGCACGAATGATCTCGACGCCCTCTTGCCGACTGGTCGCCTGTCCGTAGCCGAAGCTGATGCCCATGCAGCCGAAGCCGAGCGCCGACACCTCCAGACCGTCTCTGCCCAATTTTCGTTTGTGCATGACGTCAGTCTCCCTCCGGACGCAGAAGGGTCTTAATCGCCCGCCGCTCGTCCATTGCCCGATAGCCTTCCGCCACCTGACGCAGCGGGAGCGTCAGGTCGAACACCTTTCCAGGATTCATCTGCCCCTTCAGAACACGTTCAATCAGATCCGGCAGGTATCGGCGCACGGGCGCTGGGCCGCCGAGCAGGCGCACATGCCGGAAAAAGAGATCCCCGGCGTCGAGCTCGACGCCGTGCGGGACGCCAACGTAGCCGACGGATCCGCCGGGACGCGTGATTCCAATCGCCTGCGCCATCGACTCCGGCGTGCCGACGCATTCGAGCACGGAGTCCGCGCCAACGCCTTTCGTCATTTCCTTGATGAGAGCGACGCCTTTTTCCCCGCGCTCGGTGACGATATCCGTCGCACCGAACTCGCGCGCGAGCTGCTGGCGGGACTCGTGACGGCTCATCGCGATGATGCGTTCCGCTCCCATCTGCTTCGCGGAGAGCACACCGAGCAGACCGACCGCGCCGTCGCCGACGACGGCGACGGTTGCGCCGGGCTTCACGTTCGCGGCGTCTGCCGCAAACCAGCCCGTGCCCATCACGTCCGACAACGCCAGCAGACTCGGGAAGAGGTCGGCCGAGGGCACGTCGCGAGTGGCGACGAGGGTCCGTCGGCGAGTGGAACGCGCAGCAGCGGCGCCTGCGCGCCGCCGACGAGCGCCCGACGCTGACACGACGTCTGGTAGCCAGACTGACAGTGCGGACACGTGTTGTCGGACGCGAAGAACGACCCGATGACGAACTGGCCTTTCTTGATCGACGTCACGCCGCGGCCGATTTCTTCGACGATGCCGCAGTATTCGTGACCCATCGGCGTCGGCTCCGTAATCGGGTTTGCGCCGCGATAAGGCCAGAGATCAGATCCGCAGATGCAGGTCGACGACAATCGGATGATCGCGTCGGTCGGTTCGACGATGGCCGGCTCCGGGCGCTCTTCAAAGCGCACATCGCGCGGACCGTACAGCATTGCTCCTTGCATGATTCACTTCCTGGAATGTTCACATCGTGTAGCCAGGCTTCTTGTAGAGAAGCGCTGATTTGCCCACGATGTCCGGCTGGTAAACCTTCGCGGCCCAATCCACCGCGTCGACTTCCTCGAACGCGACGGACACAGACTCGTCGCCGTGATTCAGGACGTCCATGACGTCCTTCGTGATCGCCTGGGCCAGTCGACGCTTTTGCCGCTCTGACTTGCCGGGCCATAGTTTGACGATGACGTGAGGCATCTCGTCTCCTACCCGCTTTCTCCGCGTCCGTCGTACTGATCGTCGCTCACGCGTTCCATCCAATCGACGGCCTTGCCCTCGAGTTTTTCCTGAATGGCGATGTGCGTCATGGCGGTCGTGGCGGACGCTCCGTGCCAGTGCTTTTCGCCGGGCGCGAACCACACGACATCCCCTGGCCGGATCTCCTCAATCGGGGCGCCCGAGCGTTGAACGCGTCCGACGCCCGAGGTGACAATCAACGTCTGGCCGAGCGGATGCGTGTGCCAGGCGGTCCGGGCGCCCGGCTCAAACGTAACGCTGGCGCCCGCAACGCGCGCGGGATCCGGGGCATCCAGCAACGGATCGATGCGAACCGCACCCGTGAACCACTCCGCCGGGCCTTTCCCGGAGGGTCGTGAACCTGCTCGCTTTATCACCATGCATCCAAAGT
>JBKOZS010000036.1:0-19460 GCA_046726015.1 Acidobacteriota bacterium
GAACGATCACGACGGCGTCAAGCACCACAGTGCCGTCGGGATCTGTGATCAGTCAGACACCCGCGGCGGCCACGCAGGTTGCAACGGGCAGCGCCGTCGGGCTCGTCGTGTCGTCCGGTCCGCCGCAGGTCGCAGTGCCCAACGTTGTCGGACTCACCCAGGCCGCGGCCACGACGGCGATCCAGCACGCGGGTCTCGGGCCCGGAACCGTGACGACCGCCGCTAGCACCACGGTGCCGGCGGGATCCGTCATCAGTCAGAATCCCGCGGCGGCCACGCAGGTCGCAACGGGCAGTGCCGTCGCGCTCGTCGTGTCGTCCGGTCCGCCGCAGGTGGGGGTGCCTAACGTCATCGGTCTGACCCAGGCCGCGGCCACGAACGCGATCACGAACGCAGGTCTCGTGCTCGGCACAGTCACCACCGCATCGAGCACGACAGTGCCGGCGGGATCCGTCATCAGTCAGAATCCCGCGGCCACCACGCAGGTCGCGACGGGCAGCGCAGTCGCGCTGGTCGTGTCGTCCGGTCCGCCGCAGGTGGCGGTGCCAGACGTCGTCGGTCTCACGCAGGCCGCGGCCACGACTGCGATCACCAACGCAGGTCTCGTGCTCGGCACAGTCACCACCGCGTCGAGCACGACAGTGCCGGCGGGATCCGTCATCAGTCAGAATCCCGCGGCCACCACGCAGGTCGCGACGGGCAGCGCCGTCGCGCTCGTTGTGTCGTCCGGTCCGCTGCAGGTCGCGGTTCCCAGCGTCGTTGGTCTGACGCAAGCCGCCGCGACAACAGCCATCACTAACGCGGGTCTCGTGCTCGGCACAGTCACCACCGCATCGAGCACGACAGTGCCGGCAGGATCCGTCATCAGTCAGACACCCGCGGCGGCCACGCAGGTCGCAACGGGCAGTGCCGTCGCGCTGGTCGTCTCGTCTGGCCCGCCGCAGGTCTCGGTGCCGAACGTTGTCGGACTGCCGCAGGCCATCGCGACGAACATTCTCACCAGCGCCGGCCTGACGCTCGGTGCCGTGACGACGGTGTCGAGCACAATCGTGCCGACCGGATCTGTTATCAGCCAGTCCCCCTCCGCAGGCACACCGGTCGCGAACGGCAGCGCGGTGACGCTGGTCGTTTCCTCGGGG
Source organism: Acidobacteriota bacterium (assembly GCA_046726015.1). Classification (GTDB taxonomy): domain Bacteria; phylum Acidobacteriota; class Vicinamibacteria; order Vicinamibacterales; family 2-12-FULL-66-21; genus QHWT01. The sequence continues at coordinate 1,140 of JBKOZS010000036.1, forward strand.
CCACCGCAGTTCGACGTGCCAAACGTCGTCGGCCTTACGCAGTCGGCGGCGACGACGGCGATCACGAATGCGGGACTCGTCGTCGGAACGGTGAGCACGGCATCGAGCACGACGGTGGTGGCCGGAACCGTGATCAGCCAGAGTCCCGCGGCGGGCACACAGGCCACGAGCGGCGCCGCGGTTTCAATCATCGTGTCCTCCGGGCCGCCTCCGGTGCCGGTGCCGAACGTTGTCGGTCTGACGCAGGCGGCGGCAGCGACGGCGATCACGAATGCGGGACTCATTGTCGGGACCGTCACGACCGCAGCGAGCGCAACCGTGCCGGCGGGATCTGTCATCAGCCAGAATCCGACGGCGGCCGCGCAGGTTGCGCCTGGCAGCGCCGTCTCACTCGTCGTCTCCTCCGGAGCCCTGCAGGGTACTGTGCCTGACGTTGTCGGACTCACCCAGGCTGCGGCAACGACAGCGATCACCAATGCCGGCTTCGTCGTCGGGACCGTGACAACCGCGCCGAGCCAGGTCGTTCCAGCGGGATCCGTCATCAGCCAGTCACCGGTCGGCGGCGCGGCGTTGGCCACGGGTGCCGCCGTGAGTCTCGTCGTTTCGGGTGGCCAGACGGCGGATACGCTGGGAGTTGACGTCAGTGTCTCGGTCGACGGCAACGGCGCCGTCACCACTCCGGTGTTCAGCACGACCGGCACGGATCAGCTGCTCGTCGCGTTCGCCTCGTCGGACGGACCGAGCAGCCTCAGGCAGACGTTAAATATCTCGGGCGCGGGGCTGGTCTGGACACTGGTCGCCCGCTCGAACACGCAGATGGGGACGGCGGAAGTCTGGACCGCGACGGCACCTGGCCCGCTCGCCAATGCCGTCGTCACGTCGACGCAGAGTAGAACGACCTTCCATCAGTCGTTGACCGTCGTCGCATTCCTCGGGGCCAGCGGAATAGGCGATGCCGCGCCTGGCAGTAACTTCACCCAACGGCCGAGCGTGTCGCTCATCACGACGCAGCCCGGTTCGCTGATCTATGGTGTGGGCATCGACCCCCAGAAACCAACCGCGCGAACGCTTCCTGCGGACCAAACGCTCGTGCATGAGTGGGTGGATCGCGGCGATAACGTGGACTTCTGGGTGCAGGCGTTCATCGCTCCGGTTGCAAACGGCGGCGACGTCGCCACCGTGAGCGTCACATCACCGACGAACGACGCGTGGAACATGGTGGCGGTCGAGATCCTCAAGCGATTCTGAACAACAGGCGAGTAGGGCACCGAAGTTCGACGAAGGGAACGGATGTTAGAAACCCGTTTCCTTCGTATCCCTCCGTTTACTCGCGCGTCAGTCATTCTCCACACCAGTATCCCGATCACTTGTCGTCGCGACCTCGCACGGTGACCGCGAATCGCTCAACGTGCATTGACACTGCCGAAGAGTGGAAACAGAATGGCGCGCCGGTTGAAAGGGAGGACAGACAATGGTCAGGAAAACCCTGGGCCTGGCATGCCTCATCGCATGCGTCGCGATCACCGCACCGCTCGGCGCAACGAGCGACGACACTCTCGTGAAATTCGATGGAGGGATTGGTGTGATCCCGGTGTCGAACGTGACCGTGGCCGGCGGGGTTGTCACCGTTAGCAGGAACATCGTCCGGGGCGTCAACTCTCCCGGACAGATCTGGGTCATCAGGGCGCTCAGCGCAGAGGTCGAAACCGATGGACGTATAACGGTCCGGGGTCGAGGACTGCTGCTTGGCGGTGGTGGCGGCATCGGGACCAATGCGGGCCAGAGCGTGCGCGCCACGTTGAGTTGCGACGCGGCGGGACCATTCTTCAGCACCGCCTTGGTACCGTTGGACGCAGCCGGAGATTTCCGAATCGACGACATGCTCGTCGGTGATGACGCTCTCAACAACAACACGCCTGCGATGTTCCCGACGACGTGTGCCAGCCCGGTTCTCCTCATCCGCAACCCGGGAGGAAACTGGTTTGCCGCCGGGATCGTCGATCGCGACGACGACAACTGAATGTGAAACGTGGAGCGATGCGCGAGTCGACGAGGCTCGCGCGTCGCACAACCGTCCTCCTTCCGGCGCTCCACGCGCAGCCACATCAAGTCGATTCTTCGAGGGCGTTCACGTTCCGGAACGACACAGGCCTGTCCCGAACTGACACCTTCGGCTCTATCCCATTCCAGTCCAGCCGGTTGTCGCGATCTCGCTGGCGCGCGATGTTCCGTTCCGGTGCAGGCGCTCCGATCTCATTGCCAGTAACGATCCTGAAAGCACCGTGATCAGGCCATTGACCGGCCGGAATTTCACGAGTTCTCACACGTCCCACCATCGCTCCCGGTGGCCCTGCCCTTGCTGACGCGACGGCTTTCCGGCAGTTCCCAACTGTCTCAATCGGCTCAGAACCTTCGCTATGAAAACAATGATGCTTCGTAAACCCGCAGCGTTCTGCACCGCCCTCGCGGTCGTGCTGCTGGCAACCGGTCACGCTCAGGGCGTGGCGCGCCGTTCACAAGGCACCAACCACCGCGAGAAACTCGATCTTCAGCTTCGCGCGGCGCTCGACCAGGGGACTGGTGACGCGCAACGCGTGATCATTCGTGTCCGCCCGGGCCGGCGCGCCGCGCTGCGGCAGCTGCTGTCGAACCATGGCGATCCAGTCCTCTCGGAACACGAGTCGCTCGACGCGGTGACGGCCGTCGTTCACGCCGACGATCTCGATGCGCTTGCCGGCCAGCAAGAGGTCATTTCTGTTTCGAGCGATGCCGTCGTTCGAGCGAAACTCCTCGGCGGCCTGCTCGGCGGCGTCGTCAACCTCGTCGGCGGAGTGGTCCAGGTTGTCGCGAATGTTCTCCTTCCAAACGGCGCGGATACATCGGGCCCGGCGGTTTCACCGCAGGTGCTCCGCGACACCCTGGGACTCGGCTCCACGTGGACGGGCCGCGGCATTGGCGTGGCGGTGATCGATTCCGGCCTCGAGATGTCCTCCGAGTTCGAGAATCGCGTGACCGCCTTCTACGACTTCACGCGCGGCGACATTCGCACGACGCCGTACGACGATTACGGTCACGGCACGCATATCGCCGGCACGATCGGTGGGTCGGGCGCGCTGTCGTACAACCGCGAGTATCACGGCCTGGCGCCGAAAGTGAGATTCACCATCCTGAAGGTGCTGGACAAGAATGGCGCGGGTTACACGAGCGACGTCATCCGCGCCGTCGACTTTGCCGTGGCGAATCGCGCGGCGCTCGGCATCGACATCATCAACCTGTCGCTCGGGCATCCTATTTACGAGCCGGCCGGATCGGATCCGCTGGTGCAGGCTGTTGAGCGTGCGACGCGCGCCGGAGTCATCGTCGTTGCGGCGGCAGGCAACTACGGCAAGAACCCGGAAACCGGACTGCCTGGCTACGCGGGGATCTCATCGCCGGGCAATGCGCCGTCCGCGATCACAGCCGGCGCGCTCCGGACCGAAGACACCGTGTCGCGCCGCGACGATTCGATCCCGGACTACAGCTCTCGCGGGCCCACGTGGTACGACGGGTTCGCAAAGCCGGACTTCGTCGCGCCGGGACACAACGTCGTCGCTGTCGCCGCGAAGCGCGGCACGCTCCTGCAGACGTATCCGCAGTTGAAGGCGGAAGACGGCGACTACATGCGCATGAGCGGCACGAGCATGGCCACCGCCGTCACGAGTGGCGTGGTCGCGTTGATGCTCGAGGCCAACCGCTATGCGAACGACTACCCGTCGCACCCGTCGCTGAGCGCAAACGCGGTCAAGGCGATGCTTCAGTACTCGTCGTTCGCGGTACGCAATTCGTCGGGGCTCGAGTACAACCCGCTCGAGGAAGGTGCGGGCGCCATCAACGGCAAAGGCGCGATCGAACTCGCCAAGTCGGCAGATACGTCAGCACCGGCTGGTGCACCGTGGCTCGCGTACACGCCGTCGCCCTGGACCACGATCGGTGGAAACACGATCGCCTGGAAGCAAGTCGTGGTGTGGGGCTCCGTCGTGGTATGGGGCAGCACCGTCGAGGTCAATCACCTCGCCTGGGGCAACGTCGTGGTGTGGGGCAGCGACACGACGTTTGGCAACGTGGTCGTCTGGGGCAGCAACGTCGTCTGGGAGAACCCGCAATCGTGGGCCAATGTGGTCGTCTGGGGCAGCGACAACATCGGCACTTCCAATGGTGACGTCGTGGTCTGGGGCAGCACCACCGGGATGACACCACAATCGACTGCCTGGGGCAGTCTGGCCGGCACCATGCCAGCGGGCATGGTCGCGATTCGCTAGCGCACACAATCCGCGACGTTGCAGGGCGGGTCTTGAGACCCGCCCTCCAACTTATTTCAGCGCCTGGTACTTCTTGAGCGCGCTGAGCAAGCGGTCGTGTGGCAGCGCATAGACACGCAACCCTGCCGCTCCGGTCATCGTCTCCGCCGCCAGCAGCGCGTTCAGAATCGCTTCCTCCGTTGCCTGCACGGTCGCATCGAACAACGGGTTGATTTTCCCGTTCGCGAGCAGTTCCACGCGCGTGCGATCCGGTGCGCCGGCGCTGTTGGGGTTGGCCGTCGAAAAGGCCAGAAAAATATCACCGGAGGAATTCGCGCCGGACCCTCCCATCCGGCCGATGCCAAGCGACACACGCGTGGCCAGGCGCTTCAGTTGATGCGGCATCAACGGCGCGTCGGTCGCAACCACGACGATGATGGACCCCTGTTCCGGATCGGGGTTGTCGCCTCTGCCGGCAGGACTATCGCATCGGCGCGTCACTCCGCGATCGTTCGGCGTGTCACCGGTGCGGCACGGCAGCAGATCCGCGATTTCACGCCCGACGGGCACGCCTGCGACGCGAAAGCCCTGACGTCCGCCGTAGTTGCACTGCACCAGCACACCGACCGTGAAGCCGCCGGCGTCGGCACCGACGACGCGCGAGGCCGTGCCGATGCCTCCCTTGAATTGATGGCAGATCATCCCCGTACCGCCACCCACGTTCCCTTCGGCGATCGGCCCGCTCCGCGCGTTTTCGAGTGCCTGCAACACGTGCTCGTCGCGGACGTGGAACCCGTTGATGTCGTTCAACCCGCCGTCGTATGTCTCGGCAACCACGGGGAGCCCCCATGGCTGCAAGCCCGGGCGCGAAACCTGCCACTTCAGGATCGCGTCGCGGACGAGGCCAACGCTGTGGGTGTTGGTGATGGCGACGGGACCTTCGAGAAAACCGCTTTCCTCGATCCACGTCGTACCGGTCATCTCACCGTTGCCGTTGAGCGTGAACCAGGCGGCGAACACCGGATCTGAGCTCGTGCGACCACGCGGATGCACCACTGTGACGCCGGTTCGCACGGGACCCTTGCCAACGACGAGCGGCCCCTCGCCTGAGATGAGCGTCGTGTGACCGACCTCGACGCTGCCAACGTCGGTGATGGCATCGAGGGAACCAGGCGTTCCGCCGATGAGCGCGCTGATGCCGAGCTCGCGCGCGCGTGGCTTGCTGGCTGCACCCGTTTGCGCCGAGACAGCAACGCCAGCCGCGAGGCTTAGAATAACGAGCAGGTGAAGGCGATTCATGGGGACGAATCATACGACGGTGCGCATCACGCTGGCGTGGCTGTTCAGCCTCGTTCTCTGGCTCCATCCCGCGGCGGTTGGCCGCGAAGCGGCGCCCACACGTCAGCAGCCAGCACGAACGCCTGACATCCTGTTCGTTCCGACATCGGACGCGATTGCAGACGAGATGCTGAAGCTGGCAGACGTTGGTGCGAATGATGTCGTGTACGACCTCGGCTCGGGGGACGGCCGCATCGTCATCCTCGCTGCCCAGAAGTACGGCGCCCGCGGTGTCGGGATCGAGCTCGATCCACAGCTGGTCGAGCGGTCGCGTCAGATTGCCAGGGAAGCAGAAGTCGCAGGCCGGGTGAACTTCGTCGTGGGCGATCTGTTCGACGCGGACATTTCCGAAGCGACGGTGGTCACGCTCTATCTTTCGTACAGCGTGAACCGGCGACTGAAGCCGAAGTTGTTGCGAGAATTGCGGCCCGGCACGCGCATCGTCTCGCATCAATTCTCGATGGGCTCGTGGGCGCCCGAGAAGAGAATCCCCGTCGAAGACCACACAGACGTGATGTTGTGGACCGTTCCGCCACGTTGAGCGCAAGCCCGATCACGATCCTGTGTTGCTCACGAACGCCAGCATCCGCCCGTCGGGTGACCACGACGGCACGTTGATCGTGCCCTGGCCGCCGTAGACGTACGCGATCACGCGCGCCGGACCTCCGTCAACGGGCATCAGCCGAAGAAGCACGTGCTTGTAGTACGGATGATCGGAAGGATCGACATCCTTCGGAAAGCTGATGAATGCCACCCACTGGCCGTCTGGTGAAACGTGCGGGAACCAGTTGTTCCAGCCGTCATTGGTCAATTGCTCGGGATCTTTGCCGTCCGGCTTCATCCGCCAGATCTGCATCGAGCCGCTGCGCACCGAGTTGAAGTAGAGGTATTTGCCATCGGGCGTGAATTCCGGGCCGTCATCGAGCCCCTTGAAATCCGTGAGTTTCACCTCGGCGCCACTTCCATCCGCGGGAATGCTGTAAATGTCGAATTCCTTGTCGCGGCCGCCCGTGTAGACGAGCGTCCTGCCATCCGGAGACCAACCGTGCAGATAGGAAGGTGTCAGCGGCGTAATCCGCTTCGGGGCGCCACCTCCCACCGGCACCGTATAGATCGCCGACTGCCCCGCGCTCTGATCGCTGATGCCAAGCATCGTCCCGTCGAATGACAGCACGTGATCGTTATTGTTGCGATTGGACGAGCCCGTCTCGATCGGCGTGCCCTGGCGCGTCGCGAGATTGAAGCGAATCAGCCGTCCCCGCCCCTCGGCGCGTCCGCTGGTGTTGTAGATCAGCGAACTGCCATCGGGCGTCCAGTTCGGCGCCTCGAACGGCTGCTCCGACCGGTGAACGATCTGCCGGCGTCCGCTCTCTACGTCGAGCAGTTCGAGCACGCTGCCGAGGTAGTCACGATACGGAACGAAACCCTCTTTCGCCGGCTTGATGACTCGCACGTTGCTGAAGACGGCGCGTTCGGTGACGTCGGCGCTGTGCGAGCACAAGGCAAGGCCGGCGAGGACCTCGTCACCGAGATCGATGTCCGCGATCTCGGTCACCGTAAACGGATCGCCGGCCTTCGCCGCTGACATGATGTAAGTGCGGCCCCGGCGCTCGAGTTGGACGACGTCGGCGCCCTTGATTGTCGAGGGTCGTTCCTCCGTGACCGCCGCTTTCGTGCGCCGGAACTGGAGCGACGTCAGGCCGTCGCCATGGACGACGGCATCGACGTAGGGAGCGTCGCCATCCCGGTTCTGGCGCACGATCAGGCCCGCCTTGCGATGCGGCTCGACACCCTTGCCCAGGAACTGCACGCGCGCCTGCAGAATGAAATCGCCGGTCAGTCGCTTCCAGGTGAAGTGGAACTCGTCGCGCTGACCCCACATGTTCACGCCGGCGGCCGCCATCGAGTAGTCCTGCGAGACCGGGTTGTACGCCGCGGATCCGGGAATCTTCGGTGAACCGACGTCGCCGTGACCGTCGAACTCTCCAACGGCGGTCATCTGTGCCTGCGCTGGAAACGTGCCGAGGACAGTCATCGACACGAGCACGATCACCATCGCGCGCAATCCGACCTCCATCTCGCCCGGTGAATGCTCGAACGCGGTTCCGTTACCGGAAGATGCGGCCGACACCGACAAGTGTGCGCCAGCCGCCATCGAGTCCGACGCTGCCGCCAATCAGGACGGGCCCGACGAGAGTATCCATCGTAATGCCGAAACCCAGGTGCGAATGGATATCTGCTGTCTCGCCGGTGTTGAAGGCAGATCCGACGCCGAGCCAGGCGCCGGCAAAGACGCCCCCACCCATGAAGTCGGGGAGCCGGCCAATCCGGCGCAAGGCACCGCCCGTCAGCACGCCATAGTGATCGCCCCTCACTTCCCCAACGGCAAACGCATCGAGCGTAAACGGATATCCGAGCGAGAACTGCCGCGTCGGCAAGGGATGATCGTCGAACGACGTGCCACCCGATGCGACGCCGAAGATCCGATACCGCGGGCTGAGGCTGTGAAACCACGATGCACGCACCTCCGCCTGTGTCAGATCCCGGTTCGTGCGTGGGAATCCCGGGACGTCCGGAGAGGTGAACGTCTGCGACAGGCTCGCATGAGCACGCACGCCCCGCGACGGAATGATCGGGCTGTCCTGCTTGTCGAGCAGCCAGCGAAGGTGCGCGACCGTTTCCGCGCCAGAGAGTTCGGGGAGCCCTGGATCACCGGCACGCACCTCGTCCTTGACGTGCTGGAAGATCATCCCGCCGGTGAGTTCGCTTTCTCGTGACAGGTTGACGCCGAGGTCTGCGCTGAACCACGCGCGAGTTTCCCGGTAATCCGCGACGACGGCGCCGTCGCTCACGACGTTGAAACCTCGTGCGATCGCGCCAACGGTCGGGCGCACGAACAGAGCGGAGCGTCCGAACGGCTTGTAGAGAGACGCGGCAAGATTGGGATCCGCACCCAGCGCGCCGTCGATCCGGAGCTCTGAGCCCGATCCGACCTTGTCGAAGGTGAGATAACGCGCGGCGAGCTGCACGCGAAAATCTTCGGACGTCGTGTTCGCGATGTTGAGGCCGAGCATCAGGAACGGCGGCGCGAATGTTTTCTCTCGCGCGCGCACGAGAAGGCCGGTGCGTCCGTTCTCCGACGTCATCTGCCAATCGACCGATTGATACCGATCGAGACCGGTGAGCGATGACAGGTCGCGCTCGAGCAGCCGGACATCGACCGGTACGTTCAGGTGGTGTTCGAGCGCCCGCCGCACGGTCGCGTCGTCAGCCGGCTGCACTCCCGACGTCGCGAGAAACGCGGGCTCGGGAATCCCGGTCCGGCGGCGCCGCTCGCGTTCGGCCAACCAGGCTCGCCATTCCTCGTCGGCCGCGCGGTGCTTGAGCAGGGCGTCGCGATGCCGTTCCGCGGCCTGGTAGCCGCGCGCGATCAGCTCGTCGGCGCGGCGCCAGTCGAGCGAGCCGAACCCTTCGACGTCGATCGCGATGGTCATGTCGGCATCCTTCAACGCCGTGCGGATATTCGAGCGCATCATCGCGTCGATGGTCCGGCCCATCAGCCCGAACATCGAGTATTCGACTTTTTCGCTTGGTGCGTAGCCGACGTCGATGGCAACCACGTACGATGCGCCCATCTGACGCACCACGTCCGCGGGAATGTTGTCGAGGGCGCCGCCATCGACGAGCACACGTCCGTCCCGCTCGACCGGCGGAAAGATTCCCGGCAGCGACATCGTCGATCGCAAGGCCGTCGCGAGCGAGCCGGCGTCGATGACCACTTTCTCGCCTGCCCTCAGGTCAACAGCCACGACGCGGAACGGTGTCGGCAGATCGTCGAATCGCTCGAGGGCGTAATAAGGCGCGGCGATCCGCGCGAGCAGCAAATCCACCTGCTGGCCGTCGTTCAACGACGTGGGGGGCACCACACCCCGCTTCAGGCCGAACTCGAGCCGCGACGGATAGCTGCGCGCGTCTTCCTTGCGGCGAATATTCTTGAAGGGGAACGACGAGCTCCCGAACATCATGTCCCAGTCGGTGTCCGTGATCAGCGTGCGTAGTTCCGCCGCGGACATGCCGCTCGCGAAGGCGCCGCCGACCAGTCCCCCCATGCTCGTACCGGCCGCAACGTCGATAGGAATATGGTTTTCCTCGAACCACTGAATCACGCCGATGTGCGCGATACCCCTGGCGCTGCCGCCGCCAAACGCGACGCCAATCGTGGGACGCGCCGGCGACGACTGCGCCTGCACGGCGCGCCCGTCGACGAAGAGAAGACATCCGAACAACAGCAGTGCCGCAGCTGTGCGCATGTGGCCTCTCAGTTTGTATGTTTGATGAGCAGCACTTCGTTTCCGCGCTCGTTGTAGACGAGCTCGTCGGCGACGTGCCGGGCGATCAACATCCCGAACCCACCGGGCCGCAGCCCCATCTCGCGGCGGCGTGTCGCAGACGCGAGGACGGCGTCGGGGCTCGAGGATGCCGCCGCGTGGGCGACTTCGGCACGGTCGAATCCCTGACCGGGATCCTTGAAGTGATACGCAATAGCCCGTGCGGTCTTCGCGGCCGTGATGGTGATGACCTTCTCGGGATCGAATCCGGCGCCGTACTCCATGGCATTCAGGAGCATCTCGCGGAACGCGGCAATGAGCTGATCGCGGTCGACCGCGGTCGCCGATGCCTGCAGTTCCGACATGAAGCGCACGAGACGGTCGGCGGTCATCAGGTGACAGGACACCTGGAGCGTCAGCCAGTGATCGGAACCCGACACCACCTGGATCCCGTCCCGCCAGTTGTCCGTCTTCAGCGCATTTGAGGCCATCGCCACGATTTCGCCGTACTCGTAGGGCGGCGTGAAACACGCGAACACCTGCGAGCGGATCGCCTCGACGAGGTCGGCGTGTGTGGCGCGAGGGGCGAGCACGATGACCCGAACCGCCGGCCGAATCTGCTTCAGCTCCGCCGCGAGCGCCAGGTCCTCCTGGACCGTCGTCTGCGGATCCGTGATCACCACGTCGACGTTGTGCGACCGGAGATGCTGCAGGGCTTCGACGTTGCCAGTGCAGGACTCCAGTTCGAATCGCGTGAGATCGAGGACGCTGCCAAGCATCGCGGCGAGCGGCGGCTCGGGACGAATCGCGAGCATCCTTCGCGGGATCATGGCCGGCGTGTTACTTCAGCGCGCCCGCCAGCAGGTTCGCCGCCTGCGCGCCGCCCGACTTCCCCACGAAGTTGGTCAGCACGGGAATGGCCTTGGCGACCATATCCGGTTTCAGCCCGAGCTTGGAGAAGGCGGAGGCTGCGCCCGCAAGTCCGGCAGCCGATCCTCCCAGTCCTCCGGTGGTGCCGACGAGCGCGGCGGCAGCCGGCGCAGCTTTCAGCAATGAATCCATCCCGGGGACGGCGCTCGCGACCTGCGCGAATTCCGCCGGCTTGAGGCGCGACTTCGCCAGGCCGAACAGCGCGCCCGCAGCGCCTGCCGCCTGTTCCGGCGTTGCGCCAAGCTCGCTGGACAGCGAGCTGACGAGTTCGGGACTGGCCTTCGCCGCCGCGGACGCCGCTTTCGACGAAGTGTCCGCCTTTTTCACTATGTCGGAGGGCACTTGGGCTTGTGCGCCAGCGGCAGCCACCGTGAGCGCGACGCATAGGACCCCGAGGCCACTCTGGCAAGTCATACGACCTCCTTAACGGCTTTCGCAGAAGTGCTCAAATGACCAGAGATCGCGGGATTTATCCACTGTCCGTTCTAACAGTGGGGGTGGGAAGTGACCCTGGCGCGCTGGCCTACATCACCGGCACCTACCAGCACATTGGATCGCGCTTCACACAGGTCGGCGATGAAGACCTTGGCCGGCTGAACATGCTCTCGTTCGCGCCTAACACGATCGGCGGGCCGCTCACCGCCGGGATATTCACCTACAACCCCGAGCTGCCAGGCTACGACCTGTTGAACCTGCGTGCGGGTGTCCGTCGCGGAATCTGGGACGTGGCGGTGTTCCTGAACAACGTCACCGACGAACGTGCCTTGCTGTCGCTGGACCAGGAGCGCGGCACGCGGGCCCGGATCGGGTACCTGACAAACCAGCCGCGGACGTTCGGAATGTCGACACGGTTTGACTTCTGACAATCGAAGACATCGAAGAAAGAGCGTCATTCGGCATTCGGCATTCGGCATTCGTTGACACGCCCGCTACGCCGCCGCCGCTTGCTGGGGCTGGCCCGCGCCGATGCGCACCCTCGAGCGGAAGAAGAACAAGACGAGCAGCATGATCGCGAACGACATCGTCGCGGAACTCAACCAGAATGACGTCCAGTTCCTGATCGGCGTGCCATCGGGTCCTGTGGTCGTGAAGTAATCGAGCGCGGTGCCGGAGAGGAGCGAACCGATCAACATGCCGACGCCGTAGGTGACGAACGAAATGAATCCCTGCGCCGTGCTGCGGAAGTGCGGCGGCGCCACCTGGTCGGTGTACAGCTGCCCCGCCACGAAGAAGAAGTCGTAGCAGACGCCGTGAAGCAGGATCGCCAGATAGAACATCCACATTTTCGCGCCGGCGTCACCATATCCGAGCAGCACGTAGCGAAGCGCCCACGCACCAAGCCCCATCAGCAGGATCCCGCGCACGGACGTCACGCGAAAGACCACCGGCATCAGCAGCATCATCACGATTTCCGACATCTGCCCGAGCGTCATCTTGCCCGCGGCATTCACGACGCCGACGTCGTTCAGGTACGCGTTGGTAAACGAGTAATAAAACGTCAGCGGGATGCAGGCCAGGATGGATGCAATGACGAACACCGCGAAATCGCGCTGTTTCATCATGACGAGCGCGTCGAGCCCCAGGATGCTCCGGGCGGTGACGGCATCTCCCTTGGCGCGGGGCGGCGTATGCGGGAGCGCGGCCAGGCTGTAAACCGCCATCAGGAGGGAACTCCCGGCGGCCAGCAGGAACGGCGTCGTCGTGGCTTCGACCCGCATGAATCCGACGATCAGGTTGATGACGATCCATCCGATCGTCCCCATCACGCGGATCGGCGGAAAATCGCGGCCCGGGTTCGCGACCTGCTGCATCGTGATGGAGTTGGTCAGCGCAATCGTCGGGAAGTAGCACAGGCAGAACGCGAGCACGAGCGCGTAGACCGCGCCGAAGCTGGTGACCTTGGTCAGCGCGAACATGCAGATCGCGCCGAGCACGTAGAGCACCGCCATGACGCGCTCGGTCGCGAAGAAGCGATCGGCAACCAGTCCTACGAAGAACGGCGAGACGAGCGAGGCGACCGACGCCGTCCCGAATACGGCCCCTGCCTGCGTGCCGGAGAAATGCAGCGTGCTGGTCAGGTAGGTGGTGATCGTCACGTACCACGAACCCCAGACTACGTACTCGAGGAACATCATCGCGCCGAGGCGCGTTTTGAGGAATGCAGCGGCCAATCAGCTCTCCCTTGTTGTCTCAGGCTTTCGCATCGTCGGGGTTGGGGATCATCAGGTCACGAATCTGTGCGTCGAGGTCGTGGCACGCGGTGATGAACTGCCGCAAGGTACGCCGCGTCGGCGGGAACGTGTCGAACTCCTCGCGCGACAAACCGTCCTCGTTATACGCGCGAACGAAATCCGGAAACTTCATCAGCGCCGAGATCACCGATGGATCGACCGGCTGATCGATCCTCGGCACGACCTCGACGTCGCTCGAGTTGAAGCGTTGCTGCCACTTGTAGGGGGGCGAGATCACCACGTCGCCGCCGATCAGTGCGCTCCAATGCATGTGATTCCGGAATGCCGCCGACAGCAGGCGCATGCGATAGCCGCGTTCCTTGAACAGTCGGTAGGTCTTTTTGAATACGGCGATCCCCGCCCACTCCAGCACGCCGGGATCGACGCTGATGCCGAGCGGCTCGGCCGCGACCTTCAACCAGTCGTCGAGCCGCCCGACCATGATCGTGCAGACCGATCCCATGGCGCCGATGTCCTTGCCTTCCTGCTCGCGGCGCTTGTAGCCGCGCTCGACGGCCTCTGCAACCGCAACGCACTGCGGAAGCGAAAAGCAGACGGTCGCGTTGATCGTGATGCCTCGATAGATCGCTTCTTCAATGGCGGTGATGCCCGCCGTGGTTACCGGAATCTTGACGATGATGTTCGGCGCGAGGCGCGAGAACCGCTCCGCCTGCTCGACGATAGCGTCGGGATTACGGTAGAGGCGTGGATCGGTCTGGACCGAAAGCCGGCCGTTCTTGCCGCCGTGTGCATCGAAGGCCGGCTTCAACAGCTCCGCCGCCTTGATCGTCATTTCCTCGACCAGCCGCCACGCGATCTGTTCCTCCGTCGCGTTCGGCATGGTGCGGATCAAAGAAAGGATGCGGTCCTTCCACAGGTGCGCTTCCTTTTTCAGGACCTCCACCACGATCACCGGGTTGCAGGTGGCGCCGACGGCCCCCTGGTCGATCGACCACGTCAGCTCCTGGATGGAGGACGAATCGTTCCACAGCACGGTGGGGGTCGTACTCGTCATCTCGTGAAGCCGGCCTTTATAGCGGGCTGCGGTCGCCATGGGCCCTCCAGTCTCGTGGATCATGGAATGCGCAAGGGTATACACTGCCGTCGCGAGATTGCAAATTCCCAATGTAGGCCGGGTGTTTAGACCCGGCGTGCAGGTCCAGAAACACGAGGCAAGCCGTGCAGAACTATGTCGAGGGCGCCTGGCGCCCATCAAGTGCCACTGAAACGATCCCCGTCATGAATCCGGCGACGGGTGAAGAGCTGGACCGTGTGCCGCTTTCGCCGGCGTCCGATATCGACGCCGCCGCCCGGGCCGCGGCGCGTGCGTTTTCATCCTGGCGGCGTGTGCCGGTCACCGACCGCGTGCAGTACCTCTTCAAACTCAAGGCGCTGCTCGAAGAGCACTTCGAGGATCTCGCGCGGACGATCACCATGGAAGCGGGCAAGACGCTCGTGGAATCGCGCGGCGAGATGCGGCGCGCGGTCGAGAACGTCGAAGTCGCGTGCGGCGCACCAATCATGATCCAGGGGTACAACTCCGAGGACATCGCCGCCGGCATCGACGAGATCATGATCCGCCAGCCGATTGGCGTGTGCGCCGTCATCGCGCCATTCAACTTTCCGGGCATGATTCCGTTCTGGTTTTTCCCCTATGCGATCGCCGCCGGCAACACCGTCCTCATCAAGCCATCGGAGCGCGTACCGCTGACGATGCACAGGATCTTCGCCCTGCTCGATTCGCTGAAGCTGCCGCCCGGCGTCGTCAACCTCGTCAACGGCGGACGCGAAGCGGTCGATGCGATTCTCGACCACCCGGTGATCCGCGCGGTCAGCTTCGTTGGATCGAGCGCGACGGCGCTGCACGTCTACTCGCGCGGCGCCGCGCATGGGAAGCGCGTGCAGTGCCAGGGGGGCGCGAAGAACCCGGTCGTCATCCTGCCGGATGCCGACCTCACCGCGGCCACCGAGATCGTCGCCGACAGCGCCTTCGGCTGCGCTGGACAGCGCTGCCTTGCCTCGTCGTTCGCGATTGCGGTGGGCGATGCCGCCACGCCGTTCGCGGAAGCCATGCAGGCGCGCGCGAAATCGCGCGTCACCGGTTATGGCCTCGACGACGGCGTCCAGATGGGACCGGTGATTTCGCCGGAGAGCCGCGCCCGCGTCGAGCATCTGATCGACAAGGCGGTACGCGAGGGAGCACGCGCAACCGTTGACGGCCGCAACCCGAACGTCAAGTACAAGAAGGGAAATTTCGTCGCGCCGACGGTGCTCGAGGACCTGCCGTTCGGGAGCGAAGTGGCGGCAACGGAAATCTTTGGTCCCGTGTTGTCGATCCATCGCGTCAAGGACATCGACGAGGCGATCGCGGTCGTGAATTCCGGGCGGTACGGGAACCAGGCATCGCTCTTCACCAGCAGCGGCTCGAGCGCCCGCAAGTTCCGCTACGAGGCGGAAGTGGGAAACGTCGGCATCAACGTTGGCGTTGCCGCACCGATGGCGTTCTTTCCGTTCAGCGGCGCCCGCGAGAGTTTCTTCGGCGACCTGCACGGCCAGGGACGTGACGCGTTCGAGTTCTTCACGCAGGAGAAGGTGGTTGTCGAGCGCTGGCCGAAACAGTGGAGCCGTAAGTTCTAGACAGGCGTGCCGAGGTTCGAGGTCCGACTTGTCCACCGTAGCGCGGAGCGCGAAGGTAGACGATTGATGCCCACATTGCGAGGAATACCTTTTTGAACCCAAGACGACGAGCCCTGCTCGATTCCCCTGAGTTCCACCACCTGGTGGCGAGCCGCTGGCGCGTGTCGCTCGTGCTGAGCGCGCTGCTGTTCGTGCTCTATTACGGCTACATCATGCTGATTGCCGCCAATCCGCAGCTGCTGTCGCGACGGATCGGCCAGGTGACGACCGTCGGCATTCCACTCGGCGCCGCCGTCATCCTCGGGGCATGGCTGCTCACCGCGCTTTACGTCGCGTGGGCGAACCGCTACTACGACGTGGAAGCGGCGCGCCTCCGCGCCCAGGCCGGTCACGACTAGCGCCGCATGCAGACGACGCTCGGCACGCCAACGGCAGCCGCCGTCATTTTCTTCCTCGTCATCGTGGCGCTGACGCTCGCCATCACGTACTGGGCCGCGCGACGCACGCGATCGACGCGCGAGTTTTACGCCGCCGGTCGATCCATCAGCCCCTTGCAGAACGGCCTGGCGCTTGCCGGCGATTACATGAGCGCGGCGTCGTTTCTTGGAATTGCCGGCCTCGTCGCGCTGCGCGGGTACGACGGGATGATCTACGCCACGGGATGGCTGGTGGGCTGGCCAGCGCTCATGTTCCTGATTGCCGAACCGCTGCGCAATCTCGGGAAGTTCACGTTCGCCGACGTTGTGGCCTTCCGCCTGCGCCAGGCGCCGGTGCGCATCGCCTCCGCGTTCGGGGCGATTCTCACCCTGGTGTTTTACGTACTCGCGCAGATGGTTGGCGCGGGCAATCTCATTCGACTGATGTTCGGGTTGTCCTACGAATGGGCGGTCATCGGCGTTGGCGTCGTGATGCTCGCGTATGTGCTCTTCGGGGGCATGCTGGCCACCACGTGGGTGCAGATCATCAAGGCGATCCTGCTGCTCTTTGGCGTGTCGCTGCTGACCGTGCTGGTCCTGTGGCGATTTCAGTTTTCGCCCGGCGCGCTGTATGCGGCGGTTGCCGCGCAGTATGGACAGGCAGCGCTTGAACCTGGAGGACTCGTCAGCGATCCAGTCGACGCCATCTCGCTCGGCCTGGCATTGATGCTCGGTCTTCTCGGATTGCCGCACATCCTGATGCGGTTCTATACGGTGCCCGACGCGCGCGCGGCGCGGGGATCGGTGCTGTATGCCACCGGGTTCATCGGCTACTTTTACCTGATCATTCCGCTGGTCGGCTTCGGGGCCGCCGCGCTGGTCGGGCGCGACCTGATCAAATCGATTGATGCTGGGGGAAACATGGCGGCGCCGTTGCTGGCGGAACTGCTTGGCGGGACGCCGTTCCTTGGCTTCATTGCCGCCGTCGCGTTTGCCACCATTCTCGCGGTTGTTGCCGGCCTGACACTGGCGGGCGCGAGTGCCCTGTCGCACGACATCTTCACACAGGCCGTTCGCAAGGGTCACGCGACGGAACAGGAACAGATCGCGGTCGCCCGAGTCGCAACCGTGATATTCGGCATCGTTGCGGTAGCACTTGGGATTCTGTTCAAGGGACAGAACGTCGCCTTCATGGTCGGGCTGGCGTTCGCCGTTGCCTGCAGTGCCAACTTCCCGCCGCTGCTGCTCTCAATCGTGTGGCGTCGATTCAACACTGCCGGCGCCGTGTGTTCCATCCTGTCGGGCGCGATTCTCTCGGTGGCGCTCATTGTGCTAAGCCCGACCGTGTGGGTCGATCTCATGCACTACCCCAGCGCGATTTTCCCGCTTCGAAATCCGGCCATCGTCTCGATGCCGATCAGTTTTCTCTGCGGGATTCTTGCGTCGCTCCTGACAAGCGAGCCGGCTGCCGAAACCGCCTTCGACGACGAAAAGCTGCGGACCTATCTCGGCATTGGCGCCGAGTAGGCACATCCGATAGAGGACGGAATTATCTTGACCGGACAGACGTAAGCTGGCAACGCTCTGGTATCGTTACATCGCCGTGACAGGATCGGCTTACGTCCTCGTCGCCGCGCTCTGGCTGGCGCTGCCGGCAGACCAGCTCTTCTCCTCGGATGCCCCGATCGAGCTCACGCTCGAGGTTCCTCTGCAGCGGCTCTTCGACAAGGGGATCGACGACGAGTCGTTCGATGTGAAGGGCGTGCTGTCGTACCGTGACCCTTCTACCGGCTCCACCGTGACCATCCGTGATGTCGACGTCTCAGTGCGCGGGCATACGAGCAAACAGGAAATCGAGTGCCCGTTTCCAAAGCTGAAAATCGAGTTCGGAAACAGCGGCGATCGCGATCGATCGATCTTTGCCGGCGTCGATAGCCTTCGTCTCGGCACGCACTGCGGCGAGAATCCAGGGGAGGAGCGGACGCGAAAGTACGGGCGTCTTGCAAACGAGAAGTCTCCGCTGCGGGAAGCGTTCGTCTATCACCTGCTCGACGTGGCAGGCGTCGCGACGTTGAAGGTACGCGCCGCGCGCGTCACCTACGTCGAGAAGGGCGCAAAGGGCCCTGCTCTCGTCCGCAACGCGATCCTGCTCGAGGATGATGAC
>JBKOZS010000037.1:0-16839 GCA_046726015.1 Acidobacteriota bacterium
ACTGCGGATACTGCGTCGAGGCATGCCCCGAAGACGCCATCCGGATGGACACCGGCATCGTCGACGTGGCGGCGTCCTCTCGGGACGAGATGAAGCTCGACATCCACGAATTGATGAACCCGGCCTTGCGCAAGCCGATCGGCGAGTGCAGCCTTAAGTTCCCACACCAGTGCCGACTCGCCGATGGGCAGCTGAGGGGCAGTTGGGACGAGAATGCTGACGAGGGCTGATCCTACAGCGCCCGCTCCAAACTCTCGTTTAGCGTCTTCAATACCGTGCTTCGATCGTGAAAGAATCTTCTCGCTCGCCCGAGCTTGACAGCTTAAAGCAGCGCGCGCCTCAGACGTCGCGGGAACCGACGCGGCGGATCGTTTCGAGCGTCGCTTGACGTCCCCGACTGGCCCGTGAGGCGCCGCATTAATTACCGAACGGGATAACGGTCTGACAAGTAGTTGACCAGAGCGTCTTTTTGAGCGTCACCGACCGGCGCGCCCCAGCGGATCATCTTCTCGACCTCGCGGACCCAGCCGGCCCGCGTGAGTCGTTGCTGCGCGATCAGGTCGCGCTCGTGGCAGGTCAGGCACGCTCGCGTGACGATCTCTGGTTCCGGTCGCGTCGCCAACTGTTCCTGCCCACCGCTTTGCGCGGCCCCCGGGGCTTGCGACGTCGCTCCGGCCGACACATCGACGCGCACCTGATCGATCGCGTTCCAGAGATAGCCCGAAGGGTTCCACTGTGCGACGATCGGCTGCACTCGACCGCGGTCGTCAGCCGCGCGCGACATGATCGCGTATGAACCTGGATCGCTGACGCGCCACTCGTATTCGAATTGACGCCAGGCATACGGCGCGCGATCGGACCCCAACCGCGCCGCCGACCACGTGCTGCCGCCATCAGTCGAGACGTCTACGCCAGTGATGTCTGCTTCTCCGGCCCAGGCGAAACCTTTCACAATCACCATTCCGGCGGTCACCGTCGCACCATCGAGCGGCACGGAAATCAGCGATTTGACGAACAGTCCGGCGACCGGTGCCATGCCTTCTGCGGCCACCGCAGTGCCCGGTGCAACGCGCCTCTTCGGATACCGGTAAGCCGTCTTGATCCAGAACGAGTCGCCTTCGCGATCAATCACCTGGATGCGCGTCAACCACTTCACCGCATAGGCGCCCTCCCACCCAGGCACGATTGCACGCAACGGGTAGCCATTTGCCACCGGCAGGGGTGTCCCGTTCATCCCATAGGCTAGGAGCGTATCGGGATGCAGCGCCTTCTCGAGTGGCACCTGCCTCACGAAGTCGGGGATCGCGCCGATTGGCACGTCCGCCCCGTGGAGGAGGACGAATCGCGCCGACGATTTCGTGCGCGCTCGGGCCAGGACGTCGGCCAGACGAACGCCCGTCCAGCGCGCCGTACCTACCGCGCCCTTCTCCCACTGCACGCCAGCGACCGGCGGGCTGTAATACGCCCGTCCGTTGCCGGCACACTCAATGGTTATGACGCGGCTCTCCTCTGGCAATCGGCGAAGCTCGTCGAGCGTCAGACTGAGCGGCGTCTCGACCTCGCCATCGACAGTCAGCCGCCATTGCTTCACATTGATTTCCGGTGTGTAGAGATGCGAGCGGACGAAGAAGCGATCGTTCGGCGTGAGCCACGAGTCGAGCATCGAGACGGGCGTCTCGAGATCCTGGGGCCGCGCGGAGCGGACGATCTGCGTCGACCTCTCGGTGCCGGCCTGGCCGAGGGCGACGCGACCGGCGGACGCGAGCAGCGGAATCGCGGCGATCAGCCGTCCCGGCATCGCAAGCAGGGATCGGCGTGACACGAGGTGCCGTACCTCTGCGGGATCTTGTGACCGGACGCCGATAGGGACCTCCTTGTCCAGCGCGTACACTAGCACGCCGTGGAGGTTATCATGACGGGATCCCGCATTCGCGCAGCCGCATTCGTGCTTTGTGCCGTGATCGGGATTGGACTGGTGTACTTCGCGCCGCGGCTGCGCGCACAGATTCCTGGCAGTCTCCCTTCGCCCGCGGTTCAACAGCCCGAGCTAATGCCGACGCTGCTTGACGAGGTGAAGGCCATTCGCGCGGACCTGGTCGAGGCAGTCAGAATCAATACGGCGGCGCAGCTGCTTCTTGGCCGCGTGCAGTTGCAGCAGCTACAGCTCGGCCGCCTGGATCAGCGGCTCGCCATCGCCTCGGCGCGCCGGATCGAGGCCGCCAAGGAGCGCGCCACGACGGCCGCCCATTTGAAGGAACTGGCACGGCAAAGTCTCGAAGAGTTGTCCGCGGATCAACGGCAAGGCGTCGAAGCGGCCCGGCGACGTCTGGACGCACAGCTGCTGGAGCTGCAAGCGTTCGAGACGGCCCGTGGCCGCGAAGAGGCCGACCTCACAAGAGTGTTGACCGTCGAACAGGATCGCCTGGAAGAACTCCTTTCGCGACTCGATGCACTCGAGAGAAAGCTGTCACGGCAGCCGTAGGGCTACACCGACATCGAGGAGCCATCATCCAGGACCGCATCGGGGCCAACCGTGCCAGCATCCTCTGGTGGCGATTGATGGGCCTGTTCCATCCTCTCGCCGACGCCATCAAGATGTTCACAAAAGAGGATCTTGCCCCGGCCCCGGCCGGGGCGGACAAGGTCCTCCATACCCTGGCGCCGTTCTTTTCGGTCTTCTTTGCCCTGGCTCTATGTTCTTCTTGGAGTCGCCAGCTTTTCGACGAAGGTCCTGATCTTCTGCGTGTTGTTCATGCAGGTCCGGTGGACGCTGCCGCGTTTCCGCTAGGACCAGCTCATGCGGTTGGGTTGGCTGGGACTGTTCCCGATCTCGGTCGTGAACGTTCTCGTTACCGCATCGGCACTCGCATTGTTCAGTAGTTGATCGTCATGGCGACCAAAGTACGCTATCCGGATGGACACCGGCATCGGAGAATGCCTAGCCTAACGCGATCCGGGTCCTTCAGGCGATCCGGGTCGGCACGTAGAGAAGACGGCCCGCCGGAGTATTGCGCGGCTCGTCCGCGGAGGATCCATCTTTGGCGGCAACGAAGGGCAACCAGACGAAGAACGGCCGGCTCGGCGTTCATCGGGTCGTCGACGTGCCGCTCCGCGAAGTCTCGGGTGTCTGCCTGCAGCGTGGACAGCGTGGCGAGATGTCGCTCGTGGCGATCGGCGACCGTGTGGCCGTGGTCGCGTGGGTCCTGCTACGTGACGACGCGGAGACGCTCGACTGGCGGACTGCTGATATCACTCGTCTCGAAGGTTCGCGGATGCCCAGGCATGATCCGCAGATCGAGGTGGTCTGCGCCGACGGCGCTGGACGCGTGCTGCTCCTGCAGGAAGCGCCGCCGCGTGCCGAGCTCGTCGACCTGACGGCGTCGCGGGTGGTGGCCTCGATCGAGCTCGAGGTGCCCGGCCGGGGTGAGCTCGTTCGGTCGTGGTCCGACCCGAACGGATCGCGCGGGGAGGGGGCAGTGTTCCTCCGCAGCGGCCACCTGCTGATCGCTAAAGAGAAGGCCCGCCGGCGCTCGTGGAGTTCGGCCCGCCAGGCGCGCGCTCTCGCGGCTTGGCGCGAGGCACGGCGCTGACCCCAGGCACGCGCTGGCAGATCACGCCCGGCACCCACTACTACGTTGCGCTCGCCACGTGGTGGCCTGACAAGACACTTGCGAAAGCGTGCGCCGACTTCAGCGACCTCGAAGTCGGGCCCGATGGCCGGCTCTATCTGCTGAGTGACAAGTCCGCGTCGATCGCGCGGCTGGATGACCTGACTCCCGGCGGCGGCACTGTTTCCCCCTCTGCGTCCTGGCGGCTTCGCGATCTCGGTGGCAAGCCTGAGGGCCTCGCGTTCACCGCCGATGGTCGCGCCATCGTTGCCCTCGACACGCGCAAGGCGCGCCACAACCTGGTCCTGCTCGAGCCGGGGATCGCGGCGCGCTGACGCTGCGCTGCCAGATGAGTTGAACGTCGAATTGCGCCTCCCGGATACCGTCCTGCCGCCTGATAAGATCACACGGTGTCTCACGCGTTCCGGGTCGCGACGCTCCTGACCCTGGCCGTGGCCGCGGCTGGTTGCACCAGATCCGAGACCGCTGACGCCAAGGGTCGCGATGTCGTGGCCAAGCCGGTCGCGACCGCCGCGGTCCTCAAGAACTCTGTCAGGCGATCGGTGGACGTCGTCGGGACGCTGGCAGCCGTGGATCAGGTCACGATCTCGTCCGAGGCCGACGGCACGGTGCGCGCCATCGTCGCGGATCTCGGCGATCGCGTCAGAGCCGGGCAGGTCCTGATCCGGCTCGATAACGAGAAGCAGCAGTACACCTACGAACAGCAGCAGGCCGCTCTCGCCCGGGCCCTCGCCCAGTACGGCGGCCCCGACCCGCAGCACCTGCCCGAGATCGAGAAGACACCTGACGTCCAGAAGGCGAAGGCGGATCTCGTGCAGGCAAATCAGGCATTCGCGCGCGCGGACGAGCTCTTCGCGCGCACGCTCATTTCGCAGCAGGCGTACGACGACGCGAAGACCGCGGTGCAGTCGAAGCAGGCCAGCTACGATTCCGCCCTGCAGGGCGCGAAAAACCTGCGCGCGAGCATCCGGGCCTCGGAAGCCACGATGAAGCTGGCGGGCCGGCAACTGCGCGACACCGAGATCCGGGCGGCGTTCGACGGCTACGTCGAGAAGCGCCTGGTGAATCTGGGCGAGCTCGTCAAGGCCCAGATGCCGGTCATGGCCATCGTGCGTCTCGATCCGCTGAAGGTGACCGCGGAGCTCCCCGAGCGGATGGCGCCATGGATCAGCGACGGGCGCCCGGTGGAGCTGCACGTGGACGCGTACCAGGATCGCACGTTCACCGGCAAGGTGACGCGCATCAGCCCCGTTGTCAACGCCGCGACGCGCGCGTTTTCCTTCGAGGCGATCGTGCCGAACACCGACGCGGCGCTCAAGCCCGGGACGTTCGCCCGCGTCCACGTCGAGAGCGGCAAGGTGGACGATGTTCTCACGCTCCCGTACGCGGCGCTTCAATACCGCTACGGCGTGAACCGCGTCTTCGTCGTCGAGCGCGACCGGCTGGTCCTGCGCGAGCTGCAGGTCGGCGAGCGGCTCGGCGATCGCATCGAGGTCGCCAGCGGCGTCAAGGAGGGCGAGCGGGTCGCCATCACGGATGTCGACACGCTGACCGACGGCGCCATCGTCACCGTGACCAGGTAACAGGAGGTCTCCGGTGCTCTCCGATTTCTGCGTCCGCCGACCCGTCTCCGCCACGATGCTCGTGATGTCCCTCGTGGTGCTCGGCGTCTTCTCGTTCCGCGACCTCGGCGTTGACCTCTTCCCGAAAGCCGATCCGGCCACTGTCAGCGTGGCGCTCACCCTGCCGGGCGCGAGCCCGGACGAGATCTCGACGTCGGTGGTCGAGCCGATGGAGGAGGCAATCAGCGGCGTCTCGGGGATCGACGAGCTTCAGGCCCGCATCTCCGAGGGCAAGGCCCAGATCACGGTTCGTTTCGTCCTGGAACGTGACCTCAACGACGCCTCGAACGACGTCCGGGAAAAGGTCGCGGGCGCCATCCGCAACGCGCCGCCCGAGCTGCTGCCGCCGGTCATCACGAAGGTCGATCCGGACGCCGATCCGGTGCTGTCGCTGATCGTGTCGTCGGACACGATGAGCCTCCGCACGCTCACGGAGCTCTCCGACAAGCAGATCAGCCGCGTCATCCAGACCGTCAACGGGGTCGGCGAGGTCAGCCTGTCGGGCGGACGTGCGCGCGAGATTCACATCGTCGTCGACATCGAGAAGCTGGATTCGTACGGACTGTCGATGACGCAGGTGCGCGACGCCGTGGTCGCGGAGAACGTCGAGATTCCGGGCGGCACGGTCGAGCAGGGCAAGGGACAGCTGCTGCTCCGTACGCTCGGCCGCGTCGATGCCGCGCAGGACTTCAACGGACTTGTCGTCGCGACCAAGGGCGACACGCCAATCCGCATCTCGGACATTGGCCACGCGGAAGACAGCTTCGAGCGGCCGACGAGCGCCGTTTGGCTCGGCGATACCCCTGCCGTGATGCTCGACGTGAGGCGAGCGATGGGCGAGAACACGGTGGCGGTCATCGAGGGTGTGCGCGCGAAGCTCGAGACGATTCGCCAATCGCTGCCCCCCTCGGTGACGATCACGGTAATCCGCGACGACTCGCGCTACATCTACGCCTCGATCGCGTCGCTCGAGGAGCACCTGATCTTCGGCGCCCTCTTCGCCACGATCGTCGTGATGTTCTTCATCCGGAACACCCGCGCCGTCATCATCTCGGCGCTCGCCATCCCCGCCTCGATCATTTCCTCCTTCACGTTGATGCGCATCATGGGGTTCACCCTGAACAACATGACGCTGCTCGCCATCACCCTCTCGGTCGGCATCGTCATCGATGACGCGATCGTCGTGCTGGAAAACATCTTCCGCTACATGGAGGAGAAGGATTGCTCTCCGTACGAGGCCGCGATCCGGGGGACACGCGAGGTCGCGCTCGCAGTCATGGCGACGACGCTCTCGCTCGTCGTCATCTTCCTGCCGATCGCCTTCATGAGCGGGTACGCGAAGCGCTTCATCAACCCGTTCGGCTGGACGATGGCGTTCGCCATCCTCGTCTCGATGCTCGTCAGCTTCACCCTGACTCCGATGCTCAGCTCACGGTTCCTGAAGATGGCGGACGGCGCGGCGGATCGCAAGACGAAGGAGGGCGGCTTCTTCCATTGGCTCGACCAGTGGTACACGCGCCAGGTGAACTGGGCGCTCGATCGCTCGAACCTGATTGTCGGCATCTCGGTCGTCGCGGCCCTGGCGATGATCCCCCTGAACTACATGGTCGGCCGCGAGTTCGTGCCCAACGAGGACATGGGCGAATGGACGGTCCACCTGGACGCGCCTGAAGGAACGTCGCTCTCGGGAACGACGGACGTCGCATTCAAGCTACTGAAAGTCCTGAGCGGCATCGAGGGCGTGGCGCAGATCGAGCCATCGATCGGCGTCTCGGGCCCCGGCTCCCAGTCACACATTCATTTTCTGTGTCAGGCGTTGCCCCTCGACCAGCGCCGGAACACGCAGGCGGCGATGGTCGCCGAGATGCGGCGCCGGCTCGCGGCGTATCCGAGCTACCGGCCGTCGATCACTACGCGGAGCGCGCTCGGCAGCGGCGAGGGGACCGGCGGATTCGCGATCGCTGCCAACATCCTCGGACCGGACCTCCACCAGATTGCCGACTATTCGAAGCGGGCGCTGCTCGCGGCGCAGAGGTTGCCGAGCCTCGCAGACGTCAAGATCACCCTGAGCGTGTCGAACCCTGAGATTCATGTCGCCGTCGATCGGAAGCGCGCCGCCGATCTCGGCGTGCGGATGGCGACCATCGGCAACACGCTGCGCCTCGCCGTGGCGGGCGACGACGAGATTTCGTTCTACAAGGAGGGGCCCGAGCAGTATCCGGTGAAAATCCGGGTGCTCGAAGACCAGCGGCGCGACATCGCGGAGATCGGCCGGCTCACCGTGCCGTCGGCCGCCGGGCAGGTGCGCATCGACAACATCGCGACGATCGAGCGCGGCCTCGGGCCGACCACGCTGCAACGCTCGGACCGTCAGTTCGCGGTCAGCCTGATCGCCGACGTGGCGCCCGGGCATGCGCTCGACGAGGCCTCGAACGACGTCCGCGGCCTGCTCGCCGGCCTCAAGATGCCCCCGACGATGTCGTTCAAGCTGCAGGGGCAGTCGAAGATCCTGGACGAGACGACCGCGAACCTGGTCCTGGCCATCGGCCTCGCCATGATTTTCGTCTACATGGTGCTGGCCTCGCAGTTCGAGAGCTTCCTCCAGCCAGTGGTCATCATGCTGGTGATGCCGATTGCGGTGCCGTTTGCGCTCTTCACGCTGTGGGTGACGGGCCGCACGCTGAATCTCTGGAGCGCGCTCGGCATGCTCCTGCTGCTCGGCATCGTCAAGAAGAACTCGATCCTGCAGGTGGACTACGCCAACGTGCTGCGCGCGCGCGGCCTGCCGCTCCGGGAGGCGATCGTCGAGTCGTGCCGCACGCGGCTGCGGCCGATTCTGATGACTACGACGGCGATCGTCGCCGGGCTGATTCCGACGTCACTCGGGATTGGCATCGGCGGAAGCGGCCGCGCGGCCATCGCGCTGACCATCATCGGCGGCCAGTCGCTCTGCTTGTTTCTGACGCTCCTGCTCGTGCCGGTCGCCTACGTGAAGTTCGATGCGCTCGAACGGGCCGTGTTGGGTGATTCGGCGAAGGCCTGGCTCGGGAGGGTATCGGCCGCCACCGTGGGCCGGCTCCGCCCCGCGCCGGACAGGCCTTGACCGTCAGGCGCCACCGCACGAAAACGCGATCACGTCAGCGCAATTACTTCGTAATCGGCGACCGGCGGCGTCTCGAACCGCAGCCGGCTGCCTTCAGCCGCCAGCGGCAGATCGCGGCCGGCGCGGAGCGCCCGCGCTCGCCGGATCGTTCGCCCGCCGGGCGCCGCGAGGTCGATTCGCAGCGGGCCGGTAGGGTAGAACCGGCGGACCCAGCCGCGCATCATGTTCGGGTTCGTGTAGTTGACGAGGTGGAGGGCGAAGCCAGGCTCCGTCTCCCAGGCGAAGGCCTCGATCATGCCGTCCCCTTCAATCATCGCAAGCGGCTGCCGATCGCCGCGCAGCCATCGCACGGTGTTGCCTATCAGTCGCGACAGATCGGTGTTGGTAGAACGCCAGAACGTGCGGTCGACATCGCCGGCGAAGTAGGCGACGCGCGAATCGCCATTCTGCCGAAACACCGCGGCCGGCTCACCGGTTCTCGGCTGGCGCGGAAAGACCATCTCTGGTGGAAATGCCGGGTAGGCTGGCACCACGCTCAGGACGAGCGCGCTGCCGTCTGCGCGGATCGGCACGCGCTCTTCCGCCCCCGGCAGCAGCGATGTGCCCACGAATCCCTCCAGGACGGGATGCGGCTGGTCGATCCGCATGTAGCTGTTGTCGCGTGGCGGCAGCACCTCGCCGGCGGCACTTGCACCGAAGAGATCGGCCAGCGCGAAATCGTCCCGAGGGTTGCCCCACTCGTCGTAGCGCGAGGTCTCGAAGGTCGCCAGAATCGATCCGCCGCGACCGACGTACTCGTGGATGCGCTGCACGTGACGATCGCTCAGGTATGCCGCGTTTGGCAGGATCAGCACGCGATACTTTCGCAGCGTGTCTTCGCCGAGATCGTCCTCGGCGACGAAGTCGACCAGCACGCGAGCCTCGAGCAGTGCGTAGTAGATGCCTTGCAAATACTCTGAGGTCCGCGCCCGGTCGGCGCCCGTCCATGCCTGGGGTCCGCCTGAGCGATAGAAGGCAATCGTGCGCTGCGGATAGAGCACCGCAATGTCGGCGATACTGCGACGATTACGGAAGTGCGGCTCGTTGTCAGCGAGCCATCGAAAGAAGTCGCGGCCGGTCTCGCGCCACCGCGTGTCCTCGGGGCTCGCTCCCAGCCAGTGGTACCACGGCACCATCCCACTCGCGGTCGTCTGCGCCATCCACAATGTCGTCTCGGCGGGCGATTTCGAGGTGTGCCGCCAGAGCGGCTGCGTGTTCGCGTACGCGCCGGTGACGTTGGTGGCGGTTCGGCCCTTCATCATCGCCGCCGCGACGCGTCCCTGCAGTGAACAGTCCCAGATCGGTGTGTTGCCCGCGCGGCCCTGGTGGTCGGCATTGAACCATCCTGCCGTCTGGCCGATGCGCCACATGTCCTTGACGGTCCGGATGCCGCCGCCGAGATTGCCGACGTAGACCGAATCGGGCGAGCGTTCCCTGGCAACGGCATCCCACTGCTTCCAGATCTCGACGACGCGGTCCATGAAGACCTCGAAGTACTTGCGATAGACAGGACTCGTCGCGTCCGTTTCCTGGGGCGGGATGCCGCCGACCTTCGTCTGGTAGACGGCGCGGCAGGCATCGCAGTAACAGACCGTCAGCGCGCCGGTCCCCGGCCAGCCGTTGGTGAAGAAGCCGTCCACCTGATAGCGCCGGTTGATCTCTCGGTAGATTGCCGGCATCTGCTCCGTGAAATACGGGCTGAACATGCACGTCTTGAACAGCCACGTCGACTCGCCATGCGGGCGCAGCGATCCGTCCTCGTTACGCTCGAACCATTCGGGATGTGCGTTGACCGCCGGCTCGTAGGCGAAGTTGCAATCCATCCGCGCCACGACGCGAATGCCGTGCGCGCGCGTGCCCGCCACCAGCTCGCCGAAGAGGTCGCGCGAGCCGAGGAACTCGCTGCGATGGTGATGCGGGACTTCGGTGGGGTAGTAGGCGACGATGCCACCGCCGTTGAGGAGGAGGGCGTCGACCTTCAGGGAGGCCCAGTAATCGATCCAGCGGCTCACGTCCATGTCGAGCGGGTCGCGCTCGTTGATATTGATCTGCCCACAGCGTCGCATCGTCGTGTACCACGGACCCGCGTTAGCGAGACCCTCGGCTGGCGCGAAAGCGGTGGCGTCGCCGTGCGTGCGCGCTGCGAGCCTGGCAGCAACTGGCACCGAGGAGATGGCGAGGAATTCTCTGCGTGTGATCATTGATGGTCCGTAGTAAGCGTATACCGCTAATGTTGTTAGCGCTATACGACTAGCGCTGTTAGTGATAGACTCCACGCGAGACCATCCATGCCGAAACAGACGCTGCAGCTCTTCGAGCTCCACGTGCTTCTAGGGATGCTGCGCGAAGGAGGCGAGACATACAGCGTGCCGCTGGTGCTCTCGCTCGAAAAGCGCCTCCGCCGGCCGGTGGCGCAGGCGGCAGTTTTCATCGCCTTGAAGCGGCTCGAGCGGAAAGGCCTCGTCAGCTCGCGCCTGGACGAGCCGAACGATGGTCGGGCCCGTCGCTACTTCAAGGTAACTAGGCCTGGCCTGGCTGCCGTCGAGGCCAATCGCGTCGAGCACAGCCGACTCTGGCACGGTCTGGGCCGGTGGCTCAGGCCCCGCAAAGCCTGACCCATGCAGTGGCTTTTCCGGTTGCTCGTTGACGACGCCGATCGTCGCGAGATCGAGAGCGATTTGGCGGAGCTCTACGAGGTGCGACGCCAGCAGTCAGGCGGACGCGCCGCAGACCGATGGCTTCGCCGGCAACGCGTCCTCTATCCCCCGCATCTCCTGCTGGACCGCGTGCGTACGCCCATTCCACGAGCGAAAACCATGCCCGATCTCTGGCGCGACATCCGCTACAGCCTTCGAAGCCTGGCGCAGGTGCCGGCGCTCTCGATCACCATCGTCCTCACGGTTGGCATCGGTCTGGGGGCGACGAGCGCGATGCTTGGCCTGGTCCGCGCGGTCCTCGTCCAGCCGCTGCCGTACGCGCAATCGGAGGATCTCGTCTGGATCTACACCGACACTCCGCCCTACCGGTTCCGCTTCTCGGTCGTCGATTACCGGGCGCTCGAAGCCGATCATCCGACGTTCAGCGGCGTTGCGGCGTACCAGACGAACTTCGTCACTGTCTCGGGTCGCGGATCGGCAGAACGCGTCGCGATGAAAGAGGTGACGGGGTCCTACTTCCCGCTGCTCGGCCAGCGGCCGCAAATCGGCCGCCTGTTCGATTCGTCGGACGATAAGCGCGCCGAGCGAACGGTAGTGCTGACCGATACCTTCTGGGCCCAACGGTTCGGGCGCGATCGCGGCGTGCTGGGGCAGCCGCTCAGCATCGACGGCGCGCCGCACACGATCATCGGCGTGCTGGAGAGAACGGTGGGTCCGCTGGAACACGACATCGGCCTGTTCACGACGGCGCACTGGCCGGCGCCGACGCGGAAAGGGCCGTTTCTCACGATGGTACTGGCGCGGCTGAGTCCGGGTGTCTCGCGAGTAGCGGCAGTCGCCGCGCTCGGCGCCACCAACCGCAGGCTCTTTCCGATCTGGCGATCGTCGTACCAGGACGAGAAAGCGACCTGGGGCATCCAGGATCTCAAGGCCCGTGTAGTCGGCGAGATCGGCCCAACGCTCGACGCGGTGCTCGCTGCGGTCGGCTGTGTTTTGCTGATTGCCTGCGCAAACGCCGTTAACCTACTGATTGCCCGCGGCCTTCATCGTGCCCGCGAGATGACGATACGCAATGCGCTCGGTGCGTCGCGCGGCCGGCTGGTGCAGCACCTCGTGGTCGAAGCCGGTGCGCTGACGGTCGCCGCCGCTCTGGTGGCGCTCGGCGTCGCCGCGGCCTCGCTGCAGCTCGTGGTGATTTACGGCGCGGACTATGTGCCGCGCATCGACGAAATACGAATGAGCGGCGCCGTGGTCGCGTCGCTCGCCGCCTTGTCGCTCGCAAGTGGCGTGATCATCGGCCTGATTCCCGCACTGCACGGATCCCGGCTGCCGCTGGATCGCGCGCTGCGGACGGGCGGGCGCTCCGCCACCGACGGGCCCGGCGCGCGTCGGGTCCGCCGCGCCCTGGTCGCCACGGAATTCGCGCTCGCGACGCCGCTGCTGGTTGCGGCCACCCTGGTTGCGGCGAGCCTTGATCGGCTGACCCGCGTTCCAGTCGGCATCGACATGACCCGTGTCCTCACAGCCGAAGTCTCGCTGCCTTCGTCCAGCTATGCGCGCGACGCCGACAGGGAGGCGTTCTGGAAGCGCACCGTGCCGCGCCTGGCAGCGCTGCCAGGCGTCGAGGCCGCCGCGATCGCCGACAGCCGTCCGCCCAGCGAGAGCGGGAACCAGAACAACTTCGATCTCGAGGATCGCGCGACGCCTGACGGCCGGAATCAACCGGTGTGTACCTGGGTCGGTGTTTCGACCGATTTCTTCACGACGGTCGGACTTCGGCTGGAGCGGGGAAGACTGCTCGACGACCACTCTCAGCAAGAAAACGTCGTTGTCGTCGATCGCGCGTGGGCGAACCGGTTCTTTCCGGGTCAGGAAGTCGTGGGACGCCGGTTCCACGAGGGCGGGTGCACGACGTGTTCCTGGACGACAGTGATCGGCGTGGTGAGCAACATGAGGTGGATCGGCCTCGACGCGCCGGCTGAAGACGGCACCGTCTATTTCCCTCTCGGGGATTCGCCAAGCGCGTTCTTCGTGCTCCGCACCGTGGGCGCGCCGGTGTCGCTCGCGCCTTCCTTGCGGCAGGCGGTGAGGGAGCTGGACCCCGGTCTCGCGCTGTCTAACGTCGCAACCGGCGACGAGCTGATGTCGGTGGCGCTGGCGACGCCGCGGTATCTCAGCGCGCTCATCGGCCTGTTCGCGTGCACGGCGCTCGTCCTGTCGGTCGTCGGCGTTTATGGGGTGATGGCGTTTTTCGTGCAACAGCATGCGCGTGACATCGGGATCCGGCTCGCGCTCGGCGGGGCGCCGGCTCGAGTCCGCCGCATGATTGTGCTCCAGGGGCTGCGCCTGAGCGTCGTCGGGGTCGCCGTCGGAATCGGTGCATCACTCATCGCGAGCCGCGTGATCGAGGGCTTGCTCTTCGGCGTGAGCCCGACAGATCTCCGCACCATCGTTGGCGTCCCACTGGTGCTTCTGAGCGTAGCCCTCATTGCGTGTCTAGTACCGGCGCAGCGGGCTGCCAATCTCGACCCGGCTGAGATTCTGAGGGAGAGCGCCTAGACCGCGTACACTCACGTGAGTCCATTCTGAGGGCCTCATGCGCGCGGTCTGGTTGTGCGTAATCGCTTTGCTGGTAAGTGGCTCACCGGCGCTCGCCCAGCTCTCCTCGGTGCTCGTGGTCTCGGGGCTTTCCTCTCCCGTAGCGGTCGTGCAGGACCCGACCCAGCCGAACGTGCAATTCATCGTTCAACAGGGCGGCCGCATCCGCACCGTACGCGACGGACACCTCGAACCGATCGACTTCCTGGATCTCACCACCCTCGTGCTCAGTGGCGGCGAGCGCGGCCTTCTCGGGCTGGCGTTCGCACCAGACTACGCGACGAGTCGACGGTTCTTCGTGAACTACACGCGACGACCGGACGGTCACACAGTCGTCTCGCGCTACCGACGGATGGTGTCCTGCGCACCGCGCGCAGAATCCCGGCGTGTTGCTTGGCAAGATCCTCCGCATCGACGTTGACGTCCCCGATGCCGACTTCGAAGGATACGATGTGCCGCCCGACAACCCGTTTTTCGGCCGGCCCGGAGTGCTTCCCGAGATCTGGGCGTTCGGCCTCCGGAATCCCTTCCGTGTGACGGTCGACGCCCTTTCACGTGGCGGCACCGGTGCGCTCGTCATCGCTGACGTCGGACAGAACGCCTGGGAGGAGATCGATTACGAGCCGTTCGGCGCCGGCGGTCGCAATTACGGATGGCGCAACCGCGAGGGCGCGCACGACAACGTCACGACGCTGCCTCCGGCGTTCACGCCGCTGATTGATCCAATTGCCGAATACTCTCACGCCGTGGGGAATGTCATCACCGGCGGCGTGGTTTACCGCGGCACGGCGCTTGGCGTGGGGTTCTTCGGGGCGTTACTTCTTCGCCGATTTCGGTGCAAGGCGCATCTGGTCGATAGGCCTGGCCGTCAACGGCACGACGCATGAGGCTCGGGCCACGCCATTCATCGAGCACACAAGCGCGCTCGGCGGCGGAGTGTTCGTGGACGGTATGTGGGTGTCTTCGGACAATCCGCTGGCGGCAGGTGCTGGGCTCGGTGGGTTCAGCGGCAGCACGGGTGGAACCGCAAGCTGCAGCACCACGAAACCTGGATCCGACTGGGTCTGCGTGAGCGGCAACTGGCTGCCGCCCGGTCACCCGTTGGCGAGCGGCACTGCAGGTACTGGCGGAACCGGCGGGAGCACGGGCGGCACCGGCGGGACGGGTGGCGCCGGTTCAACGAGCAGTTGCACTACCACGAAACCCGGGTCCGACTGGGTCTGCGTCAGCGGCAACTGGCTGCCGCCGGACCATCCCCTGGCACTCGCCGCGGCGGGCCCGTAGCCCTCCCTCATTCCGGCGCGTCTTCCGGCCAAGGTGGTAGGGCGTTCAGCCGGCGGAATGGCGCGAGAGTACAATTTCGCGCCTCCTCGATTACTCGGGAGCCGCAACATGGGCACATTCGACCCGCTTCTTGCACCGATGCCCGGCGCCGAACGCCGAACCGTCGGAGGCGTCCAACTCGAAGTCGCCTCCGCCGGGTCAGCACGAGTGAAGCGCATGATTTATCCGCCAGGGTTCCGGTGGTCGCTCGACATGAAGCCGATCGTGGGCACCGAATACTGCATGCATGCGCACGTGGGCTTCCTCGCGCGGGGGAGCATCCACATCGGCTATCCCGATGGATGCGTCAAAGAGTTCTCGGCGCCTGCGGTGCTGGCGATCGGGCCTGGGCACGACGGATGGGTCGTGGGCGACGAGCCGGCCGTCGTGATTGAGTTCGACTTCGAGCGGAACACCGCTGAGCAGCTGGGCATGGCGAGCGGCTACCGCCACGATTCAACGCGCGCATGAGCTACAGTGCTCGCTCCAAACTCCCGCATACCGTTTTCAATACTTTCAACCGCGCGAAGTACTTGTCGTTGCCTTCGATCAGGGTCCATGGCGCCAGCCGCGTGCTCGTCTGCTCGACCATGTCGTTCACCGCGCGCTCGTAGTCGGCCCACTTCGCCCGGTTCCGCCAGTCCTCGTCGGTCAGCTTCCACTGCTTGTAGCGGGCCTTCTCCCGCTCCTTGAAGCGGCGCAGCTGTTCATCCTCGGAGACGTGGACCCAGTACTTGGCGAGGACGATGCCTCGCTCGACGAGCTGCTCTTCGAACTCGCCAATCTCCGAGTAGGCGCGTCGCCACTCCGGCTCGGTCGCGAATCCTTCCACTCGCTCCACCAGAACGCGGCCGTACCAACTTCGATCGAATATGGTCAGTCGCCCGGCTCGCGACAGGTGACGCCAGAAGCGCCACAGATAATGGTGCGCCCGCTCTTCATCCGTCGGTGCGGCGATTGGGATTACCTGGTACGACCGAGCGTCGAGCGCGCCCGTGATTCGCCGGATTGCTCCACCCTTACCTGCCGCGTCCCAGCCTTCGAAGACCAGGATCGTCGAGACGCCCTTCGCCTGGGCCTTGCGCGAAAGGAGATTGAGCCGCCCCTGGTAGCGTTCGAGCTCGGTCCCGAAGTCTTTCTTGGAGACGGCCTGCGACATGTCGAGGCTGCTCAGGATCGTCGGCCCTGCCTTCGCCGTTTGCGGCGTCTCGACGACCGCCGGTGACGACGATTTCGGGACGCTCGCCGTTTTGCGGCGCCCCTGATTCGTCGCGCTGCTCACGAGCGTCCGCTTCCGATGCGCCCCTTCGGATTCTGCGAGCGCCTTTCTAATGGCATCCCTGATCGTGGTCGCGACCGTGACGCTGCGATACGCCTCGTTCACGCCTTCGACGATGATCCATGGTGCCGGGACCGTACTTGTGCGACGCAGAGCGCGCTCGGCGGCGGCGACGAAGTTGTCGTACTTCCGCCAGTGCTGCCACTGGCTCTTCGTCACGCGCCATCGGGTCAGCGGGTCCTTCTCCAGCGTCCGCAGGCGCTCCTTCTGCGCGCGCTTTCCGAGGTGCATCCAGAACTTGAGGATCAGCGCGCCATCGTCGGTCAGGTTGCGCTCGAAGGCGGCAATTCGCGTGAGCTGCCGGTCGAACTCCGCGGTTCGGCTGCGGCCGTAGACGCGATCGAGAATGGGCCGGGAGTACCACGAGCTCAGAAAGAAGCCAATGCGGCCGCGTGGCGGGAGGTCGCGCCAGTAGCGCCAGTACTCCGGCCGCTCGCGTTCCTCCTCGGAGGGCTCCTGGTAGGCGCGCGTCACGATCCAGCGCGGGTCCATCCACGCGTTCAGCAGGTTGACGGTTTCGCCCTTGCCC
>JBKOZS010000038.1:0-28860 GCA_046726015.1 Acidobacteriota bacterium
GTTGATGCTCGGGCACGCGAGCGTTATGCAGACCCAGCGTTACTTGAACGTCACGGATGAGGAGTTGCGGAAAGGGCTGGAGGTCAGTTGGACGAAGCGACGAGCCTTGCGGCTGGTCACGAACGGGCAGAATGCCGTGCACGCCCGTCACACCTCCGTCACACCGACCCTCGAAAAGTGGCGCGCCCGACAGGATTCGAACCTGTGGCCTTCGGCTCCGGAGGCCGACGCTCTATCCAGCTGAGCTACGGGCGCATTACCAGACGGAAGGCGGAAGAAGAAAGAAGGACGAACGCACCGCCCTCTGTCTTGCGCTTTCCGTCTCCGTCCGCCTTGACGACGACGTCCGCCTCCGCTCGCTGACGCGAAGGCTGGCGCGCCCGGAGGGATTTGAACCCCCGACCTACGGGTTCGAAGCCCGGCGCTCTATCCAACTGAGCTACGGGCGCGCGAAACCTAGAGTCTATCAGATCAGTCGTCCGTCACCGCTGGCAGCGGGTTCCGCGCGAAACAGAGATCCGTCACGACGCGTCCCCCGATCAGATGCTC
The DNA here is from genome assembly GCA_046726015.1 of Acidobacteriota bacterium. Taxonomy (GTDB): domain Bacteria; phylum Acidobacteriota; class Vicinamibacteria; order Vicinamibacterales; family 2-12-FULL-66-21; genus QHWT01. Next base: position 550 of record JBKOZS010000038.1, read on the forward strand.
CTGGATGATCCGCTCGGCGTTGTCTGGCGTCACGTTCCGATACCACGTGCCCTCTGGATACACGACACAGATTGGGCCGTTGTTGCAGATGCGCAGGCACTGGCACTTCGTCCGGTAGAACGGTCCGTCAGGACCCGTCAGGTTGAGCTCCTTCAATCGTTTCTTCAGGTAATTCCAGGTCAGTTCCCCGCGCTCGAGGTCGGTGCAGTCGGGACCGAGGCATATAAAAAGGTGACGCGTCAGCTTACCCACACCGAATGCGGCTGCTGCGAGCTCAGGTGACGGGAATGCGTTCTTGCCCACGTAACACAGCTTAGCGCGGCGGCACCCCCTTTGCTCCGTTTCGTATGGCTCCATTGGATCAGTCAGACCAACAAAAGGAGTGGCTATGGCGGATCGTGGAAAGCAGAATCCCAACCTGGACGAGGAGATCGACCGGGCCGCCGCCGACGAGCGGATTCGCGGCGTCGGGGACGAGAACGACGAGGACTTCGAGGATACCGAGGACGAACTCGACGACCAGGACGAAGACGAAGAAGGTACGATCTGACGCGTGAGCAAGGCTGAAGTGGTGGTCGTCACCGGCGCATCCGCCGGTGTCGGTCGCGCGGTCGCGCAACGGTTCGCGCGCGACGGCGCCCACCTTGGCTTGCTCGCGCGCGGCCGTGACGGCCTCGAGGGCGCCCGCCGCGACGTGGAGGCGGCCGGCGGGCGCGCTCTTGCCATTCCAACGGATGTTGCCGACTGGGACGCCGTCGACGCCGCGGCGGATCGGATCGAACGGGAACTCGGACCGATCGACATCTGGATCAACAACGCGATGCTCTCGGTCTTCTCGCCCGTTCGCGAGATGAGGCCGGAAGAGTACCGCCGCGTCACCGATGTGACGTATCACGGCGTCGTGCACGGCACCCTTGCAGCCCTCCACCGCATGCTGCCCCGCGACCGCGGCACGATCGTCCAGGTGGGATCCGCGCTCGCCTACCGGGGGATCCCGCTACAGTCTGCGTATTGCGCCGCGAAGCATGCCGTCGACGGCTTCATGGATTCGCTGCGCGCCGAGATGATCCACGATCGCAGCGGCGTGCACGTCACGATGGTGCACCTGCCGTCGCTGAATACACCTCACTTCCGATGGGTGAAGAGCCGGCTGCCGCGCAAGGCGCAGCCCGTGCCGCCGATCTATCAGCCTGAAGTCGCGGCTGACGCGATTCATTGGGCCGCGCATCACCGGCGTCGCGAGCTGTGGGTCGGGGCGACCACAGCTGCGGTGATCGTGGGGCAGCGAGTCGCACCGGGCTTCGTTGGCGATCGTTACCTCGCGCGGACCGGCTACGACGCGCAGCAGACCAACGAACCTGAGGATCCGAATCGCCCGGACAATCTCTGGCGTCCCGTTGATGACGACGGCGATCGCGGCGCCCACGGCGCATTCGGGGCGCGCGCCATCGATCGCAGCCCGCAACTCTGGGCGGCAACCCATCGCCGGCTGACGCTCGGCGTGCTGGCGGCGGCCGCGGTGATTGCGGGCGTGCGCGCGATCAGCGCTGCTTCGCGTACTTCTTGAAGATCGTTTCCAGGTTTGCTGGTTTGCTCGTTCGCAGACCTTCCCAGAGATCACCCACGTTGCGAAAACGCGCCGGCGCCGTGCGGATGGTGAAATCGCGCGGATCCAGCGTCTCGTCAATCTCCTGCCACGACAGCGGCGTCGAAACGCCGGCGAACTCGCTGGCGCGCGCGCTGTAGGCAGTCGCGAGCGTCTTGCCGAGGATGTTCTGCAGGAAATCAATGTAGATCGTGCCGCGCGGGCGGCGCTTGACCATGCGCTCGACGGTGGCAACCTGTGGATGCTTCGACGCCACGACGGTGGCGACGATCTGGCAGAACAGCATGCCAGACTCGTATGTCGTGCGCGGCGGGAGCGGAATGTAGATATGGAGACCGCGCGACCCTGACGTTTTCGGAAACCCCGGGACTCGCAACGACTCGAGCTCGTCACGCACCCAGCGCGCGACGTCCACGACCTTGGCGAACGTAGCTCCCTCGGTGGGATCGAGATCGATCGCCGCGTGGTCCGAGTACAGCGGCGACTGCACGCGAGAGAACCACGGGTCCTGCGAAATGGCGGCAATCTGCGTCATGTAGACCAGCGTCGTCAGCGAGCCACCGACGAAGCGCTTCGCACCGGCCTCGCCGATCGGATCCAACTCGTCGGGGAGCGTTTCGATACGGACGCCGGGTGGCGGTTTTTCTTCGCGCGAGCGCTGCTGGTAGAACGCCGGGCCGGTGATGCCGTTCGGAAAACGCTTCATCACGAGCGGTCGATCCGCAACGACCGGCAGGATCATCGGCGAGACGTCGACGTAATAGCGCAGCAGATCGCCTTTCGTGATGTTCCCGCCTTCGCCGTTGTGCGGCTGCCACCTTCGCGCGTCGCGCTCCGGCGGACGAGTCGGCGAGGCAGGGCCTGGCCAGAAGACCTTGGCGAGATTCGTGACATTTACGCGATCGCCGTTGGGCAGAGTCAGTTCGCCGTCGCGGCGCGCCTCCTCCAGCTTCCGGAGTTGCTCGATGACATCGTCGAGCCCCTGCCGATCGTGCGATTGGCTCGACTTCCTGGTCGACGCGGAGGAGGACGGGGTGACACTCACGCGTTCTCGCACGACGTCGCTCGCTTTCTTGTCATCGCGCAGTCCCAGATAGACGGGATGGCGCAGCTTGTGGTCGGCGGTCCACTCGGTGAACTTGATCTGCGCGACCAGATCCGGTCGCACCCAGTGCGCGGGTTCGTTGGTCTTGATGCGCGCTGAAAACGGGGAGTTCGGGATCTTACGTGCCTTCAGCAGCCTGGACACGCGTTCGAGTTCCTTCTGGTTGAACCCGGTGCCGGTGTGGCCGACGTAGACGAGATCGTCACCGTCGTAGACGCCGAGCAGCAGGGCGCCAAAATGGGTGCGCGTCTGGCGCGGCTCCGTCCACCCGCCCACCACGAACTCCTGTTCCTGCACGACCTTGATCTTTCGCCACGCGGGAGACCGGCGTCCGGGCTGGTAGGTTGACGTAATCTCCTTCGCGATGATTCCTTCCTGCTGCTCTCGCTTCGCGCGTTCGTGCAGCGGTCGACCATCGCCAACGACCTGTTCGCTGATCCGGATGATCCCTTCCGAGCGGGTTTTCGCGGCACTCGCCGCCGTCGCATTCGGGCTGAAGCCTCGTTTGAATAGTTGCTCGAGCCGCTTTCGACGCTCGCTCAGCGGCAGGTGGCACAGTTCCTCGTTCCCCTCACGCAGCAGGTCGAACGCAATCAGCGCGACCGGCTGATCGCGGTCGACGCGCTCCACGTCCCGCGCATCGCTGAGATGGATGCGTCCCTGCAGCCGCTGGAACCCGCCGGGCCGCCCGTCCGGCAGCAGGGCGACCAGCTCGCCGTCGAGGATTACCGGTCCCTTCAGTTTCGCGTTCGCGGCCGCGCTGCGCAGGGCCTGCGCCACGGTGGGGAACTGCGTCGTCTTGTCGTTGCCGTTTCGTGACCAGAGCCTGACGACCGGTCCGTTTCGTGCGGAATCAATCTCGACCAGCGCGCGAATGCCGTCGTATTTGGGCTCGTAGACGAAGTTCTTGTCGACGAGCGGCTCGTCGGCCAGCGTGGCAAGCATCGGGCGCAGGTCCATGGGATAATCTGAATCGAGATGTTCGGTCGAGCGCAACTGCCTGGTCTGGCGTCCATGTTCGGGACGCTCGAGCTGCGTGTGCTCGAAGCATTGTGGCGCCGACCGGCCGGGGCCAGCGTGCGCGATCTCCAGATCGAATTCCCCGGCGCCGCATACACCACGCTCATGACCACGATGGACCGGCTGCACCGGAAGGGTGTGCTGGACCGCGAGAAGTTTGGTCGCGCGTTCGTGTATCGAACGCGCTATTCGCGCCAGGAAATGGAGACCGGTGCCGCCGCCCGCGCCGTCAGTTCCCTGCTCGGGCACGGGAATGCCCAGCCAATTCTTTCGTGCCTCGTGGACGCAGTGAGCGACTACGACGCGCGGCTGCTCGACGAGTTGGAACGCCTCGTCCAGGCCAAGCGCCGCGCAAAGGAGCGCGAGCGGTGATCTACTGGCGCCTTGCGACGGCACTCACGCTGGCGTCGTTCGCGGTCGTCGTTTGCCTTGCGTCGATCGCGATGGCGGTGCTAGTGCCGGCACTGGCGCGGAGTCTCGCCGGGCAGGCCGCCGCGTGCCGCGCCGCCGAACTGTTTCGTGTCCGAATGCTGCCGGCCTCGGCCGGCTTGTTCGCTGCCTTCGGAATCATCCTGCCAACTTTTCTCTGGTTCGAACCGGCCGACACCCAGGAGCCGGTTGCGACGATGATCGCCGTGGCCGCTGCGGTCGGCGCGGTACTCCTTGCGCGTGGCGTGTGGCGCGGCGTCCTCGCATGGCGCGCGACGCGTGCCATGGCGCGCGACTGGCGACATCGCGGTCACCGGATCCATTCGCTCGATCTCTCGCTTCCCGTCTTCGTGATCGACGAACCGTATCCGATGGTGGCCGTCGTCGGATTCTGGCGGCCGGAACTGTTCATCTCCGTCCACGTGCTCCGTGCCTGCTCGGCGGATGAAGTGCGCGCGATGGCGATGCACGAGTGCGCCCATGTCGCCGCGCGCGACAACATCAAGCAGCTGCTGTTGCGGGTGTGCCCCGATCTGCTGCCGGCCAATCGCGGTCTCGACGCGCTGTGGACGAATGCTGCCGAAGAAGCGGCCGACGCCGCCGCTGCGGCTGCGCGTCCGGACTTGCGCCTGGATCTCGCGCAGGCCCTGATCAGCGTCGCGCGCCTCGCGCCATCAGTACGCCGTCCCATGCCGGTGAGTGCCTTCTACTCCGGGGCCGGTATCGACGCTCGGGTGCGCCACCTGCTTCACCCGGCAGAGCCGCAGGCACCGTCGCGGTTCTCAACGTCGACCGTTTCACTCGCACTCGCCGCCGCCGCGATTCTCGTTGCCGTCGCGTCTGGCCCCGCGCTGCACGACGCGCTCGAGTCGGTCATCAGGTTGCTGCCGTAAGCGGCCTACTCGTCGAACCTGGCTGAGTTCCCGCGCATATCTCGAGCGCTCGAACCACGTACGAGCGCTGGTAGTAGTTCGTACGCCGCCAATACACTCAGGCTTCGAGGTCATGCCCGCCCTGGTCAGCGTCGACACTCTCTCAAAAACGTATCGGGACATCATGGCATTGAGAGACGTCGCGCTGACGGTTCGGGAAGGCGAGGTCCTGGGTCTGATCGGTCCGAACGGCGCGGGAAAGACGACGCTGTTCGAATGTCTGGCGGGCGTGTTGCCGGCCGATCGCGGTCGAGTGCGTGTCTGTGGGCAGGAGATCGCCACCGCCGATCGCGGGCGGCATCTCTTCTATCTACCCGACGCAATCGCACCGTGGCCATCTGAAACCCTGCGCTGGGCCCTGGATTTCACCATCGGGTTTTTTGGTGGCTCGCCTGCCGGCCTCGACGGCGTCATCGCGCGCCTGGATCTCGAACCGCTTATTAACCAGCCACTCGGAACGCTCTCGAAAGGGCAGCGGAAACGCGCGGCGCTGGCTATAGGGCTGCTGACGCCCCAGCCCGTCCTGCTCGCCGACGAGCCGTTCGAAGGACTGGACCTCCGGCAGACGCGTGACGTCGGCGCTGCGCTTCGCGATCACGCGGCCTCGGGGCGCACGTTGTTCCTGTCAATTCATCAGATCAGCGATGCCGCGCGCGTCTGCGATCGCTTCGTGCTGTTGAGCGGCGGACGTGTGTGCGGAGAAGGTACGTTCGAGGAACTTGCGACGCTCGCGGGGATCTCGGCGGCGCGCACGCCGGCCGACCTCGAGGACGTGGTGCTTGCCCTCACATAGTAGGGCGTTCGCGTGGCTCCTGCGGAAGGAGTGGCGCGAACTTCTCGCGTCACGCGCGTGGTGGGTGATGCTCGTCCTGATCGGACCGCTCGTGGGCGTGTCGTTCATCAGCGCGGTGCGGACGTACGCGGAACTCAGTGGCCTGAACGGCACATCGGCAGGTGTTGGCGAGGCGTTTTCTCCGCTGGTTGGCGTCTGGGCCCCGACCTTCAGTGCGTCCGAGCTCGCGGCGGCCTTCCTGCTGCCGTTCGTCGCCATCCGCCAGGTCGCGGGCGATCGGCAGAGCGGTGCGTTGAAGCTGGAGTTGCAGCACCCGATGCCCGCCTTCGCACGCATCGGCGCGAAGGCGATCGTCCTGCTCGCTGCCTGGCTTGTCGCCTCGATCGCTGGCGTAGTGGCAATCGTGTTGTGGCGAAGTTACGGCGGCAGCGTGTACGCACCGGAGTTGATCAGCGTTGCAGCAGGGCACATCCTGAACGCCGGGCTGACAATCGCGCTCGCCGCCGCCAGTGCGTCCGTCACCGAGCATCCCTCCACGGCAGCCATCCTGACATTGAGCGTGACGGTGGGCACATGGGTGATCAACTTTATCGCGGCGGTGCACGGCGGTATCTGGGAGCGCGTGGCTGCCTACACACCAACCGCCATGGTCGCCGAGTTCCAGCACGGGCTGATACGCACCGATGCGATGCTGGTGTCGTGCGTATTGATCCTGGCCGGCCTTGCCGTTGCCGCGGTGTGGATGCGCCTCGGCGTGGCCGTGCGGCGCCGCACGATGGAATCGATCGCGATCGGCGCCGTTGCCGTGGCCGCCATCTTCGGATCGACCGTTGCGACTCTCAGCTGGGACCTGTCCGAGAACCGCATGAACTCGTTCTCAGAAGCCAACGAGGAGGCGCTTTCCCACGTCCGCGGGCCATTGCGCATCGAGGCGCATCTCGCGCCCGAGGATCCGCGCCGCGTGGATCTCGAACGGCAATCACTCGCGAAGCTGCGTCGCGTCTTGCCTTGGTTGCAGGTGCAGTACATCTCGGCAACCTCGGTTGGCCTGTTCGAGCAGACCGCGGAGCACTACGGCGAGATCTGGTACGAATTCGACGGCCGCCGCGTCATGAACCGGGTGATCACCACCGAAGGCGTCCTCGAAGCCATCTATTCCGTCGCCGGCGTCGCGCCTCCCCCGGAATCAAGTGAGGACGTGTTCCGGGGACATCCGCTCCCGGCGCCACCACGCTACGCATCGCTCGTCTTCTACGTTCTCTGGCCGGTTGCCGTGCTGACCGCCGCGGTTGTATCCCGCAGGAGAAAGTCATGAAGCCACTCGCGCTCATGCTGGTGTTGCTCGCGCCGCTCGCGGCGGCCGAGACGAAGGTTGATTTCCGCAAGGAACAGGTGGGCAAGCCCCCAAAGACCTTCGAGCCGATCGTGGGCACCTGGCTCGTCGCACAGGACGGTGACGACAAAGTGATCATGGTCGACGGCCGTCCGTGGGTGGCCAGCAAGGACAACCCGACGAAGCTGCTGGTGCAGAGCGCGCGCAAGCTCTATGGCACGTCGAACGAAGAGTTGATGGACCACGCCAAGCAGTTCGCCTATTACCCGGTTTGCGTGTTGAAAGGGGTCGATCGGTTCTCGAACGGCACGATCAGCGTGAAGTTCAAGACCATTGCCGGCGATGCCGATCGCGCGTCCGGCATCCTCTTCAACGTGAAAGCGAATGGCGACTGGCTCGCGGTACGCTACAACGACACCGAGAACAATGTTGCGCTCTGGGAATTCCACAACGGGATCCGGCGGGGCGTGAAGTTCAGCGATCGCACGAAGAAATTCATGTTGGATCGCAGCCAGTGGCACGAGTTGAAGATGACGGTCGAGGATGCGAGCTTCAAGGCGTGGCTCGATGGCGAGCCTGCCCTCGAGTACACGTTGGGCAGCGAACCCGGACCCGGGCGCAACAATGCGCCGCCACATCCTGATTTGTTTCCGGCGAACAATCCGGTGCTTCGCCCGCCGGTGGCCGGGCGCATCGGCCTGTGGGCCAAAACCGACAGCACGAGTTATTTCAAGGACTACGTTGTGACATCGAGGTAGGGGAGGAGTCGTGAGGAAGTTTCGAATCGTTCTGTCTGCGCTCGTGTGCGCGACGTTCGCGACCGGCGCGGCAGCACAATCGCCAAATACCGCGTCCATCGTCGTACTCGTCACCGATCAGTCCGGCTCCGTTGTCAAAGACGCGAAGGTATCCGTCACGAACAACCACACGGGGGCCGTCCGCGAATCCATGACGGGTCTCGATGGCAGTGCGGCAGTTCCCGCGCTGTCGCTGACGGGAACGTACTCGGTCACCGTCTCGAAGCCTGGCTTCGGAGACGAGAGCCGGAACGACTTGAGCCTTCGCTCCGGCGAGACGGCAACGGTGAAAGTGAAGCTGCTGGTGGGCTCCGAGAAGACCGAAGTCACGGTCTACGGCACAAACCAGGGCGTGCGCGTCGACTCCCAGATTGGCGTTCGTCTCGACAGCCAGGCCATCGACGAGGCGCCGATTCTCGGGCGGAAGATCACGACGCTGCCGCTGTTCAACTCCGCGTTCCGCCAGGGCAAAGGCACGGGCGACCTGTTCGTCAATGCGACGTACTTCATCACCGGTTCCGGCAGCCGGCGCACGACCACCTACATGCTCGATGGCGCGAGCAACGACGAGGGGTGGGGACGCCAGACGATGTTGACGACGCTGCCGCTTGGCGCGGTCCAGGAAGCCGCGGTGCTCACGAACGCGTTTTCCGCCGAGTTCGGCTGGACCGCGGGACCCGCCATGAACATCGTCACGAAGTCGGGCACGAACAACCTGCGCGGTGAAGGGATCTACCTGGCGCGTCCGGGCGGACTGCAGGCACGAACGTTCTCGACGAAGGGCTTCTGCCCGCCATCGGTCTCGACATGCACGACGCCGAACATGCTGGTCGCGATTAACCCTGCGGATCTGCCGGACGACCTGGATCAGTTCTCGGGCTCGATTGGCGGGCCGATCGCCAGAGACAAGACGTTTTTCTTCGCCACCGCCGACTACACGATGCAGGACCGCACGACGTTCCTGTCGCCGACGCTCCCGACGTTCGTCCTGCCGGCGGACGGCCGCCTCGATTACGTGGGGCACTACCGTCAGGCGCTGTTCAACGGCCGGCTCGATCACAGGCTTACGCCGGCGCAGACGCTGATGATCCGTGCGAATTCCGATCACTTCTACGACACGAATCCGAACGACGCCGTCGTCGGCACGAACGCGCCAACGGTCGCGCGCCGATATACGCGCGGTTCGCAGTCGGTCGCGGCCAATCACACGACGGTCGTCAGCTCGAACTTCCTCAACGAGGCGCGGTTCGCTTACCTGCACGGCGATCCCGTCACGCTGTGGGAGTCGCAGAACCCCTCGACCGCGTACACGCGTGGCGGATCCGTGCCATTCACGATAGGCGAATCGCGCGCGGCTGATATCTTCGGTCACCAGGTCCAGTTCGCCGACACGATGTCGTGGTCGCGCGGGAGCCACAACCTGCGATTCGGCGGCGGCATCATCCGTCACACGACGGGTGGATCGGGCAGCGAGCCCGGCCAGGCGACGCTCGGCACATTCACGTTTCTCAGCACGACGACGCAGCCGTTCGATCAACTGACGCTGGCGGACGTGCAGCAGTACACGCAGCCGGTGAGCTACGGGACCACGAGTTACAAGATGACGCAGTGGATGTCCGTGGCCTTCGTGCAGGATCGGTTCCGCGTCAACGACCAGGTCACGCTCGATGCGGGGCTTCGCTACGATCGTCAGACGCTGACGGACGCGACGGCCAATTTCGCGCCGCGCATCGGTGCCTCGTGGCATCCGGGTGGTGATTCACGCACGGTCGTTCGCGGCAGCTACGCGATGTACTACACCCAGGTCCGCGCCAACGCGCTCGCCAGCGCGCTGACGGGCGGCCTCGACGGCATCGTCGCCTACACGGCTGCTCCGGGACAGGCCGGGTTCCCGACCTGCTTGACGTGCGTCCCGGTGAACATCGATCCGCGCACGTTGCCGTTGTCGCAGCAGCCGGCCCGCAACATCACGATCCAGGCGGGCCAGCGCGATTTCTACAAGAACCAGTTTGCGGCCTACGGCCTGAACTTCGATCTGCTGGCGAACTATCCGGACGAGTTCGTCAATCCACGCAGCCAGGTGACGACGGTTGGCGCCGAGCGTGAGATCCTGCACGGCCTGTTCGCGGGAGCGGACTACGTGCATCAGCATTGGACCGATCTCGATCGAACCGTGGACCTGAATGCGCCGGCGCCGTTCGATCGGACCGCTCCCGGCCAGACACGGAGCGTGGCCGCCGCGAACACGACCCGCCCGATAGTGCCGGTCAACGGCGGCGTGCGTTCGGTGAACGTGCTGATGAATCTCGGCGCGGCCGATTACGAGGGGCTGCAGACGCACATTGGCTATCGCGGCAGCCGGAAGTTCCAGGCGGACGTGAGCTACACGCTATCGAAGGCGACCAATACGAGCGAGCCTGACGGCAACGGCATCGCGCCGAACGACGCGAACATCGCGCGCCTGGGCGAAGAAGAACGCGGCCCGAGCGTTGTCGATCAGCGGCATCGTGCGGTGATTACGGGCAGCTACAACCTGCCGTACAACATCACGGCCGGCACGCTGATGATGTTCGCCTCCGCGCGTCCCTTCAACGCCATCACTGGTATCGACAACAACGGTGACGGCGCGAACAACGACCGGCCCGTGGTCGCTGGCAAGGTGATCGCCAAGTCCGCATTCCGCGGCACGGGCACCGAGGACATCTCGCTCTTCGTCGAGGAGCGCCTGAAGCTGCATCACCAGACCCTGCTGCTGCGGGTCGAAGGCTTCAACCTGTTCAACCACGCCAACCTGCTCGGTCGGGCGCAGACGACGTACGGTGACACCGGGACGTCAAACCCCACATTCGGTCAGCTTGTCGCCGTCGGCTCCGCGACCAATGCGCTCCCGAGCCTGGCCAATATCGATCCGCCCAGGATGGTGCAGTTCCAGGTGAGATACCTCTTCTGAGGGCGGCCAATGACGAATGCCGACCCTTCGACGTTGCTCGCAGGTCGAAGTCGAGAGCAGATGCTAAATTTGTAGCCACCTGGCGATCGGATAGAATCCGCGTCGCTTTCGTATAAGAGATAGTTCGAGGGACCGAGACCTCTCAACGGGCGCCGAAACGCCAAATTCGTGAAATCTCGGCATTCGGCATTCACACGGCGCCAAGGAGGCATACAGATGCGACGCGCAGCAGTGGCTCTTGTTGTCCTGTTTTCCGTGGCGTCCCTCTCCGCGCAGTCGAAGCCGGCCGCGCCGAAACGCGTGGACCACACAGCCGATGAAGCGGCGCTTCAGAAGCTGAATACCGCCTTCGTCCAGGCATTGTCCTCGGGGAACTTCAAGCAGGCGGGCGCGCTCTGGGACGAGGACGGCACGTACTATTCCCTGGAGGGGGACAAGACTACGGGGCCGGCCCAAATCGCGGCAGCGTTCGCGGACGGCTTGAACGGGATGCAGGTGTCCATCAGGGTCACCAGCATCCATTGGGCGTCGCCTGATGTGGCCGTCACACAAGGCGACTGGCAGGTGACTGGCGGCGACTCCCAGGGACACGGCGGCCTGGTCATGTCGGTCATCCGGCGAGCGGGCAAGGACTGGAAGTTCGTCGAAGTGCGCCCCTGGGTCCCCGGGCAGTAAAGGCCGGAGGCCGGAGGACGGAAGGCCAAACGCGTGCCAATTGGCGCATTTTCGTGCAGGGCGTGTGGCCGGACGGCATTCGGCCGATAATGAGTGAGCTATGGCTGCACGCCCGACCTGGAAGGGATTCCTCAAGATCAGTCTGGTGAACATCCCTGTGCGGGTGTTCCCCGCGACGGATTCCGCCGCGACGATCAGCTTCAACCAGCTTCATGGCGAATGCCAGACGCGCATTCAGCAGAAGCGCTGGTGCCCGAAGTGCGATCGCGAAGTGCCACTCTCCGAAATCGTGAAGGGGTACGAGTTCGAAAAGGGACGCTACGTCGTGATGGACGACGAGGATCTCGCCAAGGTCCGTCCTGAATCGACGCGCGTCATCGATCTCGTGCAGTTCACCGAAGTCGACGCCATCGATCCCATCTATGTCGAGCGACCGTACTATCTCGCGCCCGATGGGCAAATGTCGCTCGAAGCGTTCGCCGTCATCCGCGAAGGGATGAAAGGAAAGGCAGGGATCGGCAAACTTGCGCTCTACGGGCGCGAGTATCTGGTGGCCGTGCAGCCGCGCGAGAAGGGACTCGTGATGTACACGATGCGCCGCGCCAACGAGGTGCGGAGCATGGAGGCCATCGAGGAACTCGACAATGTGCCGGAAAAGGTGAAGCCGGAAGAAATCAAGATGGCGAAGCAGGTGATCGGCAACTTCGAGGGGCAGCTCGATCTCGCGGAGTACCGCGACGCCTACCAGGAAGAACTGCAGCGCATCATCGACGCGAAGATCGCCGGCCAGGAAGTCGTCGCGACAGAGGAGCAGGCGCCACCCAAGGTCGTGAACCTGATGGACGCGCTTCGACAGAGCCTCGACCGGGTCAGCACCACGAAGAAGAAGGCCGTGAAGGTCGCCGACATCGAGAAGCCGGCCAAGGCCGCAAAGGCCGCACCCGTGAAGGAGAAGAAGCGAGCGCGCGGCTAGCGAATCCGCTCGAACTGCTCGAAGATCTGGTTGCGGACGAACTGCGCGCTGGTGCCCTCGCCGGCGCGGATCCGCAGCGATCTCGACTTCTCGCCGGCGATCGTAATGATCCAGATGTCGCGCGCGTTTCCTGGCGCCACGGCCAGCGCGACATCCCCTGCGCCGAGTTCGCGCAGGGCGACCTTTGCAATCCGTTCCACGTCCTGTTGGGTCATGCGATACGGAAATTCTCGCATAACCTCAGCCGTAGCCCAAACCCTGCGAAATTGCGGCCCGAATGGTCACTTTCGTCGATTCGTCCTATGATGACGTGCCCGACAGCGATCAAACATGACGCTTTCTGCCGCCAAGGCCAGGGCCAACATCCCGCCGATCGTGCTGCTCGTCGAAGACGACGCTGATACGCGAGAGATGTACTCGCTGTTCTTGGAGACGTCTGGCCTGTCATGCACGACGGTGCGTGCCGCGGATGAAGCGATTCGGAGCGTCGAAGAGACGCGTCCGAGTGTCATCGTCACGGACTTCATGCTCGGTGCTGGCCCCAGCGGCGCCGACTTGATCTACACGGTGAAATCGAGTCCATCCACGGCGCACATCCCCATCATCGTGCTCAGCGGACGCGCCATCGAGGAACTCCCGGAGAGCACGCGGCAACAGGCGGATGCGCTGTTGCTCAAGCCAGTCAATCCTGACGAACTGCTCGAGCGCATCCGTGAAACGATCGCGACATCAGCCAATTTGCCACTACGCGCGAAGGAGTTGCGCGACCGATCGGCGCGCGCGGTGCGCCGCGCGAAGCAGTTTGGCGATGGCACGAGTTGAAACCTCGCAGAATACTGGGGTGGATGACGGGACTCGAATCGTCGAGTCCCGTCTGGTACCGGCTGTGCCCGGCAGGCCCGATTCTATTGCACAATCGACCTTCGGCGCGGACTGATTTACCGGCTGGTACCGGCTCGTCCCAACGAGTTCGTTAGCTTTTTGGTTAGCTCTCTGGCGTCGAGAGACGGGGGCCGAGCCCTAGGCAACACTTTCCGGGTCCGAATGGAGCAAACGCCGATCATTTGGCGGCGATGCCTCGCCGGAGGGAAGCACGGGGTGCGCCGACCATCGCGACGAGCCAACTCAGCGGCGCGGCTCGCGAACCGCAGCGGAAGCGGCGCGTTAGCTGGGCGACGGCCATCCGACGCGCCCTCGAGTCGGTACGCGCCGCGAGCATCCTCCAGGAGCCCTCCACTCCACATCGCCGGAGTATGCCGCACGTGAAAACCGATCCGCCGCGCTTCACCGTCAGCGCCACGGCATGAAACCATGTGACGCCGAATCATACGCCTTCGCGCTGCAGCGCCAGAATGCAGGGAGCCTGAAGCGATGATGACGTTGGCGAAGCCCTCTGTCGCTCTCGAATTCGGCGTGTTCTTCCTCTGCGCAGTAGCTTGCACGCACTCAGATGAGATCCTCCACAGCCCTTTGTCGGTTGTGCCAGATTGGGCGGCTGGATTCGTGCTGATTGGCGCGGCCATCCTGAACCGCCGTTCTCGGGTTCACGGTCGGACATACCAAGTCGCCGCGTGGGCCTTCATGGTGAGCTTGCTGTTTGCTTCGTTCGTTGGCAATTTTGAAGAATGGCTGTCAGCTTCGGACCAGCATCGGACCGGGCTGTTTTCCATGGCGCAGGGGTCATATCTGGCCGCCGTAGGCATGATGTGCCTGCTCGCCACGGGCGGATTGATCGGGTCTCTTAAGGCTGCGACTGGCTTTAGCGCCGCGAATCCATGAGTTCGGCCACACGCCGTGGACGGCCACGAGGTGCTGGTCGTGGCGTTCAACCGCGTGATTGCCCGTCAGCTCCGGCAGGACATCGGCGCCCGTCTGAAGACGTTCAAACACGAACACGAGGTCATTCGCACAATCCACGCGCTCTGCGTCGAAGTGATCGGCGAAGTGCGGATGCTCCTGCCGCACGAAGTCGAAGCCATGATCTACGACGTGCTGCAGCTCCATCCGGAGGTTGCGAAACTGTATGCGAACTTCCGCGAAGCGCAGCAGGCGCTCCGGGATCACGAGGCAGGTCACGAGGATCACCACGAGTTATGGCAAGGCGCGCGGCAGTGGCCACTTCGCCACAAGGGGCACCTGGTTAGGGCTCAACCTCGGTGTCGGAGAATCGGCAGTTGCGTTCATGTTTGTCTCGGACACGAATGCTTCGATCACGCACGCATTGGCGGCGCGCACCTGTCACGATAGCAACAGCGCCGAAGTACGCACGGTCGAGCCCGGCGGTGGACCGTTTCAGCGTCCTCGCGCCTCATGCATCGTGCTGTGCGTACGAGCGCAGCATCGGAAGCGCGCGGGCCTCCGAATGCGATCTGGCAAGCTCCGTCGCGGCCGGCACGGTCATTCACGGCGCAACACCACGCGGCACAGGGCGCAGGACCGTTCCGCGCACTCCAGCCATCGTTCGCGAAGAGTATTCCTGGCGGAATGTGCCGCTACCGTGCTCGGTGTCGCATCTGTCGAAGCACTGGTACGATTGCGGCTACGAATGGGAGGAATCACAGTATGGCGCTTCAGTTGCGAGATATTTCTGATCGAATCGAGATCCAGGAATTGCTCGTCCGCTACTGCTATGCGGTCGATGACCGCGATTGGGATGCTTATCGCGACGTGTTTACCTCGGATGCCATCATCGACGATACGGTGACCGGCGGAATCCGGAGCAGCGTTGAAGACCACGTGGCCTTCCTGAAGCGCGCGTTAGCAAAGATTCGCCTTTCGCAGCACGCCATTTCCACGATGCTCCTGAGCATCACGGGTGACACGGCGAGCTCGCGAACGCACTGCTCGTGTCCTATGGTCGTGGACCTCGGGGCTGGCAAGACACAGGTGTTCTTTCAGGGATTGTGGTATCGCCACAAGCTGGTGCGCACACCCGTGGGCTGGCGCATCCGGGAGCTGATCGAGGAAGGCTACTGGAATCAGAACGTACCGCCGGGTTTCAAATTCTGACTTCAGGTGGGAGCAGCACCCGGTCGAGCGATGCGACTTCCACTTCATCGGATCATCCCCTTCGAGAACAACGCTGTGAGCGGTGGACACGCCCTCGGCGGGTCGAACATCCGCAACCCAAGAATCAGGAGCGCGCAATGCCCAATGCGACAGAAGTGCTCGTGCACCTTTATGACGCCTTCAACCGCCGCGACATCGACGCCGCGCTGGCCGCCATGCACAAAGATGTCGTCTGGGCCAACGGCCTTGATGGCGGGTATGTCACCGGACATGCCGGCGTGCGCTCCTACTGGACACAACAGTGGGCGACGATCGACTCCCACGCGGAGCCCACCGGCTTCTCGGTCGGCGCGGATGGAACGATCGAGGTCGAGGTCCATCTGACGGGACGCGACCTCGATGGCAACCTGCTATTCGATAGGATGGGGCGCCATGCGTTCAGCATTGCGGACGGTCGTGTAATACGCTTCGACATCCGGTAGAAGCAACATCGCCCTTGCTCCTTCTTGTGGCCCGATAGCCCGCGGCGCCCGTCGTGAGCCTGGATGTTACGCGCGCGCACGACGATTCAGGTGGTGCTCGACCGGGTTTGAAAAACTCCGCCACAGAGCGTCTCGTGCATTCGCTGCAGCCCGCCAGCTGACCATCAGGCTGACAGATGCGCGTACCGCATCACCATCCGCAGCCCGCGATGGCCGAGGAGCTCGGCGACCGGGCGCAGCGACGCGCCTTTCATCATCAGCCAGGATGCGAAGGTGTGTCGCAAGTCATGCCAGGTGAAATTGGTGATGTCGGCGGTCTCGAGCGCGGTGTGAAACGCGTTCTTGACATCGTGCACGGGCGCGGCATCGACGCCCTCGGCCAGCGCCTCGCCCAGCGCGGCGCGTTCCTGGCGATCCTCGACGGCAATGGAAGCTTTGATTACTTCCTGCGCGCTGAGCGCACGGTCGACTTCTGCGACAAGTTCCGGTGTCACGCCGGCATGACCGATGCGCACGACAGGGTCGAGCGTGTGCGCGCGAGCTTCGGCCCAGCACGTTCACGCGAGGAGAGTGTTGTCGGCATGCTCGAATTGTAGTCGCGCTCTCCGGCCCAAAACCCCGTCACGGATGCGGTCGCGAGTGTGATCCTGCTGACGGTGCCGCCTTCACAGGACTGGCCCGAAGCGAAGCGGCGGCGTCGCTCCGCTCCGGGACCAGTTGAGGATCCTACCCGCCCGTATCGGTCGACAATGCGACCCACGAACGGGCAGGGTTCGCGAGCTGCGCGACCGAGACGCCAGCATTCAATGGTTCACTCCTGAGGCTTCCGGCCCTGCCAGACCCGCGGTGCGACAGCACGGTCCACTGGAATGTCTGCGAGAGCGAGCGCGTCCCGTTCTCGGTCACCGTCACGGTGGTCGTGTAGACACCTGCGCCGTCGCTCCGGATCTGCCCTGAGATCAGCCCTGTGGAGCGGTTGATCTGGAGACCGGTCGGCAGATTCTGTGCGCTGAAGAGAATGGCCCCGGGCGGCGGCACGGAAGTCAACACCACCTGGACCATCACGGACACCTTGTCACCCTCGGTGTGCAACTGCGGCCCCGGGTTCTTCAATGCCTGAAGCAGTAATGCGGCAGCGACGTGCCACACGAACGACGTTTCGCCCGTCGCCGCGCCGTCGGACGCTCGCACGGTTACGGCAAAGTCTCCCATGGCGGTGAAGCTTCCGGTGATTGTTCCCGTGGACGCATCGACCGCGAGCCCGGCGGGGAGCCCGATCGCGGAGTACTGCAGCGCATCACCATCCTGGTCAGTGGCTGTCACCGCGAGGTTGATGCCGTCCCCGATGCGGTTGTTCTGATCGAGGATCGCCGCCACCGTCGGCGCGTGATTGACTGGTGGCGGAAGCGGCGCCGGCGTAACCGAATCTGGATAGAAGTCGACAGCCCAACCCGCCCGGCATGCGAGGTCGGAGCGATCGGCACTGCCGTTGCCACCATACGCGACCGAACATGCGGAGTTGTTGATCGCGATGAAGGGGAACAGGTAATCGTACGATTCCTGCGCACCCGTCCACTTGTTATTGACGCCAATCATCAGGCTCAGACGTGCCTCGGGTCCGTAGAATCCCTCATACGGACGTTGCAGATTGGGGTTTCCTACCGTGTGCGCCGCGATCTCCTCCATCGTCGTGAAGAACGTGAAGCCAGCCCAGGAAGCCGGATCAGGCACCTGGCCGGCGGCTATCAAATACGGCGCGCTCCAATCGCACGGAATTCGTGGCGGGACCACCGTGGGATCGTTCGGGTTCGTGCAACCTCTGTCGGAGAGCCGCGGATACGCCGGCTCGCTCGTAAACAGCCGCAGTTGCAGTCGTGCAATCGCGTCGCGATGAGCCAGCCCGCCCACGAATCCCTGCGCGTTGGCGCGATCGATGGCGAATGCGAGATAGCTCTGCTCCCAAAGCGACACGTATCCGGGCTCCGGTCTGAAGCCGTTCCAGAGAATCCGAAGAGGGTTTGTAATCGGGTCCTTCGAGTTCGCGTAATCGTCCAGCCACGACAGATTGTTGAGAACCTTCTGCGAGAAGTAGGCTCGGGTTTCCACATTGGGCGAGTATGCCGCCGCGTCAACGAGGTTGCGCAGCCCCCAGCCGTATCCACGCACTTCGTTGTTTTCGAGAACGCCGTTCCTGCCGATCTTCGGGCACGTCGCGCAGGTGTCGCTGCGGCCGCCGTCGCCATCGTATGTGTGGATCAGGCTGTAGTTGGCGATGAAACCCATTTCCTCGGCGTAATACCGGTCCCCGGTGAGCAGATAGGGGACGTACGCGAGGGAGGGCTGATGCGCGATATCTGGGCCGAGCGGCGACTGCCCGGTGGCCGGCACGCCACTGCCGTATTCGTGCATCTGCATTGGGCCACCTTTGACGCGGTCTTCCGGCCTGACGATCGGATCGGTGTTCGCGCGCTCGTCGAGCCACACGGTCGGGCGTTGATCCAGTGAAATGAATCGATCGGGGCCCACGCCGCTCGTCAGGCTGCCCTCGGGTTCGCGGATATGGAACGGCCAGGATCCGGACAGATCACCGTTGGCCAGCACGTACTCGCGCTGGCTCGGATGCTTGTGTACGAGATAGCGGGCGGTCCAATCCGGGTAGGGCGCCAACTCAGGTCGTCCGGAGTGATCCCACATTGGATTATTCAGGGCACCTTGCTTGAGGGTGTCGAAGGTCGGGCGCGGCGTGCCGTCAGCCGCGAGCACCGAATCGACGACATCCGTCACGAGCGACAGGTAGGGTGGTAACGCGCGTGCCTGATAGAACGGTGTGATGTCGGGCGTGATGGACCCGAACGGCGTTGCGCCGACTTCGAACACCTTGCGCCAACGCGTCAGGTAGTAGTGTTCCACCGCGGCCTTCGACCACACGGTCGTGCCGTTCACATCGATCGCGACATCGTACGTGACGGTAGTTGCTCCAGTCTGATCGAGCACGTTCTCGACGGAAACATCGACCCGACCTTTGCCGTCGCTGTACGCCCGCGTGTCGAAGTTGACGCGCAGGAAGGGGTGGGTGCCGTCCGTTTCGGAAACCGGAGCAATCGTCGATCGCCCTTCATAAACGTTGGGTCCGGACAGCCACGGATCCAATGACGGATCCGCCGGCAGCGCCGCAACGTAGCGCACGCCGCCAATCGTCAGCGTGACGGAAGCGCTCGGAATGGCGGGCACCAAAGCCGGTCCCGACGGCGCTCCGGCGGCGATCAGGAAGTCGCCCGCCGTCTCCGCCTTCACGGTGACGATGGCGAAACGGATGGACCCATCGTCCCATCGCGTTTTCACATCAGTCTGAGTGGGCAGCGAGCCCACCTTCAATCCATCGAACGCGAGACCCTTCGGCACCACCTGCCCGAATGTGACCCACCCTGGTGTGAGACCAATCGTCGCAATCGACGCGACCTGCGCGTCAATCGCGGCGCCACGCGCAAAGAGCGCGAGGACGATCGCGCCGACCGAGACAAGACAAGTGCGACGAAACGTCATCCTGCGGTGAAGCGCACGAACAGATGCGACCAGAGATCGAGGGGAGCTCATCGACATCGGACCTCCGCAAAGCTGGGTCGTAGCCGACCTGGTTTGGAGTGGCTCGCGCGGCGATGTGCAAATACCTGCCCCCCTTCCGAGAGAGGTAGCTCAACCGCAAATGGACGTTCCAGTACAGGCAGTTCGGTCGTTGTTCAAATCAGGAACGAGGTCGCGAGCTTTGAACAAAGGGCGCGGCAGCGAGACTGAAGGTCGCCGATTGGTGAACTTTCAATTTTCCGACGGGGGAGGCAGCGCACGATCGCCACCTCGACGTTTGTTCAGGTCGTCGACTTGCGACGACGGCGCTGAAACCTGACGTCATTGACGGGCATAGCCGCTGTCGTTGGTTCGCGAGTGCCTGTTCCACATCGCCTGGACGGCCAGTACGGGTTCGCCGACCGCGAGCAGAAGCAGCCGGTGAAGCGGACCACGCTGTTTCAGGCCGGATCGATCAGCCAATCAGTCAATGCCTTCGGCATCATGCGCCTGGTCGAAGCCGGCACGCTCACGCTCGACGAAGACATCAATCGCACGCTGAAAACCTGGAAGGTGCCAGAAAATGAATTCACGCAATAGGAAGGTTGAAGGTCGAGTGATTCGCACCTGTGCCGTTAGGCCCGCCGGTTCCACAGCTGGAAAGCCTCGTCCTCCTTCTGTCATTCAACTATAGTTTGGACCACTATAGTTGCCAGGCAACGAATTGGCGCGACGCGCCGTCTAAGCAGGCCATGACGCCGCTGTCGGATCTCGCCTTTCACGTCCTGTTGGCCCTTGGCGAGGGCCCTTGCCACGGCTATGCGATCGGAAAGGACGTCGAAGAGCGCTCCGGCGGCCGGCTCGATCCGACCACCGGCTCGCTCTACCAGGTGCTGCAGCGCCTCGCCGCCGACGGGTTGATTGCCGCCGCGAAATCGCCCGCCGGCGCCGACGAACGCCGCAAGTATTTCGGGCTGACCGCCAAGGGCCGCCGCGCCGCCGCCGCCGAAGCCGCGCGGCTCGACGCGCTCGTCCGCGTGGCGCGCAAGCGCAAACTGTATCCGCAGGGCGCGTAATGGGCTTCTACCGATCGCTGCTGCGGCGAGTCGCGCCGACGCTCGATCGCGAGCACGGCGACGCGATCGAGGAGATGTTCGAGACCCGCCGCCGCGCGGTCCGGGGGGCAGGCCGCTTCCGTCTTGCCTGGTTCTCGATCCGCGAAGTGGCGGGACTGCTGAAGGCCGGCGCGTCGGACCGCGCGCTCGAGCGGCGGACGCGGCGACAGATGCTTCGCGAGAAGCGAGCGGGAGTGACCATGCTCGAAACAATGATGCGAGACCTGCAGTTCGCCGTGCGGCTGATGCGCCGGTCGCCGGGCTTCACCGCCGTCGTTCTGCTCACGCTCGCGGTCGGCATCGGCGCCAACACGGTCATGTTCAGCGTCGTCAATACCGTGCTGCTGCGGCCGCTGCCGTACAGAAACGCCGGCGCCCTTACGCTCGTCCGTCCAGTGAACGGCATCAACCGAACGCCGGGGTTCGCGGCGCCGCCGGACTTCTACCGGTATCGCGCGCAGAATCGATCGTTCGAGCATCTGGACGCCTTCTCCGGACGCAACGGCAACCTGACCGGCGGAGCGGACGCCGAGCGCGTCGGCGTCCTGATCGTCTCGTCGGCCTTCTTCGCGAACCTGGGCGTGCCGCCGGCGATCGGACGCGGCTTCGCGATCGACGACGAGCGGTGGGGAACGCACCAGGTCGCCGTCATCACCGACGGTCTCTGGAAACGCCGCTTCGGACAAGATGCCGCAATCGCCGGTAAATCGATGCTCATGGACGGCCAGCCGTACACGATCGTCGGCGTGCTCCCGCCGGCGTTCGCGTTCCTCAACGCCGACGTGCAGGTGTTCGTGCCGATGTCGTTCGCGCCCGGCGACAACCTGAACTCGCACAACAACTACTTCCTGCGCATGGTCGGGCGATTGAAGCCGGGCGTGTCCGCGGCGCAGGCGTCCACGGATCTCAACGCGATCTCGGACGCGATCATCAAGGAAGAATCCGTCAACAAAGGCACGGCAATCAGCGTCGCGCCGCTGCAGGACGCCTTTGTCGGAAACGTGAAGACGCCGATGCTCGTGTTGCTCGGCGCCGTGGGGTTCGTGCTGCTCATCTGCTGCGCGAACCTCGCGAATCTGTTGCTCGCGCGCGGCGTGGCACGCCGGCGCGAAGTGGCGGTGCGCGTCGCGCTCGGTGCGTCGCGGCGGCAGGTCGTCGGCCAGTTTCTCGTCGAGAGTGTGCTGTTGTCGGCGATCGGCGGCGCGCTCGCCCTGGCCATCAGCGCCGCGTCGACGCGGAGCATCAATCTGATCAGCCGGCAGGTGCTGCCGCGTGCGGAGGACGTACAGGTCGATCCGACAGTGCTGCTCTTCACGTTCGGCATCGCGACGATGACCGGCCTGCTGATGGGGCTGGCGCCGGCGGTCCAGGGGACGCGGCTGGCGCTCCACGACGATCTCAAAGAAGGATCGCGTGGAACCTCGGATAGCCGCGGCAGCCGCGTGCGCGCGGCGATGGTCGTCGGAGAAGTCGCGCTGTCGCTCGTCCTGCTCGCGGGCGCGGGCCTGATGATCAAGAGCATGCACGCGATGCTGACGCTCGACGCCGGCTTCAATGGCGATCGCGTGCTGACGGCGATGGTGAGCCTGCCGCCTCAGAAGTACATGGGCCGTGGCCCGAACGGACGGCCGAGTCCGACACGGATGGAAAGGGCGGAGGCCTTCTACGACGACCTGACGGCGAGGACGCGCGCGCTGCCGGGCGCGGAATACGTCGGCGCGATCAACGGCATCCCGCTCATCGGGGACGTGTGGGGCAAGACCGTCACCCTGCTCGATCGCCCGCTGCCCGCCGATCTCAGCGGCCTCCCGCCGATTCAGTACCGCGTCGTCGTCGGCGATTACTTCCGCGCGATGGGAGTCCGCATCCTGAACGGCCGCGCGTTCAGCGAGCGCGACACCAGGGACGCGCCGAAAGTGGCGATCGTCAATCGCGCGATGGCGAAGCGCGATTATCCGGATCGCGATCCGATCGGAAAATTGATCACGGTCGATCCCCCGACCGAACTGCTGCCGAAGAAAATGGTCGAGGATGCGATTCGCGCCGGCGCGCCGGCGGATTACTCGCCGCCGAAGTTCCAGATCGTCGGCGTGGCGGATGATGCGCGATACGGCGGCATTACGACGCCGGCGGTGCCGGTCGTCTACGTGCCGTACGCGCAAGGCGCGCAGGGCACGACGACCCTGTATCTCGTCGCGCGGACGACCGGCGATCCGCTGGCGCTCGTCGGCCCGATTCGACAGATCGTCTCGGAGCTCGATCGCGATCAGCCGATCGCCAACATCGCGACGATGGATGCGCGAATGGATACCGCTGTCGCGAGGCCACGCCTGCAGACCACAGTATTCTCGGTGTTCGCGCTCGTGGCGATTCTCCTCGCCGCCGTCGGCATCTACGGCGTGATGTCGTATTCCGTGTCGCAGCGCGCGAAGGAGATCGGCATCCGGCTGGCGCTCGGGTCGTCGCGGCGCGACGTGGTAGCGCTAGTCTTCCGGAATGGATTCGTACTGGTGGCCGCGGGCATCGTGCTCGGCCTCGCGGCGGCGCTGGCGCTCGCGCGCGTGATGCGCACGATGGTGTTCCAGGTCCGCACGACGGATCCGATGGTGTTTGGCGCCATCGCGATGCTGCTGCTTGCGACGGCGGCGTGTGCCGCGTGGATTCCGGCGAGACGGGCTGCTCGGCTCGATCCGCTCGTCACGCTGCGGGCTGAATGACAAACGATCGCGCAGGTGGAGCGCTGACATGGTGAAGATCAATCCGTCGCTGATGTTCTCCCGAGCGTGTGGCGGCGCGTTCCACCGCTACACATCGCTGTTTCGCGGCGAAAAGGCTTCTCGAAGTTGTTGGGCGGTCCAGGTGGCGGTCGGGTGTGCCGTTACGGCGACGTGCACGACGATGATGGGCGAGCATCACCAGAGCGAACAGCAGCCGACCGGTCGCCGTCGGGACGACGAAGAAATCCGCCGCCATGATCTGTTGGACGTGATCGGCCAGGAACGTCCGCCAAGATTGCGACGGCGGGTCACCCATGCCGCACGAGGTATTTCGCGACGCTGGCTTGACTCACCTCAATGCCGAGCTTCAACAACTCGCCGTGAATGCGCGGAGCGCCCCAGAGCGGGTTGTCCTGCCACATCCTGCGGATCAGCACGCGAACATCAGGCGAGACGGTCGGTCGCCCGAGACGGCACTGGCTCTTCCATGCCCAGTAGCGTCGAAACGCCCGACGGTGTCAAGCGACTACGGTTTCGGGCCGGACGATGACGATCGGCGATCGCCATTAATTCCAGACCTTCGCCAGCCAAACCCATAAGAGCCGGCTTGGGTCAGCCGAACCCGTCGGTGGCGCGATCGGTGGAGCACCTGGAGCTGGTGTCGCAAGGCGAGAATCTCGACTCGTAGGTCCGTGGCTGTCGGCTCACCAAGAGTACGAACGCAGAGATGTGTCAGCGTGCGAGCATAGCCGCCACGTTGCTCGTCAGCTCAATCGAAGTCGCCCGTCGGCGAATTTCCGGCGTTAACATCTAGCCCGCCAATGAGAGCTCGATCCGCTGTCCTGCTGTGGCTCCTCCTTTTCTCCGCCTGCGCACGGCCGGCGGCGCAGCGGCCGTACGACCTCGTGATCACCGGGGGATCGGTGCTGAATGGGGACGGCACCCCCGCTGTACGAGCGGACGTGGCGATCCGCGCCGGGCGCATCGCGGCCGTGGGCGATCTCGGCACCGCGGCGGCGACGCGCCGGATTGATGCGTCGGGCCTGACCGTTTCGCCCGGCTTCATCGACATCCACAACCACTCGGATTACACGATCCTCGTCGAACCCCGATCCGAGAGCATGATCCGGCAGGGCGTCACGACGATGGTGCTGGGCGAGTCGCGGTCGGCGGGACCGATCAAAGCGGGGACCGAGGAGGCGCGCGCTCGCGCCGACGGTGTCACGGCCGACTGGACGACACTCGGCGGGTACTTCGCGAAGCTCGAACATCAGCACATGTCGACGAACATCGCGTCGTACGTCGGCGAGGAACAGGTGTGGACGTACGTGAAAGGCTACGGCCAGTCGCCGGCGACGCCGCCGGAGCTCGACGAAATGAAGCGGCTCATCGCGGCGGCGATGGACGACGGCGCGATGGGCCTCTCGACCGCGCTGCTGCAGCCTCCTTCCAGCTTCGCCACGACCGCCAATCTGATCGAGCTGGCCAGGAGTGCGAAGCAGTACGGCGGCATTTACTCATCGCACATCCGTGATGAAGGCGAGGGCGTATTCCGCGCGATCGACGAAGCCATCGCGGTGGGCAAAGGCGCCAGGATTCCCGTCGACATCATCCACATGAAGATCGCGCACAAGAAGCTGTGGGGCCGCGCGAACGAGATCATCGCAATGGTGCAGAAGGCGCGCGACGACGGTTACGACATCCGCGCCAATGTGTATCCGTACACCGCGGGTCAGAACAATCTGTCCTCGATCGTTCCGCCGTGGGCACACGACGGCGGTCGCGAGAAGATGCTCGATCGGCTCAGGGATTCGACGGCGCGGAAACGGATGCGCGAGGAGGTGATGAACGGCCTGCCGAACTGGTACAACCACTACCTCGCGACCGGCGACGGCTGGGCCGGGATGCTCCTGGTGTCGCTCCGGAACGAGCGCAACAAGCCGTTCCAGGGCAAGCGCATGAGCGAATTGATTGCCGCGCGCGGCGGCCATCCGGCCGATGTCCTCTTCGACGTGCTGCTCGAGGAAGGCGGCAGCGTACCGACTGTGTTCTTTCATCACTCCGAACCGGACATGCAGCTCATCATGAAGCAGCCATGGACGTCGATCGGGTCCGACGGGAGCGCGGTGAGTCCCGACGGGCCAACCGGCCGCACGCATCCGCACCCGCGCTATTACGGAACGTTTCCGCGCGTACTCGGACGCTACGTGCGCGAGCTCAAGGTGATCACACTGCCGGAGGCCGTGAAAAAGATGACCAGCATGAACG
Source organism: Acidobacteriota bacterium (assembly GCA_046726015.1). Classification (GTDB taxonomy): domain Bacteria; phylum Acidobacteriota; class Vicinamibacteria; order Vicinamibacterales; family 2-12-FULL-66-21; genus QHWT01. The sequence continues at coordinate 26,315 of JBKOZS010000038.1, forward strand.
CCGACAAGCTTGGCATCGCCGATCGAGGGCGGTTAAAGGAGGGTTTCGCCGCCGACGTGACGGTCTTCGATCAGGATCGCGTGATCGATCGCGCGACTTTCGAACAGCCGCACCAATTCCCGATCGGCATCAAGTACGTCATTGTCAACGGCGTCGTCACCGTGGACAACGAGCGCCATACAGGCGCGCTGGCAGGGCAGGTGATCCATGGGCCTGGCAAGCGACGGGCCGGGCCTCGTCCGTGAGCTGATTGCACGGAGGCGATCGCGGAATTCGGCCTGGGCACGTTGAGTATCCAACCGGCGGGTTTGAGTTCGCGCGTCTCGACATCTGAATCACCGCCTGAGAATCAGCCGCGAGTCATCGATCTGCTCGCGCAGTATCGACTAGGCCGTGTGGAGGCCACGCGTATCTCCTTCGAAACCCCGCTACCATGGTTGAATGACATCCGGCAAGCGTCACCCGCGCGTCAGCGGCCTGAGGCAGCATTCGCTGGGACTGGCCGTTGGAACAATTGTCGCTCTGTGGTTCGTGATGTACGTGCGCGGCGATCCTTCGACTCACAGTGGCGCGTTCTACGGCAACGCGCTTGCCGACTGGGTCGGTTCGTTGATGATCGTCATCGCGACGAAGTACTTCTACGAGCTGGGATCCGCTGAGAGCCGCCAGCCGCATCCGCGCACCCGCACCCACCTGACACGGTTGGTCATCGACCACTCGCTGACAATCGTGCTGGTTGTCTCGGGCGCCGCGTGGCTGGCCCTGTACTTGGCACTGGATCCGAACGGTAAGGCGGGACAAGTGGTCGGCAATATTGTGTCCGAATGGACGCAGCTGTTCGGGCTGGTGATCATGACGAAGTATCTCCGCGAGATCGGATCGAAGGAGAGCAAATGATCGTCAGGGCGGCCGGCAGCCCGGTGCTCGAGCGAGCAGCGAAGGAGCGTTACCCTTTTCCTGCCCTTTGGAGGCAACAAACCGTGGCAATGAACAGCAAGCCGCGACACAAGGCGAAAATAAAATCAGCCGACTTTCACGACGCGGAGTGCACCATCCGGCAATTGCGTGCAGAGAGCCGCAAAGGGCGGCTACCGCTTCTTGTTTCGCCAGTTAACCGGAGGGTTGTAGGTTCGAGTCCTACCTGAGGAGCACTTTCCTTCGGAAATTCCCGTTCTTTCGCCGCTCGTCGATCGCGCGCGGCGCCGCGTTGCCCTTTTTTGCCCTTTCGTCGGATCGAGGTGGGGAGCGGGATTCAGCAGGCCGACTTCCTCCGACGAGTAGGCGGGTGAGAGATGGGCGTAGCGCATCACCATCCGCAGCCCGCGATGGCGGCGCTCCGATCGCTGGCGCGAACCGCGGCGTCCGAGCTGGCCGAGCAAGGGGTTCGCGTAAACGCGATCAGCCCGGGGCCAACGGACTCCGGGATCCTCGAGAAGCTGTACGCGCCCGAGGCGGCCGCCGCCGTACGCAGCGCGCTCGAGACCAGAATTTCGAAGCGGCGCCTCGGGTCGACGGAGGAGATCGCACGAGTCGTGCTTTTCTCGCCTGCGACGACTCATCGTTCATGACGGGAGAAGAAGTCCTCGTCGATGGTGGAGTGACGCGCATGTGACCGCTCGGCGGAATTCGGAGCGCGGCGAACCGGGTCGTGAACTGGCATTCCCGTACTTCAGACTCCGATCCGGCGCGGCTCACGCCGATTACCGTCCGGCGAGGTTCGATCGAGTCGCCCTCCACGCCCACGATGACTTCGGCATAGTTGGCAGCACCCTCGGCGACGGCGGCGCCGATCCCCTTTGTCCCCTGCCGTGACCGGCGCGCGACGCCCCGAGAGTCCGAGATTGAAGCTCACGCCGTGATCTCGAGTCGCGCGATTCGGTCGCCCTCGAGCGCGAACCTGTACCGCAGCTCCACAGGACTGCCGGGGAAGTCGCCGGTGACCCGCGCCGTCACAACGGCGTCGGGGCCCGTAATATCGACGGCAATCGGCACGCTTGTATAGTGATACTTCGCAGTTGCTTCGGCCTTCCAACGCGCGATGGCCAGCTGGCCACGGTGCTCACGTTGCTCGTCGATGACAACGGCGCTTTCGGTGAAGCTCTGGGCCACACGATCGGCGTCGGTCGTGTCGGCTGCGAAGAACGCCGCAATGGGTGGAGGCAGGCTGATGGACATGTTGGTGTTCGTCTGCATCTCGCTACTACATCCCTGGCAGCCATCAAGGCGCAAGAACGCACCAAAAAGTGAGGGGCTCACCGGTGAGTAAGCATGCATACACTCCCGTGTCGGCTGCGGTCGGCATCGAACACGCGATTAGGATGCTGGAAGGCCGCTGGAAGCTCCTGATTCTCTTTCATCTGTTTGGCGGCATCTCGTCTCGCCGCGTTACTTTGCCACGCTCCGTATCCCGATTCTCGCCGGGCGCGACTTCGACGAGCGCGACGGCTCTCGTGTGCCGCACGTCGTCATCGTCAACGAGACGTTTGCACGGCGGCACTTTCCCGGCGAAGACCCGATCGGGCGCACGTTGATCACCGGCATGGCGC
>JBKOZS010000039.1:0-16829 GCA_046726015.1 Acidobacteriota bacterium
CGCATCGCACATCGCACATCGCACATCGCACATCGGATCGCGTAAGATTTGCTCGATGAGCACTACGCCTCGACCCGGGACCATCACCTGGCAAGACTTGACGGTCGCGAACGCTGAGGCGCTCCGCGACTTCTACGAATCGGTCGTCGGATGGAAGCCCGAGCGGCTCAGCATGGGCACGTATGCGGACTTCGTCATGAAGGCGGACGGCGAAGCCGTCGCCGGTGTTTGCCACGCTCGCGGGCCCAACGCGGATCTTCCGGCCCTGTGGCTGATGTACATCACCGTCGAGGATCTCGACCACAGCATCGAGGAATGCCAGCGCCTCGGCGGCACTGTGATCGCGCCGCCGCGGAGCATGGGCGGCGGACGTTTCTGCGTCATCAAAGATCCAGCCGGCGCCGTCGCAGCGCTCTACCAGCCACCCGACGCAGCATAGGCCGTGGGTCCTCTGGCCACGCTCCGGGCCCATTGATGGCTCTGTTCGTCTTCGATCTCGATGGCACGCTGATCGATTCGCGCCGCGATCTGGCTGCTGCGGCAAACGCGCTCATCGAGGAACGCGGGGGCACGCCGCAGCCAGTAGATGCGATCGCGCGCATGGTTGGTGAAGGGGCGCCGCTGCTCGTCCGTCGCGCCCTGTCCGCGTCAGGACTTGATCCGGAGTCTCCCGGCGCGCTCGCACGGTTCCTCGAGCTCTACGACGAGCGGCTTCTCGTGCACACGCGGGTGTACGACGGCACGCGCGAGGTGCTGGAGACGCTTGCGTCCGATGCGCCGCTCGCCGTGCTCACGAACAAGCCTGGCCGAGCGACTCTCACGATTCTCGAGGGGCTCGGGCTCGCGACCTTCTTCAAATGGGTGCTTGGCGGTGACGGACCGTGGCCGAGAAAGCCAGACCCGGCATCTCTTCATGAGCTCATGACGCGGGCTGGGACGGGTCCGCAGCAGACGGTGATGATCGGCGATTCCCCGATCGACCTTGCCACGGCGCGGGCGGCCGGCACGCAGGTCTGCCTCGTCCGTTATGGGTTCGGGTTCATGTCGAGCGAAGATGATCTGCGGCCCGGCGACATGGTCATCGATCGACCCGCCGATCTGATTCCGAAGCTTCGCACGTTCAACACCCGGGCCTCACGATAAGCCTCCTGAAGAGCCGCGGCCGGCTTCAATCCATGACCGGCTCGTCCCCACACCGCTTGTCCGCTGGTCACCAACACACGGCCCGGTGTGACGAACTCCAGCGCATGCGTGACGAACGCGGGCCGCGAAAAGACATCGTCACATTTCCGCAGACAGCAACTCGTTTTGACCGTTACAACGGCGGCACATCCAGGGACCGCTCATGTGGACACTTCTCTTCGTGTTGCTGTCGATGCCCGCGAATTCGTCCGGCACCATTACTCGCCTGCGCGCCACCTCGCCCGTCGTTCGGGCTCTCATCGACGACGCAATCGTCCGGTCGCCGATCGTGAACCGGCTGATCGAGCAGTTGCAGCAGAGTGACACGATCGTCTACGTCGAGCTGATCGGAACGCCGGACATCCCGCGCGCACGGACAAAACTGGTAGCCACCAGCGGAGACGTGCGCTTTCTCAGGATCTCGATCAACGTGCTGGTGCCGCCGATGGATCGCCTGCCGCTCCTGGCGCACGAACTTCACCACGCCACCGAAATCGCCCTTGCAGTGGACGCCCGTGACGATGACGGCGTGCGACGGTTGTATCAACGTATCGGCACCATCGGGGTGATGGATCGGTACGAGACGGCCGCCGCCGCCGAGGTAGAGCGGCGGGTGCGCGCCGAGCAGTTCACGCGCCGCAGCCGGTGAGCAGATTCGCGGCGCCTCCTCAGCAGCGGCCCCTCTTCTCTGCAGACTCTCCGTGGATCAGTCGCTGGAATCAGCGCTCGTAGGACTCGCGGCGCGACGACGCCGAGAGCTTGATCAGGTAACGTTCCGGTTCGTTCCAGAACAGCTCGCGCATGCCGTAGAGGCTGTCAGCTCCGCCGTAGCTGATTGACGAACAGAGATGCTTGATCATGTCGCGCACGATCGTGCGCGCGGATCCGCGGGCCGGCACGCTGACCTCCATGCCCTCCGCGCCCATCGCGTCGAGTTCCGCACGGTCGGCATCCTCGACGTCGAGCCGATCGCGAATCGCTTCCAGCGACGCCATGCCACGCAGCACCTTGAAGGGCACCTTGACGGGCTTCTGCGCTTCGGGCAGCAGGACCGACTTCTGCACGATTTCACCAGGCGCTTCGACTGTTCCGGCAAACGCACTTCCCAGCATCGCGCAATCGCCACCGAACAGGAGCGACTGGGCGAGCGCGCCGTGCCGCCTGATGCCGCCGTCCGCAATAAGCGACACGTCTGAATTGGCTACTGCGCCGCGACACTCGACGAGTGCCTGGGCCTGCGGTACGCCGAAGCTGGTGGTCATTCGCGTGGTGCAACCACCGCCCGGGCCGATGCCGACCTTGATGCCGTTGACACCACGCTCCAGCAGGAACGTGGTGCCTTCCGCCGTGCCGACGTTGCCGGCAATCAACTCGACGTCACCAAAGCGCTTGCGCAGTTCCCGAATCGCGCGGTCCATGACGATCGAGTGTCCGTGGGCGATGTCGATGACGAGCACGTCGACCCCGGCCTTGATCAACTCGGCGGCGCGTTCGAGGTAATCCCCCTGCGCGCCGACGGCCGCGCCGACGCGCAGCCGCCCCTGGTCGTCGCGCGTCGCAAACGGAAGGTTTCGCTGCTTGAGCAGGTCGCGCGCGGTAACCAGGCCGATCAGCTCCCCGCGATCGTTGACCAGCGGGAGCTTCTTGATCTTCCGCTCGACCATCAGCTGCTCCGCCTGCCCCGGCGAGAGATCGCCGCGATGCACGACCAGACGATCGACCGGCGTCATCCGGTCGGACACGCGGAGCCCCTGGCGCGTCACAAAGCGCATGTCGCGCTCCGTCAGCAAGCCGCGCAGCCGCCGCTGGTCGTCAACCACGACGAGCGTGCCGACGCGCGAGCGGGACATGAGCGCCGCTGCCTCGTCGACGGACGCGTCGGGCGCGATTGAATACGGATCGCGAACGATCCCGTGCTGCGTCCGTTTCACCTTCTCGACTTCCCGCACCTGCGGCTGAATGTCGCCGGGCCGGAACCCGCGATCGATGATGCCGATACCCCCCTCTTCCGCCTGCACGATCGCCATCGGCGCGCGCGTGACGGTATCCATGTTGGCCGAGACGATCGGGCGTTTCAGCACGATGTGCTGTGACAGGTGACACGAGAGATCGATCACGGCCGGATCGCGGCGGGGGACGATGCTTCGACGCGGCGTGAGGAGGAAGTCGTCGAACGTACACCCCTGGACCAGCTCGGCCACGACGCGTGCGGACGCCTCGCGAATGGCTGGAAACTTCGCGCTCGCCATCCAGCGATCCTAACCGCTCGCGGCATCGGCGCATAATAGACGGAACCATGCGATTGATGTCGGCGGCGATCCTTGCGTTGAGTCTTGGTGTCTGTGTGGGCGTCCGTGCGCAGCAGACGCCGCCGGATCCGCTGCCCGTGCCACAACTCCCGCCGCAGACGTTCGTTGACTGGCTGTCGGCGTTTCGATCCGAAGCGGCCACGCGCGGCATCACCGAGTCCACGCTCGATCGGGCGCTCACCGGTCTCGAGCCGCTCCCTGTCGTGATCGAGCGCGATCGGTCGCAGGCGGAACTCGTGCTCACGCTGGATCAGTATCTCGACCGCCGCTTGACGAAAAGCATGGTGAAGACCGCGCAGAAAATGGCCGCGCAGCACCGGCCGCTTCTGCGCAAGGTCAGTGCGAAGTACGGCGTGCCGCCCGGCGTCATCGTGGCGGTCTGGGGGCTCGAATCCAACTTCGGTCGGTTCAGCGGCGTGCGCCCCACGATCGCCACGCTTGCAACGCTGGCCTACGATCCGCGACGGTCGGCGATGTTTCGGGAAGAGCTGATCAACGCGCTCAAGATTCTCGACAACGGGGATGTCGAGCCCGCCGCGTTGCGCGGATCGTGGGCCGGCGCGCTGGGCCAGCCGCAATTCATGCCATCGAGTTTCCTGGAGTTTGCGCAGGACTTCGACGGCGATGGCCGTCGCGATATCTGGAAGTCGACGCCAGATGTCTTTGCATCCATTGCGAACTATCTCTCGGCACACGGATGGAAAAAGGGATGGGCCTGGGGACGTGAGGTGAAGGTGCCCACGGCGATCGCGGATCAAGTGGCCGAGGCCGCGCCGCTCCAGGCCACTGGCTGTCTCGCAGAACGGCAGATGAGTGTACCGTTGCCGCTGCGCGACTGGCGCAAGCTGGGTCTCAGGACGATGACGGGCGGCCGATTGCCGGCTGCGGACCTGCAAGCATCGCTCGTGGCCGCCGGCCCTCGACGGTTCCTCGTCTACCCGAACTACCAGACACTGCTCGCGTATAACTGCGTCCACGCCTACGGCCTCAGCGTAGCCTTGTTGTCAGACCGGGTTCCCTGAACCAACGCTGGTGTACCACCGGGTATGATCGGAACGTGTCCGCCCTCACGGTGCTGGAAACAAAACTGCGCGATCGCCTGACAGGAACGCTTCCCGGCGTGGAGGCACAGGCGAGGTTCGCACCGGTACCCCCGCGTAGCAACTGGAGGCCCGGGCATTTTCCCCCCGATGCGCGAACCGCGGCGGCGCTCCTTCTCCTGTATCCCGGCGATCACGGCATCTCAGTGCCGCTGACGGTGCGCGCCAGTGGCCTCCGCCGTCATGCCGGCCAGATCAGCCTGCCTGGCGGCGCGACCGACCCGGGCGAAACACTTGCCCAGGCCGCGCTGCGCGAGGCACACGAAGAGATCGGCGTAAACCCGGCGGACGTCCGCGTGCTTGGCGAACTGACGCCGGTGCACGTCCTCGTCAGCGGTTTCACGCTGCATCCTGTCGTCGGGATCACCGATACGCGCCCATCGTTCTCGCCGGCGCCGTACGAAGTCGAGCAGGTGCTCGAAGTGTCGATCGACGATCTGCAGGACGCCTCACGAATCCGGCAGGGCACGCGCTTTCGCGAGGGGGTGGCCGTCGAGTATCCGTACTTCGACCTGCTGGGTCACCAGGTCTGGGGCGCGACCGCGATGGTGCTGGGTGAGTTTATCTGTTTGTTACAGGCACAGAGTCCCTAGTCCCGAGTCCCGAGTCAATAGTCCTTGAATAGACTCGGGACTCGCGACTCGGGACCTTACCGCAACGTGTCCACTGCATCCACCGTCATCGCGCGGCGCGCGGGCAGGTAACACGCGACGACTGCAACCGCGAGCAGCATCAACGCGACGGCGAGAAACGTCACCGGATCAAGCGCGCTGACGCCGAACAGCAGCGTTCGCATCACGCGTGTGACCGCGACGGCGCCGGCAAGGCCGCAGGCAAGACCGATCGCTACGGGTGTGATCCCCTGGCGCAGCACGAGGCGAAGCAGATCGCCCGGTTTCGCTCCAAGCGCGAGTCTCAGGCCGAGCTCGCTGCGGCGCTGATTGACCGAAAACGCCACCATGCCGTAAACGCCGACGGCGGCGAGCAACAACGACACAATCGCGAACGTCCCGAGGAGCATCATTCGAAAGCGCGGCTGCGCCACCGACGCCGCCACAACCTCCTCCATCGTCCGCACACGGCTGATCGCCACCGCGCGATCAATCGACGCGAGCGTCGTCTTTACGATCGGCAGCGCAGTCATCGGAGTGCCGGGCGTGCGCGCGAATATGGTCATTTCGTCGGCTACGTACTGGCTCGCGGGGACGTAGATCAACGGCACCGGCTCGAGCTCCAGCGAGCGCGTGCGAACATCGGCAACGACGCCGACGACGGTACGGGGTTCCTCGCGGACGCCCAAACTGACGGCGATGCGGATTCTCTTACCGAGGGGGTTCTCGCCTGGCCAGTACGTGCGCGCTGCCGCGTCGCTGATGACGGCCACGCCGGGACCGCCGGCGCGATCCTGATCCGTCACACGCCGGCCGGCAAGTAGCGGAATGCGCAGCGTTTCAAGATAGTTGGCGGTCACCGGCCGCACCTGTGCGTTGCATTCCCGCTGACCCTCGGGCACGTCGAGCCGGTAGAACGTGCCGCCGAAGCCGCCGTAACTGAGTGGTGGCTGGAAGATCCCGCCCGCGGATAGGATGCCCGGCTGGTGCAGCAGCGCCGTGAGCTCGCGGAAGAACCGCTCCGCCGCGGCAACCGTGGGATAGCGCGCCTCCGGCAGCCGGATGGTGAACGCGAGCACGTTGCGCGGATCGAATCCGGGATCCACGCGGCTCAGGCGATCGAAGCTCCGCATCGTCAGCCCCGCGCCAGCGAGCAGCAAAAGCGCCAGCGAGACCTCCGCCGCGACCAGCACGTTGCGGATGCGTCCTCTTCCAGCTGTCGACGTATCGCGCCGCATATCTTTCAAGAACGATGCGAGGTCGGCACGCGATGATGCGAGCGCTGGCACGAGACCAAACGCGATTCCCGTCACAAGCGACACGGCGATCGCAAATCCGAGCACGATCGGATTGATGGTGAACTCGGCGGCGCGTGGCAGGTCTTCGGGGGCCACGAGCACGAGCAAACGAACACCCCACACCGCAAGTGCCAAGCCAGCCGCACCACTCGCCAGCGACAACACCACACTTTCGGCCAGTAACTGACGAACGATGCGTGCTCGCGCGGCGCCGAGCGCGGAGCGCACCGCGATCTCTCCGGTGCGCGTCGTCGCACGGGCAAGCAGCAGATTCGACACGTTGACGCACGCGATGAGCAGCACGAACACGACGGCGCCGAGCAGGACGAAGAGCGGCCGCCTCACCGAGCCCACCATCGAGTCGAGCAACGGCTGTACACGCACGGAATAGCCTTCGAGCTTGTCTGGATACTGCGCGGCTAGCCGCTGTTCGATGCTATCCAGGTCCGCCTGTGCCTGCGCCGGCGTCACGCCTGCCTTCAATCGGCCCACGGCGCGCATGTAATGTGCCCCGCGCTGATTGGGACTGACGTCGGATGGCTGCAAGACCAGTGGCGCCCACACGTCTGTCCGTTCGGGAAAGCCGAACCCGGACGGCATGATCCCGATGACGCTGTACGCTTCGCCTTCGATCGTGATGGCACGCCCGATCAACCCGAGGTCGGATCCGAACCGGCGTGCCCACAGGCCATGGCTGACAATCGCCGCGTGCGGAGCGCCGGGACGCGCGTCGTCGCGCGTGAACAGCCGTCCGGCAATCGGGCGCACTGCCAGGGCTTCGAAGACATCCGGTTCGGCATGCACCGATTCGATGCGTTCCGGTTCCGTAGCGCCGCTCAGCGTCAGGGTTCCATCCTGGTAAAGTCCGAGTGAGGAGAAGGAACGATTGTCCGCGCGCCAATCCAGGAAGTTCGGTGGCGACACCGTAGTCGCTCGCCCGGCCGCCCATTCGTTCACGTCCATCACGCGATCGGCAGCCGGGTACGGCAATGGACGCAGCAGCACGTGCTCGACCACGGAGAAGATTGCAGCCGTCGCTCCGATACCGAGCGCCAGCGTGACCACTGCGGCGAGCGTGAAGCCGGGAGACTTCCGGAGCATCCGGAGGGCGAAGCGAACATCCTGCGCGATCATGAGCGTGCCGCCACGCGACGGCGTGCCGAGGATCTGTCGCTCTTCCCCGCGCGCGAGCGCACGGGATTCGAGGGCCAGGCGAGCGATCTCTATAAAGAAAATGGCTTCGAGGGCGAGGCGGCCAGGCCACGTACGGGCCCGCCGGCGCCGGGCGCGATGACGACGCCAGGCGTCGTATGCGGACGGCAGGAACACGCGCTCTCGCGTGCGCGCCGGCACAGCCGCCGCGACCCGCTGCAGGATCGCCTCACGCATGGGCGACTCGCCGCGGCGCGCCGTAGGTTTCAATCGCGTCGGTGTAGAAGGCGCGCGTCGCCGTCCACGCCCCCTCGCCCTGTGACGTGAGGCTGTAGCGGCGCTCCTTGATGATCTGCCCGTCCACGATTTTCTGGTCGTATTCGCCGGTGACGAGCTTCGCGTCCTCCAGACGCGCCATCATCTGGTAAAAGGCCGGCCCCGTCCGGCGCACCCCGTGCCGTGCCAGCGCCCTTCGCACGTGGCGCCCTGGCTTGTCCCCGCCTCTCAGAAGGCCGAGAACGATGAATTGCAGGTGGGTGATTTCGGGGATAGCGCGGGGTGACATAACGCTACGTTATATCACAGGCGGGGTGCGCGGGGTGCGCACGGTACGCGGGGTGCGCCGGTGCTTGGGTGGCAGGGTGCTAAGGTGCCAAGGCGCCCGTCGCTCCTCGCCCCTCGACGCGCCTCGCACATCGCGTCTCGCGCCTCGCGTCAGTACTTCACCACCGCCGCGGGCTGCACTCGCGCGGCGCGCAGGGCCGGCACCAGGGCCGACAGCACGGCAACCGCGCCCAGCACGAGGGCGGTGCCAACGAACGCAAGCGGATCCGTGGGCGTGATGCCGTAGAGCAGGCCGGCCAGCGTTCGCGTGGCAATTGGGGCGACGACCAGGCCGATGGTGATGCCAATGACGGCGAGCAGCAGCGCGTGGCCGAGCACCATCGACAGCATGCGCTCGCGGCTGGCCCCGAGCGCCATGCGAATCGCAATTTCCTGCCGCCGCTCCGTCACCGACCATGCCATCATCCCGTAGATCCCGATCAGCGCGAGGCTGACCGCGAGTGCGCCGAACGATGCCACGAGCGTCGACAGGAACTTCGGCTTCGACAGCGCCCGCGCAATATGCTCGTCCATCGTCCGGACGCCGGAGAGCGGCAGATCCCGATCGAGATCGCTGACGGCGCGGCGGATCGACGGCATCACGTCGTACGGATTGCGTTCGGTCCGCACGACGAATGCGATGAACGGGAACGAACGCTGCGTGACGCTCTGATACAACTCCGGACGCGGCGGCGTCGACGGTCCCAGGTGACGGATGTCGCCGACGACCCCGACGATCGTCAGCCACTCGCCGTCGTCATCGAACCTGACGCGGCGTCCGATGGGATCCTGGCCGGGCCACTGCTCGCGGGCGAGCGTTTCGTTCACGAGCGCGACCGGCGGCGCCTTGCGATCGTCGCTCGATCGAAAATCGCGGCCGCTGCGAATGGGAATGCCCATCGCGCGGAAATAGCCGGGCATGACGATCTGATAGCCGGCGCGCAGCTTCGTCTTCGGAACAGGCCGTCCCTCGATGATGTACCCGGTTCCGAAATCATCGCCGCCGATTGGAAGCGTGACGGCGGCCCCCGCGGCCCGCACGCCAGGGACGGTCTCGAGGCGCTGGATCAGCGCGTCGTAGAACTGCACCTGCCGCGACTGGTATTCCGCGCGCTCGCCGCTGACGGAAATATCGAACGTCAGCAGGTTCTTGGTATCGATACCCGTGTCGACGCGGGTCAACGCTGCGAAACTGCGCACGAGCAACGTCGAGCCAACGAGCAGCACGACCGCAACGGCGATTTCGAGTGCGACCAGCGCGTCGCGAGTGCGGCTGGTGCGGCGCGATCCCGACGAGCGCGTGCCCCCTTCGCCCAGCGCGTCGGTCAGTTGATCGCGCGACAATTCGATCGCAGGCACGAGGCCGAATGCCACACCCACGGCCACGGCAATACCGAGGGTAAAGAGCAGGACGCGGGTATCCATGCCGCTGTTGGCAAGGCTGGCGATATCCGGTGGCGTCAACGAGAGCAGCGAGGCTGAACCCCACCAGGCGAGCAGCAGCCCCGCCGCTGCGCCCGCTACGGCCAGCACGACCGATTCGGTCACAAGTTGACGGACGATGCGCGCGCGGGTGGCGCCGAGGGCTCGTCGCAAGGCGAGATCGCGGCGGCGGGCTGCACCACGGCCGAGCAGCAGGCTCGCGACGTTGGCGCACGCGATCGCCAGCACGAAGGCCACCGCGCCGGCAAGGACGAGCAGCGGCCGCTCGACGGCGCCGGCAAACTGATCGCGTATTCCAACGAGAGTGGCGCTGCGCCCATCGTCTTCGGGATACATCTGCGACAGGCGGGAACCCAGAGACGCCATCTCCGCACGCGCCTGTTCGAACGTCACGCCAGGTTTGAGTCGCGCCACCGACCGCAGGTATCCAGTGTTGCGGTATCCGGTCATGTCGACGTCTTCACTGACCGCCGGACGAGGCACGTCGCCCGGTCCGCCGGGGACCCAGAGCTCGGGGCCGGTGTCTGTCGCGGACGGCTGCGACGTGATTACGGGCCAGACGAACGTGCGCGGCATCACGGCAATCACCTGGCGCGGACGGCCGTTCAGCGTGATCGTGCGACCGACAATCGATGGATCCGAGCCGAAGCGTCGCACCCACAGACGCTCGCTCAGTACGACCGCGGACGGGTCGGCGGCGCCCTGGTGGAATGGCTCACCGAGCAGCGGCCGCGCTCCAAGCGTGTCGAAGAATCCTGACGAGACGCTCGAACCGCCAATCCGCTCTGGATCGCCGCGGCCGGTCAGGTTGAAGGAGATGTGGCTGATGCCGGCATACGACGCGAAGCTCGTCGACTGCGTCTGCAGGTCGCGCAGCCGGCCAGGGCCCAGCGGCTCCGGTTTCCCGTCTCTCGAGTTCCAGATGAACACGAGGCGGTCCGCGTCGGGGAATGGCCAGGGGCGCAGGAGCGCCGTGTTGATGACGCTGAAGATCGCCGTGTTCGCCCCGATCCCGAGCGCCAGCGTGAGCACGGCAATCGCGGTGAACCCGGGCGTGCGGCGAAGGCCGCGGCACGCGTAGAGAACGTCCTGGCCAAAATCGGTCCACATGCTCGCGCGTCTCCGTTCACGCGCGGCACGCTCGTCGATGCCAAGCACCGCGCTCCTGATGGTGAGAGGATCGCCAAAACGGCGGCGCGCCGCCTCGCGCGCGTCCGCCAGCGACAGGCCGCGGTCGCGGTAGTCGCGCTCGCGCATCTCGAGGTGAAACGCGAGCTCCTCGTCGATGTCAGCGCCGATGTCGGGACGCCAGATGCGGCGTTCGCGGCGCACCCGTTCACTCATGCCGTTTTGGGCCGCCGTGACTGCAGCGCGCGCGTGACCACTTCGGAGAAGCGCTCCCACCGGGAGAGCTCCGCGCGCAACTGCTGCCGCCCCTGCTCCGTCAGCGTGTAACAGCGCACCCGGCGGTTGGTTTCGGAAAGCGTCCATTCCGATGTGACAAGGCCGCGCGCCTGGAGCCTGTGCAGGGCCGGATAGAGCGATCCTTCTTCGACGAGCAATTCGTCTTCCGTGATCTGCTCAATCCACCGCGCAATGCCATAGCCATGAAGCGGCCCCCAGCTCAGGGACTTGAGAATCAGAGCCGCGAGCGTGCCCTGGAGGAGGTCGACCGTCGTCCGATCCTGCATAGGGGTGTGATGCTATACCTTTATTGATAGGGATGCAAGTCCCGAGTCCCGAGTCCCGAGTCCCGAGTCCCGAGTCCCGAGTCCCGAGTCCCGAGTCCCGAGTCCCGAGTCGCGGGTCCCGGGTCCCGGGTCGCAAGTACAGCTGCGGACTCAGGAATCTCGACTCAGGACTAAGGACTAGGGACTAGGGACTAGGGACTCGGGACTGGAACACGGCTTGCTCATTTCAGAGCCGTGATCCGTGACCTCTGGTACAAGCACGGCGTCATCTACTGTCTCAACGTCGAGACGTTTCTCGATTCCAGCGGTGATGGTTGCGGCGATTTCGTCGGGCTTACCGATCGGCTCGACTATCTCGCCGGCCTTGGCGTCACCTGCGTCTGGTTGATGCCGTTCTATCCCTCGCCCAATCTCGACGATGGGTACGATGTTGCCGATTTTTACGGCGTGCACCCGCGTGCCGGCACGTTCGGAGACTTCGTGGAGTTCATGAACCGCGCGCAGCAACTCGGCTTGCGCGTGATCATGGATCTCGTGGTCAATCACACGTCCGACCAGCATCCATGGTTCAAGGCCGCCCGCCAGGATCCGCAGTCACCGTATCGCGATTGGTACGTGTGGTCGAAGAAGCGCCCGAAGAACTGGAACAAGGGAATGGTATTTCCCGGCGTGCAGCGCGCGACGTGGACGCGAGACCCGGTGGCCGGCGAGTACTACTTCCATCGCTTCTACGATTTTCAGCCAGACCTGAATACGCACAACCCCGCCGTCATGCAGGAACTGATGCGCGTGATGGGATTCTGGCTGCAGCTTGGCGTCTCGGGCTTTCGCATGGATGCCGTGCCGTTCGTCATCGAGCGGAAGGGACCCAACGTACGTCCTTCGAAAGACTTCGAACTGCTCCACGAGATGCGCGACTTCCTGCAGTGGCGGTGCCGGGACGCCATCCTGCTCGCCGAAGCGAACGTGCCCCCCGGCGAGAGCATGGAGTACTTCGGCGACGGCGGCGACCGGCTGCAGATGATGCTGAACTTCTGGGTGAACCAGCGGATGTTCTACACGCTCGCGACGGGAGATGCGGGTCCGCTGAAGGACGCACTCCAGGCCACTCACGATCGCCCCTACGCCGCACAGTGGGGCATCTTTCTGCGCACGCACGACGAGCTCGATCTTGGACGCCTGACACGCACGCAACGCGAGCAGGTCTTCCAGGCGTTCGGCCCCAAGAAGCACATGCAGCTCTATAACCGCGGGATCCGCCGTCGTCTCGCGCCGATGCTGAACAACGATCGCCGCCGGCTCGAGCTCGCCTACAGCCTGATGTTTACGTTACCGGGCACGCCGGTGATTCGCTATGGCGATGAGATCGGAATGGGGGACGATCTGAGCCTGCCGGAACGCTACGGTGCGCGCACGCCCATGCAGTGGTCGCCGGATCGCCACGGCGGGTTCACGACGGCGCGCCGGCCGATTCGGCGCGTCGTCAACGATCCAATCTACGGCTACCAGCGCGTCAACGTCGCGGATCAGCGGCGAGATCCCGACTCGTTTCTCAGCTGGACGGAGCGTTCCATCCGCATGCGGAAGGAATGCCCCGAAATCGGCTGGGGCGAGTGGAAGATCCTGCCGGCGAACGCGGAACAGGTGCTCGCGATCCGCTACGACTGGGACGATCGTTCCAGCGTGTTCGTCCACAACTTTGCCGACAAGCCGTGCGCCCTGCGACTCCGCATCGATGGCCCGCACGGCGGGGTGCTGACCAACCTCCTGCGGCAGGAACGCAGTGACGCCGACGAGAGTGGCCGCCATAACATCGAGCTCGATGCGTACGGCTATCGCTGGTATCGCGTGGGAAGCCTCGACAGACCGATTACGAAAACCATGTGAGGTGTCGCTTTCAGGTTGCTTCGCGGCCGTCGACCGAATCGAACTCCTTCTCATTGACATTGCGCCACTCGCCGGGCCTCAGCGTGCCCAGCTCGATCGGACCGAAGCTGACGCGCAGCAGACGTGTGACCTCGTGGCCGATCGCCTTGAACAATCGCCGGACCTCACGATTCTTCCCTTCCGCCAGGTCGACGGCCAGGTGCGTTTCGCGGCGCGAGCGCTTGTGGATCGTCACGCGCTCCGCGTGCAAGTCCTCGACACCTGCTTCGAGCCGCGCGCAGGCGTCATCCGTCAGCTCGCCGCGGACGGTGACGGCGTAAGAGCGGCGCACGCCGTTTGACGGATCGAGAAGACGGTCCGCAAGCTGCGTATCGTTCGTCAACAGCAGCAGGCCGCTCGTGGCAAGGTCCAGTCGACCGACCGCGATTAGCCCTTCAGCTTCCTTTCCAAGCACGTCGAACACGGTCCGGCGCCCCTCGGGATCTCGTCTCGACGTCACGGTACCGCGCGGCTTGTAGAACGCGATCGTGCGCCACGCCTTGCGCGCGGCGCGTGAACCATTCACGCGGATATCGTCACGTTCGGGCGACACGCTGGCGAGCGGGTCTCGCACGATCCGGCCGTTCACCGTCACACGCCCGTCGCGCACGAGCCGCTGCGCATCGCTACGCGATGCCGCTCCCAGCTTCGAGAGCGCCCGCTCGAGCGCGACATGGCCTCGCTTGTAGCGCACCACGTAAGGATCTCCGAGATCGCGCGCGGTTCGCCAGTCACGGCCCACGGCAAATTCACGAAGATCTCGAACGCCCGACAGGCGGAAAGCGTGAATAGAATAGAAGGATGATGCACAGAATTTCACGCCTACTTGCGGTGGCTGTGATTGCTGCCCCGTTGCTCACGTCGGCCGCCTGCAGCCGGGCGGAAGCCCCGTCAGCCCCGCCGGCCGGTAATGCCTCGGCGCCGCCCGCCGCCTCAACCCCGGCCCCGAACCCCGCCCCGGACGCAAGCGCGGCCGCGTTGCCTCCGCCGGCGGTCTCGCTGTCGTCCCTGCCAAAGATCGACCAGCAGCGCGTCCTTCAGCACATCAAAGTGATGGGATCGAACAAATTCGAAGGACGCGCACCCGGCTCGAACGGCGAGGCCTTGAGCGTCGCTTACATCGAAACGCAGTTCCAGGACCTCGGACTGAAACCGGGGAACCCGGACGGCACGTTCATCCAGAAGGTCCCGCTCGTCGGCATCACCGCAACGAACACGCGCCCGTTAACGTTCGTGAAGGGCTCGCAGGCGCTCGGCCTCAAGTGGAGGGACGATGTCGTTGCGTGGACGAAGCACGTGGCCGACGCCGCATCGATCGCGAAGTCGGAAGTGATTTTTGCCGGCTATGGCATAGCCGCGCCCGAGTTCAACTGGAACGACTTCAAGGACGTCGACGTGAAGGGCAAGACGATTGTCGTCCTCGTCAACGATCCGCCGGTTCCCGATCCCGCGGATCCGTCCAGGCTCGATGCAAAGACATTCGGCGGCAAGGCGATGACGTATTACGGCCGCTGGACCTACAAGTTCGAGGAAGGGGCGCGCAAGGGAGCTGCGGCGGTGTTGATCGTGCACGAGGAGGAGCCGGCGGGCTACCCGTTCTCGGTCGTCCAGGGGAACCTGAACGAGAAGTTCGACATCGTCACGCCCGACAAGAACATGGGGCGCGTCAACATCGAGGGCTGGATCACGAGCGATGCCGCCCGCAAGCTGTTTGCCCTCGGAGGACAGGATTACGAGGCACTGAAGAAGCAGGCGATCAACCGCGACTTCAAGCCGGTGTCGCTCGGCGTGCAGGCCACGATGGGGATCGCGAACAAGCTCCGGACCGTGGATTCACGCAACGTCGTCGGAAAACTCGAAGGCAGCGACCCCGCGCTCAAGGACGAGTACATCGTCTACTCCGCCCATTGGGACCATCTCGGTATCGGCGCCCCGGTCAACGGTGACGCGATCTACAACGGCGCTCTCGACAACGCGTCGGGTGTGGCCACGGTGATTGAGATCGCGCGCGCGTTCACGCAGGCGAAGCCGCAGCCGAAGCGTTCGATCCTGTTCCTGATGGTGACGGCGGAAGAACAGGGCCTGCTCGGCTCGCAGTACTACTCCGTCACGCCTCTGTATCCGCTGGCGAAGACCGTCGCGAACATCAACATCGACGGCATCAACCAGTGGGGAAAAACCAAGGACATCACCGTGATCGGGCTGGGAGCGTCTGACCTGGACGACTACCTGCGGCAGGCCGCGCAGGAACAGAACCGGACGTTGACGCCCGATCCAGAGTCGGAGAAGGGGTTCTACTACAGATCCGATCACTTCAATTTCGCCAAGCAAGGCGTGCCCGCGCTCGATCCCGATTCCGGCGTCGATTTCGTTGGGAAGCCGGCCGACTGGGGAAAGCAGAAGCGCGACGAGTACACCAAGAACGATTATCACCAGCCGTCCGACGAAGTGAAGCCGGACTGGGATCTAAGCGGTGCGGCGGAAGACGCGCAACTACTGTTTGCCGTTGGCTATCGCGTGGCCAACGCGGACAAGATGCCGGAATGGAAAGCGGGCAACGAGTTCAAAGCGAAGCGAGACGAGATGTTGAGGAAATGACGTGCGCGGCCCGCCCATCGCACCTCGCACATCGCGGGATCAAAGATCGTAATCGTGCCGTTGACGTAGGAAGTCCATGATGTCATATCGAGCACCATCGAAGGGAACTCGTGCCACTGTGCGCTAAGATCGCGCACGACACTTATGGGAGATCGCAACGCAAATTGTGATCTCCCAAACACCTGCCGATTTCTGTCGCCACCTCTAATCTCCTGAGCGCATAAGAGTTCCGGATTACAGCCCGAGGGGCACCCCCGTTGCTGAAACCTGGCACGGAGGGTCTGTCATGAGGCGCGCAATGCTGGCGGGAGTGACCGCCGCAATGGTCTTCCTGAATCCCCTGGCGATTCGAGCCGGCGCGGAGGCGCCGCTCTATTCCGTGCAGGATCTCGGCACGATTGACGGTTTTGTACCGAACGTCACCGGGGTCAACGCCTCAGGGGAGGCGTCCGGGTACGTCCAGGGCAGCGCCGGCGCGCGCGCCGTGCGCTTCCGCGACGGCGCCTGGTCGTATGTGCCGGGCCTCGAGAACGTCATGAGCCTGGCGCTCGCAATCAACGACCACGGCGATCTCGCCGGGTATCACTTCAGCGCGCAGGGGCTCCGCGCGTTTCGCTACGTTGCGAGCACCGGCGTCGTCGACGTCATCCCGGCGCTGCCGGGCGGAAGCATGACGGTCGGCTGGGCCATCAACAACAACGGTGATGTCGTCGGCCAGGGCAACACGCCGATGGGCGGCCGCGCGTGGCGCGCCGCGCCGGGACTGCCGCCGGTTGAACTGCCGACGCTGGGCGGCACCACGAATAGTGCGTGCGGTATCAACGACGACGGACGTGTTGCAGGAGTCGCCTCTCTGCCCGATGGAATGCAGCGTGCCGTGCGCATCGAACCGGACCGTTCGATAACGGATCTCGGG
>JBKOZS010000040.1:0-13920 GCA_046726015.1 Acidobacteriota bacterium
GGCGATCGATCACGTGCTCGTGAACGAACCGGCCCGGCGGCGCATCAGCCGCATGGCATACGGCAGGCTGGACGTAGATTTCCCGGAGTCGTTCCGCAACGACGTCAACCGTCCCGAGCGGTTATCGGATCACGATGCGGCGATCGCGTATTTCGCGTTCCCGGAAGCGCCGGTCCTGACGTTGAACGGCAGCGACCCGCTGACGGTCGAGGCATTCACCAGCTTCACCGATCCGGGAGCGGTGGCCGTCGATCGAGGCGCGACACCTGACCAGGATCGTCCGCTCCCCGTCACGGTTACGGGCGCGGTGGACGTGACGAAGCCAGGCACATACTCGGTGGCCTATACCGCATCGAACGGATTCCTCGAAACGTCCGTGCATCGGACAGTGATCGTCAGGGACACGATCGCGCCCAGCATCGAGGGATTCACCGTCAGCCCGGCAAGCATCTCGCCACCGAATCACAGGCTCGTCGTCATTACGCTGTCGTATGTGTCAACGGACGCGAGCCGCGCCGTCACGTGCATGCCGGCTGTCAGCAGCAACGAGTCGCCAAACGCGACCGGCGACGGCAACACGGCCATCGACGCGGTGGTCACCGACAGCCGTCATGTGAAGGTCCGCTCGGAGCGTTCCGGCGCGAACCGCGATCGGATTTACACGATCGCGCTGAGCTGCGCGGACCCCTCCGGTAACGTGTCGAGGCAGACACGCACGGTCACCGTCAGGTAGGGCGCCGACATTGCGCCGGCCGCGGTATCCTTCTTCGATGCCGCGCAACGCCGAAGTCATCCGCCAGTGGTCGATCCTGCGCGACCTGGAGTCGTCGCGCCGCCTGACCATTGACGACCTGGCGGAGCGCACCAGGGTCACGACACGAACGATCCGCCGCGACCTGGAGGCGCTTCAAAGTGCCGGCTTCCCCCTGTTCGACGAGCAGATCGAGGGGAAGCGGTACTGGATGCTCGAGGCGCGCGCGTTCAAGCGCCTCGATGACACCGGCTTCACCATCGCGGAGCTGAGCGCGCTGTATTTCAGCCGGACGCTGGTCGAGTGCCTGGCCGCGACGCCGTTCAAGCGAGACGTCGCGAGCGCGTTCGATAAGCTCGCCACCGCGCTCACGCCCGGCATGAGGCAGTTTCTCGATCGACTGCCGATGGTCTTCCAGGCGAGGGGCGCACCGTCGCGGGGAACCGACGAGCAGGGGGCACGCGACTACATCGCGCGGCTGCTCGATGCCACGCTCACGCATCGGCGTGCCACGATGAAGTACTTCTCGCTCTCCAGCGGCCGGGAAAAGGAGTACGCCGTCGAGCCTTACCGGCTCGTGTACTCACAGGGCGGGATGTATCTGATCGCGTTCGTGCCGGAGTACTCCGACATGCGGACGTTTGCGATCGAGCGGATCCACGCGCTCTCGGTCAGCGAAGAGCGATTCACGCCGTCAGCACTGCCGGAGGATGCGTTCTCCCATTCGATCGGCATGAACGAAGGTGCGCCGGAGCACATCGAGATCGCGTTCGAGCCTCACATCGTGCCGTTCGTGCGGGAACGCCGCTGGCACCCGTCGCAGCAGCACACGGAAACGGACGGAGGCGGGCTACTCGTCACGCTCGAGGTCTGCAACGACTGGGCGCTCCGCAGCTGGATCCTCAGCTTCGGGCCGCTCGCGCGCGTCGTGTCACCACCGTCGCTCGCAGCGCAAATCCGTGACGAGATCGACAAAACGCGCGCGCACTACGCAGCGCTGGAATAGCGACAACGCTTCACCAAGATCGGAGAGAACGGAGAGATCGCTCTTATTGCTTGGCGTGAATTTGCAGTGTCGAATCAGTAATTCAGCCAGTAGCTCATTTTCACGAGGAACACGTTGGTCGACGGCGCGCCGAAGACGCCGCCGAAGTCGCGCCCGAAGTTGAACCGGCCGCTGTCGCGCGTGTCCTCGCGTCCCTGCTGCCAGACCACGAACAACGCGGAACCAGGTTTGTACTCCCAGCGCAGGACGTTGGTCGTGCGGAACGAGCGGAAGTTGAAGTCCGGGTTGGACGCGTACGGGAAGGCCGCGTAGCGATCTTCGTAGCGCGCGGCGCGGCCGTTCACGAGCTCCTTGAAGCCCGTGTAGTCCCCCGCTGAGACAAACGGTTCCGCGTAAATCTGCACGGTCAGCTGCGGCGTAATGGTGTAGTTCGTCCGGAACGTCAGCGCGACCGTCGTCTGATCGAGATGCCCGAAGATGTAATGGTTGTCTTCGCTGTTCTCGATCCACTGCGCATCGTCCACATTGTGGGAATAGCGGAAGCCGCTGCTCACGGACAGAAACGGCGCCGGCCGGAAGGTGACGAACGGCTCGAGTGCAAGCCAGTGGGTTCCGTAGTCATCCGCCCCGACATTGAAGAAGTTCCCGACGCTGATCGGTTTGCGGTCGTCCCCTTCGACGTATTGCCAGTAGCTGAATTTCGGGTTGCCGTACGCGCCGGGTCCGCCCCGCGTGGCGCGGTCGTCGAACCGACGCGTGAGCAGGGTCAGTCCCGTGCCGGTGCGCCAGTTGTTCGTGAACTGCCAGTGCGCGTTGACGTTGTACCCGAGGTCCATGCGATCGCCGCCGTAGTTCCAGCTGCCCCACTGATTCAGGTTCCAGCGGAAGTTGCGCACGTGCCTGGTCGGCGTGTCCCGGCGGAACTGAATCCAGTTGCTCATGGAGCGCACGTCGGCGCGGCGCATGAACCCGAGGTCGTTGAGATCGAGACCGGGACTCTTCACGGCCACGTTCGAATTGAAGCGGACCTTGGACCCGCCAATCTTCGCAATCGCCAGCGACGCGCCGTAGCCGTTCAGCGACGTCGCGGACGGGTCGTACTCGAGATGATCCGCATCCGGGCGCTGGAAGCTGTGCACAGTGCTGGTCTGCAACCCATCAATGGCCTCGGGCGTGCCATGAATCGTGCTGCCCGCCCAGTAGCCTGTCAGCGCAAAACGCTTGCTCAAGCGCCAATCCCAGTCGATGCCCGCGGCGAGCGCTTTGTCGGGCAGGAACGACGTATCCGCATCCGGGTTGCGCGCCGTGTTCGCCACGATGAAGCCGACGGTCGACTGGTTGGCGAACTCGCGCCTGGCCCGCACGACGGAATAGTTGGTCAGCGGCTCCACTGTCTGCTGCGTGCGCAGGTTGCCGATCGCAATCGACGCGTCCTCCTCCGCGGTGACGGCGTTGAGCGCGCCAACGGAAAACTGTCCGACCTTCCCCGTCAGCTTCGCGGCGCCGAGGATCGTCGTCTGCTGTGGCGTGTCGACGAAACCGTCCTCTGGGACCTCCGGTGATCCGCGCGGCGACCGCCCGATGCGCCGCGAATAAAACAGCCCGCTGCAGGATCCATCGCTGCAATCCATGTCGAAGGTGAACATCCCGCTGCCCTCGACAAAGAACGGGCGCCGCTCCGCGAAGAAGGTCTCGAACCCGCTGAGATTCACGACCGCGGGATCCGCTTCGACCTGGCCGAAGTCGGGATTGACGGTCGCCGTCAGCGTCATGCTGGGACGGACGGCGTACTTCAGGTCGAGACCAATCGATGCGTCAGGATCGCGGCCCGACACCAGCGGATTGCCGCCGGCGTTCGGCTGCGTCTTGAGCTCACCGACCGCGTAGGGCACGAGCTCGAGACGTTTCTGCGAGGGACTCAGCGCCAGCCCGGTCAGATCGCCGAACGACGAAACATAGCCGTTGGCACTCTTCGAAATGAGCGGCCACGTGTCAGTCTCGTTCAGCCGGCCGATCTGCCGGATGACACCGAACCCGAATGTCGCGTTCTCCGAATGACGGAACCGGAGCTGTGAAAACGGAATCCTGAACTCGGCCCGCCAGCCGTCGGCGCCACGCGAGACGGCCACGTCCCACACGGCGTCCCACCCATCGTCTGAATTGTTGTCGTTGAACCAGTACGCGTCGCGTTTCACGCCGGCGGGGTTCACCGTGAACTCGAACGCGGTGCGGCGATCGTGAAACGAGTCGATCATCACGGTGATCCAGTCCGACGGCGAATACGTGTCGCGGCGCGTGCGCACGGCTACGAGCTTGCCGGGCTCAGGATCGTGCGCGGTGACCGCGACGTACACGCTGGTGGCGTCGTAGGCAACCCGCACCTCGGTTTGAAACGTTGGATCGCCGCCGTCTTTCGGATCGCGCTGCCGGAAATCACTGATCGACGGGGCGCGCTCCCACACGGTCTCGTTGAATTCGCCATCCAGCTTCAACGCCGAGGCTTCGGGCACCGCCGTTGCCGCCACCCGCGCAGGACTGTCAGCCGCACATAAAGAAGGAAGGAATACGATCGCAAGAACGCCGAAACACTTTCTCAACATTGCACTCAACGCACTCGATGCTTAGACGGGCGGCCCCACCGGCGGGTTTGCAAGGTTTTTCGTCACAATTTCTGTCACGGAACCGTCATGCATGTGTCGAAACGGGGCAGTCACAATTTCACGCGTGCAACAAAAACTGAGGAATTGGACACCCTGACGCGGCGCTGATTTTGCGAACCGAGCGGTGTTGTGATCTGGTTTTACGAGAGACAAGGCGAACATTTACGGTGCGAAATCCGGCAGCAGCTGGAGGGGGATCGCTTTGCGCTGGTGGTGACGCTGCCCGACGGCACCGAACGCGTAGAGCTGTTCGAGGACTCCTCGACCCTCAACCGGCGCTCGGTGGAGCTGGAGAAGATTCTCCGATCGAAGGGATGGGACGGTCCGTTCGCTCGCGATATCTGAGGTCGTCGATCGTTTGTCGGGTTCGTCGCCACTCACCGGTAATTTTCACGTGGCACGCTCTGCACAGTAAGCGGTAGTTCTCCAGCCCGCATTCTCCGCCACCATCAGCAACCGGGACGATGTGATCGGCCTCCCAGCGGGGACGAGCCGCGCGCCATTTCCGGCGTGCCACGCGATCGAACGCGCGCGGTTTCTGCCGGCGCCAGAGGCGCTCCGCCTTACCCACGTTGAACGCGCACAGGCGGCATACGCCCGCGTCCCGCTTCCAGACTCGCTGCCGCACGTAGCCCGGGTTGCTCCGGAGCTTCCATTCGTGCACGCACGCGTCGCTGCAGAACGTCCGCCGCGGCGGGCGCACGACGATGCGGCACCACCGGCAGATGGCCTGTCCGGATTCGTTGCGATCGGGGATGCCCCAGTTGTCGGCGGTGACGGCGCGTCGGCGGACGGTACTCACGCCAGACGTATCGGATGATTGGGCGCTTCGCTGCAGGTGCCGAGGTTCGAGGTCCGAGGTCCGAGGTCCGAGGTCCGAGGTCCGACGAGGTCCGAGATCCGAGGTCCAGGTCCGAGTTACGAGGTCCGACGTCCGACGACATCCGGGGTCCGAGGTCCGAACGCCCGGGACTCGGGCCTCGATCCCCGGCCCTCGGCTAGATCGCAGTAAAGAGCGTTAACGCGAACCTCGCGTCGTCGTCGACCCACTGCTCGGCGACGAGGAAGCCGGCGCGCTCGCCCATCCGCTCGATCTGCGCCTGGTCGTACTTGTAGGAGCTCTCGGTCCAGATATGCTCGCCGCGGTCGAAGTGCACGGTCGTGCGGGCGGCGTCGATCGTCACGGTCTGGTCGGCGAGGCTCTCGAGATGCATCTCGACACGCTGCGCCGCCGGATTCCAAATCGCGCGATGCGCGAACGCAGCAATGTCGAACGTGCCTGCAAGCTCGCGGTTGATCCGCACGAGCAGGTTGCGGTTGAACGCGGCGGTCACGCCGAGCGGGTCGTTGTAAGCCAGCAGCAGTTCGCGTTCCGGCTTCACGAGGTCCGCGCCGAGCAGCAGAAAATCTCCCCGCGCCAGCGCAGACCGGATCTCGCGCAGGAACTCGTCGGCGGCGGGCGTGTCGAAATTACCGATGTTCGATCCAAGCAGCAACACGAGCATCGGGTTGCCGTGTTCCCGCTCTTCAGCCGCCTGGCGGAGGCCGACTTCGTACGTTTCGCGATGTCCGACGACCGAGACATGCTGAAGCCGGCCGAGCGTCCGCTCGGACTGCTCGAGCGCCTGCGACGAGATGTCGATCAGGTGCACACGCCCGCGCCCACCCGCAGCCTGCAGCGCCGCGGCGAGAATCACGAGCTTCTCGCCACTGCCGGGGCCAAGCTCCACGACGAGCGGCACCGCCTCGTGACGCACCTGCGTCAGGCGTTCGATGATGTCAGGCGCGTGCCGCTCGAGAAGCCGCCGCTCCGCGCGGGTGATGCGATACCACGGCAAGCGGCAGATGGCTTCGAAGAGACTCGACCCAAGCGTGTCGTACAGATACTTCGACTGGAGCTGCTTCGGGACAAGAGCGAGATCGCGGCGAACATCAGCGGCGAACTCGCGAACCTGGGTATCGACGGCCGTTTGGTGGTGTGGCATGAACTCGTGCTTTCCTGGTCTTCGTGGTGAGCGCGTGCGCCCGTTCATCTCACTGTTCTGAACTTGGCGTACACGTATGGATAGTTGCCGCGGAACCAGTTGCGGAAGCTTGGGCGAACGAGTTCCTTTGCCGTCGCGGGAGACGCCCCTTTCATCACGTAATGCTGACCATCAAAGAAATCCGCGGAGTACTCAGGATAGGAGGCCATCGGGCCGAAGCCAGGAAAGGGCCCGAAGATCGTCGACGTCCATTCCCACCCGTTGCCAATGAGGTCGTGCACGCCCGACGCGCTCGGTGGAAACGAGCCGACCGGCACGGGATCGAATCCGGCGAAATCGAAGTGCCCTTGCGGCGTTTCCGGTTCACTGCGCCCGCCCGCCGTCGGATCGCCATATGCCGCACGATGGAACTCGGGCTCGGTCATCAATCGGCGACCCTTCCAGCGCGCGTACGCGTTGGCTTCCGCCTGACTGACGTAGACGGGCCAGTCGAGCGGCAGGGGAAGCGCCTCGAACATGCCGCGCCAGGACCACCGTCCGAGGTTCGAGGTTCGAGGCCCGAGGTCCGAGGCGGGCAACCAGAAGGCCGGGTGTTCAATTCGTTCCGCCTGGATCCACGACCAGCCTTCATCACTCCAGAAATCGCGGTTTCGATACCCACCCGCGTCAACGAATTCGAGGAATTGCTCGTTCGTGACGGGAAACACATCGATGTCGAAAGCGCGAACGTACACTTGGTGTTCGTCGAACTCGTTGTCCCAACCGAACGCGGTTGTCGCACGATCGGCTCCCAGAAGCGCAGTCCCTTCGGGAATGACCACTGGCGCTGACGTTTCAACAACGACGCGGGCGTTGCCCCGAAACGGACCTCGGGCCTCGGAACTCGGACCTCGTTTCTGCTCATAGGGCAGCCGATGCCACATGTAGAGGAGCGTCTCCTGGTGCATCGCCTCGTGTTCGAGCGCGGTGTAGAGCCCCTCGACCGGCAGCACGTCTTCATCGTTGAGCGCCGCAAGGACGGCCTCATCGCACGCGCGCGCGAACGCGCGCACTTCGTCGCGTGACGGCCACGCCGTCGACGCTCCACTGCGCGGAACCGCCGTCGTCTCGCTCTCTGGATCGATCCCTCGCGCGAAGAGATCCTCCAGCCGCCGATCCACCGGCGGCTTGCCGAGTCCGCGCCGCAGAAAGGCAATCACGGTGAACGCGGGAAGATGCCCCTCGTAAAAGACGATTGGATTGCGGAGAGAAATCGGCCGCGTGTAATACGCCGACGGATCGATCAGGTCGAAGATCTGTTCCGAGCGGACCCTGTTGCGGCGATACCAATCGATGGCGGCGGAGCGATCAATCGCGACTGTGGTAGTCATGCCGGCGTCCGAGGTCGAGGTCAGAAGAGGTTGTGCCTGAAGCCTGAGGCCCGAAGCCCAAAGCCCGGAATCTTACGCCACGTGCCGGCGCGAACGGCCGGTTTTCTTGGTCTTGGACGCCGTCGACCTGCGGCCGGTTTCAGCCTTGGCCGGGGTCTTCTTCCTGCCCTCGAGAGACGCCCGCAAACGTGCCATCAAATCAACGACTTCAGCCCCTTGCGGTGTCGACGACATTTCCTGAAGCTTCGGCCGCTTGCCCTTGAGTTTGGCATTGATGACGCGCTTGAGGTTTTCTGTGTACTCGTCCGTGTACTTCGTCGGAACCCATTTGGAGGTCAGGGTCTCGATCAGCTGCTGCGCCATTTTCAACTCCGCCGGGCGGAGCTCGGTCTTGTGCGGAAAATTGAACTCCTTGAGATCCGCGAGTTCGTCGGCGAAACGCATCATCGTCAGCACGAGCGCATCGCCGATGGCCTCGACGGCGGCAAGATGCTGCGCATCGCGCAGGATGATCTTGGCGATCCCGGCCTTGCCCGACTCGCGGATTGCGTCGCGCAACAGCGCATACGCGCGCTCCGATCCTTTGCCAGGCTGCAGGTAGTACGGCGTCTCAAAGTACCGTTCGTCGATCTCCTCAGGATTGACGAAATCGAGAATGTCGATCGTCTTCGTCTTCTCGAGCGCCGCCGTCTTGAAGTCGTCCTTCGTGAGGACGACGAAGTGGCCCTTCGAGTATTCGTAGCCCTTGACGAGATCGTCCCACGCGACCGGCTTCCCTTCGGTCTGGCAGACGCGCTCGTACTTCACGGGCGCTTCATCTTTCGCGTGCAGCAGCCGGAATTTCGGTCGATGATCGCGCACGGCGCTGTACAGCTCGATGGGAATGTTCACGAGGCCGAATGCAATTGCGCCTTTCCAAATCGATCGCGCCATAGCTGATCCTGTCAGTCCATAGTCCTTGTCGCGAGTCCGAGTCCCGGGTTCCTCGTCGCGCGCCTGTATTTGCGCTCACAAAAAAAATGCCAGCCCAGTGAGTTCACTGGGCTGGCATCGCACCCGAAAACAACTCGCACCTGGAAGATGCGACTCGAGAGTGCTACTCCGAGCAGCTCGACGCGATCATCTTCACGTCGGTAACGTTCAGGCTGCGAGGACGTCCACTCGTCCCAGCCGCGCCCGTCGAGGTGCCGCCTGCGGTCGTGCCGCCGGTGGTGGTCCCACCCGCGGTCGTTGTCGAACCCGCGCCGCCCGCGGTGTCACGCGCCGGCGTGCCGGTCACTTCAATCTGGTGCCCGACATGCGGCTTGAGATCAACGCCGCTGCCGGCCATCAACTTGATCTGGTTCTGCCCTTTTGACTGCCCGCTTTCCGGCGCCGTCGTTGCCGCGCCACCAGTCGTGCTGGGCGCGCCTGCCGTGTCACCGGTCGTGCCGGCAGCGCCGCCCGGCCGTCCCATGCCCTTCACGTTCGTGAGTGTGAAGGTGCCGCCATCTTCCTTGAGGCAGCCGGTTACTTTCATCGGGCCGCGCGCCCGATCCTGGTCCGCGCTCGCGGTCGAGCCAGTGCCTGATGTGCCGGTTGGTGGCTGCTGCGTCGGTGTCTGAGCTGAAAGTCCCACTGCACACACGCCCGCAAGACAAGTCGCCAGTATCGTCCTTTTCATGAACAACCCGCCTCGGTTGGGGTCTCCGGAGACCCGGAAACTGTGCAGGGGAACGGTGCATTAAGCGCGCCACGGCGCACAGCCGAGATTTACTGCGATTTCACTAAGGCAAGGGCCATCATCGCGATACAGCCGCGCTGTCGCGGGGCTTTACACGCAGCTCCGACTTTTCATTCGTCCGCCTGCGCGCTTCGCGCTCCGGCGGACAAGTCGGCGCGACGGCGGGCGAAAGCCGGACCGCGAGCCGCGGAGTTCGGACCTCGAGCCTCGAACCTCGGACCTCGAGCCTCGACTGATTCCCTCCGTTAACCTCAACACGAGGCGTGTTAGGCTAGACTGTTGCTGGTTCTCGGTCCTTCGTTGCAGGGCTTGAGTGCGCGAAAGTGGCGGAACTGGCAGACGCGCCGGACTTAGGATCCGGTAGCCGAAAGGCTATGGGGGTTCGACTCCCCCCTTTCGCATCTTTTCACTCGCGGAGCGAGTGAAAAGATGTCCGCGGCAGCGGCAACCTTGCCCACCGTAGCGCGAAGGTGGACGCCGCGGAGGCGGACCGCTGGGACCGTTCCTTTTCAGCGCCAATCCGTGCAATACGGTGGAGTTCGCCATCCCCTCAGATCCGATAAGCGTTCATGAAGACCGAGTACATAGACGTCAGCGACACACGTAAGAATCTCGTGGTGGAAATTCCGAGCACCGTTGTCGATGCGGAGATCGACAAGGTCTCGAAGGATTACAGCAAGGCAGCGCGCATCCCCGGCTTTCGGCCTGGCAAGGTGCCGGCGAAGATCGTCCGGCAGCGTTTCCGCGATCAGATCCTGCACGACGTCGCGCACGGGTTGATTCCGCGCGCGGTTGATGAAGCGCTGCGCGAGCGTGGCGTCGAACCAGTCGATACCCCCGACATCCGCGACGTGATCGTCGAGGAAGGACAGCCGCTGAAGTTCACGGCCACGTTCGACACGGTGCCGCCGATCGACCCGGGGGACTTCCGCACGATCCAGTTGCGACGCACGGCAACGCACGTGGACGACGCGGCCGTCGACGAAGCGCTCGCGCGGCTCCGCGATCGCTCCGCCCGCTACGAGCCGGTCGAGGGGCGCGGCATTCAGAACGGCGATTCCGTACTGATGGATCTCACGCGCAACGCCGAGGGCAAGGACGACGAGGCGGAGCCGCAGACCGATCGCCACGAGAACGTGACGGTCGACATCGGCGCCCCGGCAAACCCGCCGGGATTCGATCAGGAACTCGCGGGGTTGACGACGGGGTCGAGCAAGACCTTCGACATCCGCTACCCCGACGACTACACCGTGACGGAACTCGCAGGCACCACGGTGAAGTACGACGTCGACATCAAGGCGATCCGCAAGCGCTTCGTGCCGCCGCTCGACGACGAGTTCGCGAAGGATCTCGGGGAATTCGATTCGCTCGCCGCGCTGCGCGCGCGAGTGCGTGAAGATCTCGAGCACGAGGCGCGGCACGAGTCGGAGCGCGAGCTTCGCGCGGACCTGTTGAAGCAGCTGGCGGCGCGCGTGCAGTTCGACGTGCCCCAGGCGCTGCTCGATCGCGAGATCGACCGGCGCGTCGAGGAGTTCGTGCGGCGCCTGATCGATCAGCAGATCGACCCGATGAAGACCAACATCAACTGGGAAGACTTCCGGGAGCGCCAGCGCGAGGCCGCATCGGAAGCGGTGCGCGGCGCGCTCGTTCTGGATGAGGTCGCCCGGCGCGAGTCGTTGTCGGTGTCCGACGAAGAGGTCAGCGCGGAAATCGCGCGTTATGCCGAGCGCACGGGCCGCACGCCGGCGGCCGTTCGCGCCCGGTTGGACAAGGAGGGGGGCATCGGGCGGTTGTATTCCGGGTTGCGGCGTGAACGGGCGATTGATTTCCTGCTCACGCGTGCTACAATCGTACAAACGTAAGACAACCCGTCCCTGCTCCCCACAACAAGTCAGTCGTCTCTCGTTCCGGCGGACGCTTTCGCATGGCTCATTCTTCCTACTCGCAACTAATCCCGATGGTGGTCGAACAGACCAACCGCGGGGAGCGCGCGTACGACATCTTTTCGCGCCTGCTCAAAGACAGCATCATCTTCATCGGTACGCCGATCGACGACAACATCGCCAACCTCGTCATCGCCCAGATGCTCTTCCTGGAAGCCGAAGACCCGGATCGCGACATCCTGCTGTACATCAACAGCCCGGGTGGCGTCGTCACGGCTGGGATGGCGATTTACGACACGATGCAGTTCATCAAGCCAGACGTGGCCACCTACTGCATCGGCCAGGCCGCCTCCGTCGCGGCCGTGCTGCTGGCGGCGGGCGCGAAGGGAAAGCGGTATTCCCTCCCGAATTCGCGCATCTTGATTCACCAGCCCTGGGTCCAGGGGCTGGGGGGCCAGACCACGGATATCGACATTCACGCCCGCGAGCTCCTCCGCACGCGGGAACGGCTGAACCAGATCCTCGCCGAGCATACCGGCCAACCCTTGAAGCGCATCCAGGATGACACCGAGAGGGACTACATCATGGGGGCGGACCAGGGGAAGGAATACGGTATTATTGACGACGTCATCCGAAAAAGGGCGTAACAGGTCCATCCCATGGTCAAGAAAAACGGCGAGGGAGAGATTCTCCGCTGCTCGTTCTGCAACAAGGATCAGAACGACGTCCGGAAGCTAATCGCGGGCCCCACGGTGTTCATCTGCGATGAGTGTGTCGAGGTCTGCAACGACATCATCGCCGACGACAACCGGTTCGAGGCGCGCGGCGGCGCCCGCTCGTCCCTGCCCGTTCCGCAGGAGATCAAGAAGTTCCTGGACGAGTACGTCATCGGCCAGGAGCAGACGAAGAAGAAGCTCGCGGTTGCGGTCTACAACCATTACAAGCGCATCGAGATCCAGAAGGCCTCGCGCAGCCGCAACGAGATCGAGCTCACCAAGTCGAACATCCTGCTCATTGGGCCGACCGGCACCGGCAAGACGCTGCTCGCGCAGACGCTGGCCAAGCTCCTCTCCGTCCCATTCACCATTGTCGATGCGACGACGCTGACCGAAGCCGGCTACGTCGGTGAAGATGTCGAGAACATCATCCTGAAGCTGCTGCAGGCGGCCGGGGGGGACATCGAGAAGTGCCAGCAGGGCATTATCTACATCGACGAAGTCGACAAGATCTGCCGCAAGGATGAAAACCCGTCGATCACACGTGACGTGTCGGGCGAGGGCGTCCAGCAGGCACTGCTGAAGATCCTGGAAGGCACCGTCGCGAACGTTCCTCCGCAGGGCGGACGCAAGCATCCGCACCAGGAGTTCTTCCAGGTCGACACCACCAACATCCTCTTTATCTGCGGCGGCGCGTTCGTCGGCCTCGAGAAACAGATCGAGCGGCGCACGGGCAAGAAGACGCTGGGCTTCAAGGCGGACGTGAAGTCGGTCACCAACCGCGACATCGGCACGACACTCGAGCAGGTCGAGCCGGAAGATCTGATCAAGTACGGTCTCATTCCCGAGTTCGTCGGGCGCCTCCCCGTGGTCGGGACGCTGCACGAACTCGACAAGGCCGCGCTCGTCCAGATCCTGACGCAACCACGTAACGCCATCACGCGTCAGTACCAGAAGCTGTTCGAGTACGAGAACGTGAAACTCCGTTTCACGGACGACTCGCTCGAGGCCATCGCCGAGCAGGCGCTGCAGCGAAAGATCGGCGCGCGAGGTCTGCGAATGATCATCGAAGACCTCATGCTCGACCTGATGTACACGCTGCCGGGCCAGAAGAAGGTCCGCGAGTGTGTCATCACCCGCGAGGTCGTGCAGAGCAAGGAAAAACCCATCACCCTGATCGAGAAAGCGGGTTAGTTTGGAACTCTACGAAACCCTTCCCATCGTCCCGCTCCGGGACGTGGTGGTCTTTCCCCACATGATGATGCCGTTCGTAATCGGGCGGCCCTCGTCCACGCGCGCGCTCGAGCACGCCCTCGGGAAAGACAAGCGGATCTTCCTCGCCGCGCAGCACGATGCCGCGGTCGACGAGCCGCAGCCGTCCGACATCTTCACCATGGGCTGCGTCGCCAACATTGTCCAGAGCCTGAAGCTGCCGGACGGCAACATCAAGGTGCTGGTCGAGGGCATCGAGCGGGCCCGCGCCGTCGAGTGGAAGGAAGACAAGGGTTTCTACCGCGTCGTCGTGAAGGTCGTCCCGAAGCACAAGGAGACCAGCGTCGACGCGGAAAGCACGATGAGCAAGGCGGTGTCGCTGTTCGAGCAGTACGTGAAGCTCTCGAACAACCTGCACTACGACGCCATGATTGCCGCCGTGCGCGTGGATGATCCCGGCAAGCTGGCCGACACGATTGCCGCGCATCTGCTCGTCGGCGTTGACGAGAAACAGAACCTGCTCGAAATCATTTCGCCGGTCGAGCGGTTGAACCGCATCGCCGGAATTCTCGAAGCCGAGGTCGACAAACTCCAGGTCGACCGCCGTATCCAGT
>JBKOZS010000041.1:0-9627 GCA_046726015.1 Acidobacteriota bacterium
CTCCTGGCTGGTCGAACCGTCCTCTGCGCTTGCCTCTTGGGTACGGTAATCCTCGCTGCCAAGCAGGGAACCGGCCCGCATCATTTTTTACCATTTGTTCCCACGGTCGCATTCCTGGAGGCTCCTGCTTTCGCTTTTAGCCGCCTGCGAGGCCGTGTGCTGACTGCCTTTGGGGCGACGCTGATGATTATTGCCGCTGCGCAACAAGCCAATTGGATTCCCGCCGTGGCCAGATCCGTCCAGCCCGCGGCCATAGACGAGTTACTACGTCTTCAAAGCACGCATCGGACACCGGTGGCGATGGGTTTCAGTTCTAACTATCGTCCCTCATTTCTACGACCACTGCTCGCATTCGGTGGATCAACCTATTACCTCGACCCGGTAGCGCTCATGGATATCGATATTTCCGGCGACGCCTTCCCTGGCGGCCTCGTGACGACCCTCAGACGCTGTCAAGTGCAAACCTGGCTCATTCCCTCTGGTGGGCGGCCATTTGTCTTGACAAGCGCGTACCGACCCGGGTCAGGAGTATTTGCGAAGGAGTTTATCAGCGCTTTTCACGAGCATTACGTCTTGACGGAAAGGGGACACTATTTTGACGCGTGGACCTGTCGTCGCTGACTCATCTCGGGTCACACACACGAAGGCGGTTCGCTACGAGGACGGCTCGCTCGGGCTCACATTGCTGTTCTTGGTAGCAATTTTGATCTACTGCCGGGCCGTGATCCGGGTCGTCAGCGCCGACCTTGACACGCTGTGGCGACTGTACCCGACGACACGTTTTACTATTTGCAGATTGCCCGCAATCTCGCCGTGACTGGCTATTCTACGCTGGACGGCGTTGCTCCCACGAATGGATACCATCCGCTCTGGATGCTTACGCTCGCTTGTCTAGAGCCGAGTTCGTCAGGACAAAGTCGTATTCTTGAGAATGGTGGTGGCGGTCTCGTTTGGTATTCAAGTGTGTACTGCGGCTGCAGTGTTTTGTATCGTCCGACCGCTTATTGGCCCTTCCTTAGCTGTATCGGGCGCTGTCGTTTGGCTCGTCAACCCGCTGTCATTTCTACTCGCGGCCCAGGCTACCGAGGCCCAACTGTACACGCTATGCTTTGTGCTGTTCTCGGGTTGCAGTTAAGAGTCCTCGACACTCTGGACGACGAGCGAGTGCCATCTTGGCGACTGTTGGTCACGTACGGAGTAACTATAGGTGCGCTTTGCTTGGCACGGACTGATGGAGTCGTGATATCAGTCCTAGCCTACTTCTGGACGACGACGAGCATTCTGCAGCGCGTCGGATTGCGCAAGGCGGGGGGCGAGGTGGCGCGGCAGCGGCGGCGACACTGGTCTGTTGGGGAGCCTGGGCGGGTTTCTCGCTACAGCAAGTCGGAACGATTGTGCAGGACCGCGGCGCGATGAAGATGCTGTGGGCGACAGATGCCTTGCCGATGCTGACAGATCGCTTCAGAAATCTCAAGACGACCGTTGAATATTTTAGCAAGCGCTGTGCGGAGTTCATGAGTGGATGGTCTATGTCATGGCAGATATACCTGTGCGTCCGTACTGCCTTTTAGCGCCCTGTTTTTGCGGTCTTCACCGATTTGAGTACAGCGGTTGAGCGGTCAGGAAGCGCATCAAGTCTCGAGCGGACCGGATCGGGGTGCCCACTTCAATTTCAACAGCAGCATCTGTTCATCCTTCATTCCGCGCGCACGCCGGAGCACGGCTTTGATGTGGTGTTGATCGACTCGACGACACCGAAGCGGACCGGATGATCACAGTACGCGGCGATGCCCTCGATGTGGCGGAAGAGGAAGTCACCAAGCCGTTCCATCTCCGGGAGGCGTTGCCAGCGGA
Source organism: Acidobacteriota bacterium (assembly GCA_046726015.1). Taxonomy (GTDB): domain Bacteria; phylum Acidobacteriota; class Vicinamibacteria; order Vicinamibacterales; family 2-12-FULL-66-21; genus QHWT01. The sequence continues at coordinate 1,855 of JBKOZS010000041.1, forward strand.
ACTCCTTGATCCACCCGAGCAGAAAGTCCAAGACGCCCGGACGCGTCTTGTAGGTCCAGAGTCGATCGAGCTGTTCGCGCAGCACATAGGCTTTGAACAGGCGGCGGTTGGCGGCGAAGAGCGCCTTGAGCTCCGCGCGTTTCGATCCGCGGACCGTCTTCCAGCGCCGCAGCAGGAGCCAGCGTTTGCCGCGCCCGTGCTCGCGCATGACTGCGCCAGCCCGAAAGAATTCCTGGCACGGCGGCATGACTGGTCGGCATCGATTGACAGTCGACGCCGATCTGCTGACGCAAACGACGGCTGACACGCGCCTTCGGGTCCGCGAACTCAATCCGCTCGGTCCGAATCCCGCAGCGGCGGCACTGCACGCGGCGCTGACAGTAGATCAGCGTCACCGGATGCGCCGCCCATGGCAGGTCATCCCAGGTACGATCCCGCGCCGACCGCACGCGAGACGTCCGCCGGCCACAGCCACTGCACGGATAGCGACGGGGGCCGCAGCGCTCAATCCGAATCCGCATCCGACTCGTCCCCGCGGCTTCCGTTCTCTCCACTCGGTCGACGCGGAATCCGGGCAGTCCCAGAATCCACGTACCATCGCCGTGCGATCCCACGCGTCCTCCCTGGCTGCAGCACAACAAGAGAGAACGACACCGGGTGGTCCGGTGCCAAGTGGGATCGCTCTACAATGTCCAGGCCGCCGAGCAGACCGCCCACCCCACCAGCGGTCCGCGCAGGCGGCCGGGTACTACCTCAGATCGCTGTACTCAAAATCGGTGAACAGCCCACTGTTCTGGCAGGCCTTGTCATCCAACTGTATCTTTGTTCGATAGTCACATCCTCTTCGGCGCCTGAACGCGGCCATACGAGCGCGGAGGCACGCCATGGCCCACGACGAGATCAAGGACCAGTACGACGAGGTACAGGCCGAAGGCCTCTATGAAGAGGGCATGGCGCGGATGGCCCTCTACCACGGCCATTGTCAGGACCCGGTAATCGTTCGGGCTCTGGGCGATGTTGGCGGCAAAGTCGCTGCTGGATCTGGCTTGCGGCGACGGGTTCTACACCCGCAAGTTCCGCCGAGCAGGAGCGGATCCGGTGGTGGGGGTCGACCTGTCGCCACAGCAGATCGCCAAGGCTCGGCGTATCGAGGAGCGCGAACCGCTGGGAATCGAGTACCTGGCGGCGGATGTCGTTTCACTCGAGCTGGAGCAGCGCTTTGATGTGGTGACCGCCATCCACCTGCTGCACTACCTCGAAGGCGGGCCCGAGATCGAGGCGGTGCTGCGCAAGATCCACAACGCGCTGGAGGACGACGGCTGTTTCGTGACCATGATCGCCAATCCGGAATTCGAGCTGGAGAGGCACGACCCGGAGGATTCGAGGACCAAATTCGCCTACTACTTCTCCGTGGCCGAACCGGCACCGCGAATTCCTCAACGACATCGCTGTCGAAGTGGGCTTCGCGCCCGAGTGGCACGAACCGTTCATCAGCGAGGAGGGCTTGGAACAGTATGGGGCGGCGTTCTTCGAGAACTACCTCGCGAACCCGCAAAGCAAACTCCTGCGATTGACGAAAGTCATGAAGCCGGAGTCTGAGGACCGTTAGCCTCGAAGAGACGGACCCGGCTGCTCGAGTCAACCTTGAACCGCGCTCTGGAGGGCGAGGGATTCTCTACCCCCGAATGATCATCAGGCGCGACGGTGAACAGTCGCTCAACCGTACGTCAGCACGAGTCTACTTCGCCTGTAAACATCGGCTTCTGCGAAGGCTCTCGCGCACGGGAGGCTGTACTCAAATCGGCGAAGAGCCGCTCGCGGTTTCGGGTGTATTCGTATCTCCAGCTCCTGGTCACTTCGAGCAAAGCCGCAACTTTAGTGTCGACGCTGTGCGCCGCGCGATCGTTTTGACTGCGGAGTGGGTGACCTCGATCGAATCAGAGCTCCGGGCGCTCGAGGAGGTCATGGGACAAATGATGTCGATGGCGCTGGAGACCGAGAAGTCCGTGTGGTGGGATCGTGAAAACGGATATAGGGCACCCGGGCCTCCGTTCACTTGCAACATCCAGAATGCGCCAACGGTTCGTCGTCGCCTGGCATCATCTTCAGATTCGCGTCACTGACATTCCGCCGCGATGGCGTCGGCTCGCATTCTGCGGCAGAAGTTCGCCGCGATCAGCCCTGGCTCATCAGCGCAGCGTAGGCCAACATTACCCTGCGAGGTGCCGGTGCTCGGCGGTCGAAGATCACTCCCGGAGCGCGACGACCGGATCCACCGCCGCCGCGCGCCGTGCCGGCAGATACGACGCGGCGAGTGCGACGATGCCGAGTACGAAGGGGACAGTTGCAAACGTCAGCGGATCGTAGACGTTCGTCTCGAACAACGTCGCCTTCAAAAGCCGCGTGGCGAAAACAGCTCCGGTAGCACCGACGCCAAGACCGATCGCCACGAGCGTCATGCCTTCACGCACGGTGACGCGCAGGACGCCGTCTGGCTGCGCGCCGAGCGCCAGGCGGACGGCGATCTCGCGCCGCCGCTGTGACACCGACAACGCCAGCACGCCGTACAACCCGATCGCCGCGAGCAGCAGCGCGCCAATGCCAAAACCGGAGATCACCAGGGCGCTGAAGCGCTGCGGCGCCGAACGTTCCCGCTCGAGTTGTTCGATGGTCTGAACATCCGAGATCGCCAGTGCCGGATCCAGCTCGGCAACGATCGAGCGCACGGTCGAAGTGAATGTCACGGCATCCTGATCGCCGCGGACTCCGATCACCATGCGCCTCAACTGGTCGACGATGGGTGATGCGAGCAGGGCGTCCGTGGCGTTCGTGTAGGGAACGTAGGCGTGGACGATCGGTGCGCTTCCCGGAGCGCCGTCGACCACGTCGCCTGCAACGCCGATGACGGCGAGCCATGGAGCGCTGGAGTCGGCCAAGCCCCACTTGAGACGCTTGCCCACCGGGTTCGCGCCGGGCCAGTAGGCGTCGGCGAGCCGCTTGTTGACGATGGCGACGTTGCGGTTTTCGCGCTGCTCGTCATCGGAGAAGGGGCGACCGGCGATCAGCGGAATTCCGTACGTTCCGAAAAAATCCCCCTGCGTCCAGGTGACGGCCAGAGCCTGCTTCAGGCCGGGCCCGGTCGGATTCTCAACGGTGGCCGCGCGCCGCTCGCCGTCGGCGTCGAGCGGAAGATCGCTGGCGACCGAGGCGGCACGGACGCCTGGCAGTGCACGCAGCCGCTCTTCGAGCGTGCGATAGAACCATCGCGTCCGCGTGGCCTCGCGGTAGCCAGTGAGCGGCAGCCGCACCTTCGCGCTCAAGACGTTCGTCGTGCCGACGCCCGATGCGACCGTGACGAGATTCCTGAAGCTGCGGGCGAAGAGTCCGGCGCAGACCAGCAGGATGAACGCGAAGGCGACGCTGGTGACGACCAGCGTCCCCTGGACCCGGTGCTGGCGTCGTCCACCAGTCGCGCGCGTGGATCCCTCGCGCAGCAGATCGTGCAGATCTCGACGAAGTCCGGCGGCGAGCGGCACCAGCGAGAAGAGCGCCGCGCTGCCGAGCGCCAGCACACTCGTGAAGCCGACGACGCGCCAGTCGAGCGGGATGGTGCTGATGCCCGGAAGGCTGGTGGTGAGTACCGCGGGGATCGCGCGCAAGCTCCAGTACCCGAGAACGAGTCCGAGCGCCCCGCCGAACGTCGCAAGGATCAAAGCTTCGCCGAGCAGGAGCTGGAAGAGGCGCAGCCGTCCGGCGCCGAGCGCCGCGCGTACGCCGATGTCGCGCTGCCGCGCGACCGAGCGGCTCAGGATCAGGTTCGCGACGTTCGCGCACGTGACGAGCAGAACGAGTCCGACGGCGCCGAACAGGATGAGCAGCGGACGCCTGACCTGCCCCGACAACTCCTCGGTGAGCGGGATCGTCCCGATCGTGATCTTCAGCGCGTCGCCGAGCCCGGCCGGATAGTTGTCGCGAATCCGTTGCGCCAGCGCCGCGACTTCGGCCGCGGCCTGTCCGGGCGACGTGCCATCTCGGAGCCGCCCGATGACGCTGTGTCTGTACATCTCGCCGCGCGCCTGCCGCTCGGCCGGCGTGAAGACCAGTGGCATCCAGACGTCGGCCGGCGTGGCGTTTGACGACGCGCCGCGGCGCGGAAACTCGAACCCGGCGGGCATCACGCCGACCACCGTGACCACCCGGCGGTCGATGGCGATCGCCGATCCGATCGCCGAGCGTCCGCCGAAGCGGCGGGTCCACAGACCGTGGCTGATGATCGCGACGTTCAACTGAGCCTGGTCCTCTTCCGCGAGGAACGTCCGACCCTCGGCCGCTTTCACCCCGAGCACGCCGAAGAGCGACGAGGTGATCTCGGCGGCGTCGATCTGTTCCGGCGCTCCGCTCCCAGAGAGCTCGGCGGTCACCGTTCGATACGCGCCGAGATTCGAGAACGACTGCTGGTACTGCACCAGATCGAGATAGTCGGCAGGTGAAACGTCGAATCGCTCGACGCCTGACGCCGGGATCGTCTCGTAGACGAGCATGAGCCGCTCGGGATCCTTGAAGCCGAGCGGGCGCACGAGCGCCGCGTTGACGAGCGTGAAGATCGCGCTGTTGGCGCCGATCCCCAGCGCGAGCGTGAGGATGGTGACGATCGTGAAAGCAGGCGCCTTCACCAGCGCGCGAAATCCGTGGCGCAGATCGAAGAGCAGGGATCGCATGAAAGGTTCTCCGGGCGGAACGATGGGGCCCCCGATGCGCGCGGTTCGCGCCCGCTCCGCGGCGGCATCCGACGCGGTGAGCGGCACAGCGCGGAACACATCGGTCAGCGCGCGGCGCCAGGCGAACGCCGCCCCGCGGGAGCGCGCCATCTCCACGAAATCGATTTCCAGGTCACGGGCGAAACGCTCCCGGAATCCGCGCGGGTACGTGCGCAGCAGCAGCCGATATGCGGCGCGCGAGAATCGGTGTCCGCGCATCGTCACGATTCCCGCGGCACGAGCCGCTTCGCGCGTAAGAGCGCCGCGAGCCGCGAGAGGCGGCAGGCCTCGTTCTGCAGCGCCGCCCGTCCCGCCGGCTGCAGCGCGAACGTCCGCCGCCGGTCGCTCCGCGCGGCCGGCAACTCCTTGACGAAGCCGCATCCTTCGAGCCGTTCGAGCGTGCCGTAGATCGTGCCCGGGCCCATCGCGGTCCCCGACGACTCTTCGACCGATTGCATGATGGCATAGCCGTGCAGCGGCCCCTCAGCGAGTGCCAGGAGGATGTGGAAGACGGCAGGGGTGAGTGGGCCCGGCGCCATGTTACGGTGACGGAAATATATCTGTAGCCGTAACACATGTCAAAGTGAAACGACGAACTACGAACCCCGAACGCTCGCGCATGCCCGGCTCCGACGCGCACCGAGGCCAACCCCGCAGACGCCACGCAGGATGCGTTCTGGATGCCTTGGCACGACCTGGCGTCATCCGATGCCATACGCCCGTTCTACGCCTGGTTGTACGTGCTGCTGCGGAACTGCTGCGTCAAGCAGCGGGCCAGGCCGGCGCTGCGATGACCGCGATCACGGAATTCGTTTTCGTCCCGAGGGGCTCGTCGCGCGAGTCATCGACCACCAATGCCCCATGACGCGCACGCTTCACGTCGGAACGCCGCGATCGACGTGACGCACGTCTGCGCGACGATGCCCTGAGCGGGATCTGCCGATTGGCGCATCATGCGGCGCCACGGCATCCGACCCGAAAGAACGTGTGTGTGGGATTCGAACTACTTGCTTGTCGAACTCGAAGAATTCCCCGAACTTCGCTCGTTCTTGGTGGGATCAAAGGTCTGGCGGAGAGAGTGGGATTCGAACCCACGGTAGAGTTTCCCCTACACACGCTTTCCAAGCGTGCTCCTTCAACCACTCGGACATCTCTCCGTTCAAGTGGAATCAACAGTTTACCGGAGGGCGGGGACCCGCTCAACCGCAGACTGTGACGTGACTGTGACGTGAGGTCGTCTGACATCTCGACGAGGGCGTCGATTCCGCCCTCGTCTGGCGCTTCTTCTTTGCTTTTGCTGCCGTCGCCGTCACCATTCCCGTTTGGCGCGGCGTTCCGCCGAGCGGCATCCAGCGCGTCGAGCGCCTGGCGCTTGGCGTCGATGCGGATGTGCGAGTAGTGCTCCAGCATGCGACGGACAGGTGGCCGCTGATCGATTCGAGCACGTGGTCGGCGACGCCCATCTCGGCGAGCTCGGTGATGACCGTGTGCCGCAGATCGTGGAACCGCAGGCCGTGCAGACCTGCGCCGTCCCGTAGCGCGCGCCAGGCAGTGTCCCACAGCAGCATCGGCTTGGTCGCGTCGTAGCGGCCCCACTGACACGCCGGCCAGAGGTAGTGTTCAGGCTGCGTGTGCCCGAGCAGATCGGCGCGTTCGAGCATGCGCGCTACGGCTTCGATTGCCGACGCGTTCAGCGGAATGACGCGATGGCTCGTTTCGTTCTTGCTCCGCCGCACGTGTAGCAGTCGCTTGACGAGATCCACGTCGCACCGACGAATGTGCTTCACCTCCACAGGGCGCATCGACGTGTTGGCCGCGACGACCGCGGCGCAGTAGACATGCTCCCATTCCGGATTCGAGGCGGCGACGTCGAAGAGCCGCCGCCGTTCTTCCGCTGTCAGCGCTCGTCCGATCGGGCGCTGGCGCTCTGGCAGGTTCTTGACGTGATCAGCGAGCGCTCGCCATCGGCCGCAGAACTTCAGCACCCGAGACAGCACGCCGACATCCATGTTGATCGTGCGATTCGCGATGCCGGCGTCGTGACGGGCGCGCTGAAAGTCCGCGATCGCCGTCGCCGTGATCGCGGAGAGCGGCACGTTGCCGAAGTGCTTCTTGACGATGCTGAGCCGCTCCTCCTCGAGTTCGATCGTGCGAGCGGAGCACCGGATCCGTTTGGCAGTCAGGTGCGCGTCGATTGCCTCGGACAGGCGCTTCGGTCCCTGTTCATCGGTCGGGAGCCGGCCGTGTCCAGCCTCTTCGATCATCTCGCGCTCGCGGCGGTGGCGACGCGCAGATTCGTCGTGCCGAGGCGCTTGCGGTAACGACGGCCGTTGACTGTGAAGTCCGTCCAGTACTGGCGACCGCGTTTCCAGAGGCTCATACGTGCAACTCCCCGAGCTCCGAATCATCATCAGACGAGGAATCCGACTGCGTGTCAACTGCGCTCGCGCGCACGAACTCGTCCACATCCGAGGGCAGGTAGCGCACCGAACGACCGAGTCGCAGGAAGCGCGGTCCTTTGCCGCGATGTCGCCACGCCCGGAGTGTAGCAACTGAGAGTCCGAGCTGTTCCGCGACCTGTCGCTCCGTCAGCGCCGCCGGTCGGCGTATTGCCGCGACTGCGCCGCTCGAGCTGCGTTCGTCGCTCATCATGACGCGCCTCCTGCCTGCGTCGTCACGTCGGAGCGTCGCGTCTCGGCGCCCACCGCATGCTGCTCCAACCAGGCGTCAATCCACTGCGGTCTGATCCGAATCGCGCGGCGTCCGCTCAAGCGCGCATTCCGCAGCTCGCGGCGTTCGCACGCGGTGTAGATCGTGTCCCGGCTGACGCCGGCGTACTCTGCGGCCTCTGAAACATTCAACCAGGTCCTCATGCCGCAACCTCCCGACCTGCACGCGCGTGATCGCGTGCCGTTGATCTGTGGTGATGAGAGATTCGCGCTGGGCGCGCTGCTTGAAGCGAGCGCGCCCTGGATCAGAAGCGCTGATGAGGGCCTGAGACCGACATCGGGGACCG
>JBKOZS010000042.1:0-24521 GCA_046726015.1 Acidobacteriota bacterium
TAGCCGAATTCGTCAAGCTGCCAATCACAATCGCGGACGCGGACATCACGGGGGTGGTGCTGACGACGAAACCGGCGGTCATCCTGACGGGACAGGTCGTATTCGCCGAGGGGGTGCCGGTCAACGTGCCGCCCCTGCGGATCAGCCCGATGGCAGCAGATCGAACGCTCGCTTTGGATGGCATCACCGAGCAGGCCCGTGTCGGAAATGATTTGTCGTTCACGATCCGCCATCTATTTGGAGAGGTATTGATACGTCCGACCGGACTGCCCAACGGCTGGTTTCTGAAGGGCGTGATGCTCGGCAGCGAGGACATCACCGATACCGCGCGCGAGTTCACCGCCGGCGATTCGGGACGTGTGCAATTGATTCTGTCCTCCCGGATGTCGACGATCGAAGGCCGCGTCGACGCCGGCAGCGCTTCGCTGCAAGGGAACATCGTTCTATTGTTCGGTGAGGATCGCCAAACCTGGCGCTCCAGCTTTACCCGGTTCGCCTATTCCTTCACCGACCGTGAGGGGCGTTTCAAGCTGGTTGGCCTTCGCCCCGGCCGGTACTTCATCGTGGCCCTCCCGCGTGACCAAGCGGAGGGATACCGCGACGCCGGGCCCGACTTCTTCGAGCCGCTGGAGCGCGAGGCATCCTCCGTTCTCGTCGGTGAGGACGAAGCGCGTTCCGTGGATCTCAAGCTCGCGACAGGCGGGCAATAGCGCCTCGGTTTCATGTGCGGTGCGATATAGTGCCGCACATGAAAGCGCCCGCCATTTACGTCGTGGTGTTGTTGTCGGCCGCAGCGGCAGCTGCGAGCCGGCAGTACTGGACCGCGGTGTCCGTTCCCAACAAAGTTGCAGCGCAAGCGGTGCCGTTCAGGCTGGATGAGGTCCGCCTGCTCGAGGGCCCTTATCGCGACGCGATGATTCGCGACCAGGAATACCTGCTCACGCTCGACCAGGATCGGTTGCTGCACAACTTTCGCGTGACGGCTGGTCTTCCCACCTCTGCCCGGCCGCTCGGCGGATGGGAAGCACCCGACGTCGAGCTGCGGGGACATTCGGTAGGCCACTACCTTTCGGCGGTGGCGATCATGTACGCAAGCACCGGCGACGCGAGATTCAAGGCTCGCGCTGACAGCCTCGTCACCGAGCTGGCGAAGGTGCAGGCGGCGGAGGCAAAGAAGTTCAATCCGGGTTACCTGTCCGCGTTTCCCGAAGAGCTGTTCGATCGCGTCGACGCGCGGCAGCGTGTCTGGGCGCCGTATTACACCATCCACAAGATCATGGCCGGCCTGCTCGATGCGCACCTGCTCGTCGCCAACGCGCAGGCGCTCGACGTGCTGAAGAAGCAGGCCGATTGGGTAGCGTTCCGTGTCGGGCGCCTGACGGAGGCGCAGCAACAGGCCGCGCTCGACACGGAGTTCGGCGGCATGAACGAAGTGCTCGCCAATATCTACGCTGCGACCGGCGAGCAGAAGTATCTCGACCTGGCCCGCCGGTTCGAGCACAAGAAGATCCTCGACCCGCTCGCCCGCGGTGCCGACCCGCTCGACAACGTGCACGCGAACACGCAAATCCCGAAGATCATCGGCGTCGCCCGGCAGTACGAGCTCACCGGCGAACCGCGTTATCGCGACATCGCCACGTTCTTCTGGGACCGCGTCGTCCACCACCGCTCGTTCGTCATGGGCGGCAACAGCGACGGCGAGTCGTTCTTCCCGGAAATGGAGACCTCGCACCACCTCGGGACGGCCGGGCCGGAGACCTGCAACACCTACAACATGCTGAAGCTGACCCGTCACCTGTTCGCATGGTCCGCGTCGGCGGAGTCGATGGATTTCTACGAGCGCGCGCTGCTCAATCACATCCTGGGCTCGCAGGATCCGAAGACCGCCGGCGTGATGTACTACTGCCCGCTGAAACCGGGCGCATTCAAGACGTACTCGACGCCGAACGATTCGTTCTGGTGCTGTGTTGGCACCGGCATGGAAAACCATGCGAAGTACCACGACACGATCTACTTCCACGATGCGCAGACGTTGTACGTGAACCTGTTCATTTCATCCGAGGTTACGTGGAAGGACAAGGGATTAACTCTGCGTCAGCACACGAAGTTCCCAGACGAAGACTCGTCGTCGCTCGAGTTCAGCGCGTCGAAGCCGGTGCGGCTGGCGTTGAAAGTGCGCTATCCGGCCTGGGCGCAATCCGGCATGACGCTCACCGTCAATGGCAAGCCGGAGACGATCGCGGCAAAGCCTGGCAGCTACGTAACCGTCGATCGTGAATGGAAGGCGGGCGACAAGGTCGAGGTCAAGCTGCCGATGTCCCTGCGTCTCGAGGCCTTGCCGGACGACCCGCACATCCAGGCATTGATGTACGGACCGGTCGTGCTCGCCGGTGATCTTGGAACCGCCGGTCTCGACAGCGTGCGGCGCTACGGCCCCAGCGCGCCGCAGTTTGGACGCATCGGATCCATTCCTGTTCCGGCGTTCGTCGTGGCATCGCCGCAGCAGGTATTGGAGCGCGTCAAGCCGGTTCCAGGTAAGCCGCTGACGTTCCAGACGAGTGGCCTCGCGCAGCCTCACGACGTCACGCTGACACCGCTCTACCGATTGGTGGAACCGCGTTACACGGTCTACTGGACGATTTACACGCCGGCTGAATACGAGAAGCACAAGGCGGACGTGGCAACGATTGCCGCGCGCAAAAAAGACATCGAGGTGCGCACTATTGACACCGTTAACGTGAATGACGACGCCAGCGAGAAGGCGCACGGGTTCAAGAGCGAGGGAGCGAACCAGGGATTCGTGGAGACGCGACGCTGGCGAGACGCGCGCAACGGATTCCTGAGCTATGAGCTGAAGGTGCTGCCTGACGGCCCGCTGACGCTCGTCTGCACGTATCGCGGCAGCGAAGGTCAACGCCGGGTGTTCGATGTGCTCGTCGACGGCGAGAAGGTCGCGACAGAGAGCCTCGAATATCACCCAACGGAGCTGCTCGACAAGGAATATGCAGTGCCTGAGGCGCTGACGCGCGGCAAGTCGAAGGTCACCGTGCGCTTTCAGTCGCAAGGCGACGCCCGTACCGGCGGAGTCGTCGAAGTCCGCGCGGTGCAACCGGCGCGATGATCTATCGGACGCTCGGCCGCACCGGATTACAGGTCTCGGCCATCGGCTTCGGCGCGTGGGCGATCGGCGGCTCCTGGGGCGCCGTGGACGACCAGACGTCGATGCGCGCGCTCCATGCGGCCGTGGACGCCGGCGTCAACTTCATGGACACCGCTGATGTCTATGGCGATGGCCACAGCGAACGATTAATCGCGCGGCTCCGTCGCGAACGCCCCGGCGAGGAACTCATCGTCGCCACGAAAGCGGGCCGACGGCTACCGGTGCAAACCGCAGACGGCTACACGCGCGAAAACCTCTCGTCCTGGGTCGAGCGCAGCCTTCAGAACCTGGAGACCGACGCCATCGATCTGCTGCAACTCCACTGCCCTCCTTCGTCAGTGTTCGCGAGCCACGGAGTCTATGCGGCGCTGGACGGCCTCGTTGCTGCCGGCAAGATCCGCCACTACGGCGTGAGCGTCGAGCGGATCGACGAGGCGCTGCAAGCGATCCAGCAGGAGGGCGTGAAGACCGTGCAGATCATCTTCAACATGTTCCGGCACCGGCCCGCCGTCGAGTTCTTTCCCCAGGCGAAGCGACGCAATGTCGGCGTTCTCGCGCGCGTGCCGCTCGCCAGCGGTCTCCTGACTGGAAAGTTGACGGCGAACTCGCAGTTCGCGGCGGACGATCACCGCCAGTTCAACCGCGACGGGGAAGCATTCGACAAGGGGGAAACGTTTTCGGGTGTGCCCTACGACACGGGCCTGCAGGCGGTCGACGCGCTTCGCCGGCTGGTGCCGCCAGGCGCCACGCTTGCCCAGCTCGCATTACGCTGGATCCTGATGTTCGATGAGGTCACCTGCGCGATCCCCGGCGCTCGAACTCCCGAACAGGCGCGCGCGAACGCGGCCGCCGCAGATCTCCCGCCGCTGAACCAAAACACGATGGATGCGGTTCAGCGCGTGTATGAAGAGCAGATCCGGGGACTCGTGCACCAGAGCTGGTAACCGACCACGGATTGACCACGGATTCACACCGACTGCAGGATTTCAGACAGATCAACCATTCAGCGAAACGACAGCCGCTGCGGCCATCCATCGAACTGCAGCGTCCGCGTTGTGGTGCTGCCCGTGATGCGGACCTGCAGCTCGCGCTGTAATGGCGGAAGCATCCGGGAGCCTGGTGCGAGTGAGACCGACAGACGGCGTGCTGCGTCCGTCCAGCGGAACTGAAGACCCGTCCATGCGCCGCGTTCGTAGTCGAACGATCTGCCGTCATCGTCAAACAACTCAAACGCGCCGTCAGCTCCCGGGTAGACCGCGACCGCCAGCGGCCCGTCAACCTTGTCGGCCGTGTACTGCTTCACGGGTCCCATCGGCACGATTGCGCCGGCACGCACATACAAAGGCATTGTTTCGAGATCGACTGCGCGATCGATCTCACGTCCGCCCTGAACGCGCTCACTGGTCCAGAAGTCGTACCACGTGCCTCGCGGCAGGTAAACGCGGCGCGTGGTTGCCCCTTTCTCCGTGACCGGCGCCACGAGAATGTCGCGTCCCCAGAGGTACTCGTCGCCGCGAGCGGCAGCGGCTGGATCGTCCGGATGATGCAGCCACAAGGCGCGCATGATAGGCAGGCCGGTGAGCGACGCCTCCCGCACGTACGAGTAGAGATACGGCATCAGGCGATACCGCAGCTCGAGATACTTGCGGCAGATCGGTTCGACCTGGGGATTGTGCAACTCGGATTCCGGCGGATTACCAGCGTCGCGATAGGTGGACGTTTCGTTCGGTCCGAGCTCCCCTGTGTTCCATCCCCACGGGAGCCGCAGGTGCCACGTGCGGCCGTGCGCGCGGAAGAGTGGACAGAATGCGCCGAACTGGAACCAGCGCACGTAGAGCTCCCCGGTGAACTCCGGCGTGGGCACGAATCCGCCAATGTCGGTGCCCCAGTAAGGAATGCCGCTCAGTCCCGTGTTGATCGCGATCGGGACGTGAGTTCGCAATGTTTCCCAGGTCGAATACACGTCGCCTGACCACAGAAACGCGCCATAGCGGGCCATGCCGGCATAGCCGTTGCGATGCAGCGCATACGGCCGCTCGTTCGGCCGCCACAGCCGCGAGCCCTCCCAATACATCCGGATCCGATTCAGGCGTGACGAGGGGTCCAGGCCGTCTCCCTGATCGGGCCACCAGCCGTCGATGCCAAGATCGAACACGTCTTTATGATGCGGCCAATAGCAACCGACGGTGCGTTCGTCGGGCCACTTGCCGTCAGGCGTTCGGCCGCTCGGCTCATGAGCGATGCACGTGTCCTTCACGGTGCCGGTGAGATGATGTCCCTCAATCACCGAGTGCAACACCACCTTGAAGTTCAGCGCGTGGAGATCGTCGATGACCGTCTTGGGGTCCGGAAAGTTCGCTGCGTTCCAGGTGAACTCTCCGTTATGCGTGTTCCATCCCGATGGCGTGAAGTCAGTGCCGAGATAAATCAACGCATCACATGGCAGCCGCTTTTCGCGCATCGTCCGCGCGACCCACATGATGGTCGCCGGTCCCTCGAGCGTGCGGTGCGATTGCTGATATCCGAAGGTCCATCGAGCGGGCATCGCCGGCAGACCCGTGATGCGCGCGTACTCGCGCATGATCACCGATGGGTCCGTAGAGACGATGACGAACACGTCGATTGGGAGTGGCGGTGCGGCGGTCAGCCGGCCACGTGGGCCCGTCAGATCGAACGTGCCGAGCGGGTGGTGAATCAAGAGCCCCCAGCCTGCGGTGCTGATCAGCCACTGGATGGGGACGCGGCCGCCGTGCGTGCGAAGCTGGTAGCCGCCCTGCCCGTTCCGCATCGTGTCAGTCGACCCGCGACGATCGAACTGTGGTCCGCCCTCGCCGAAGCCAAGCAGCGGAGCGTCGCCCACGGTGAACTCGAGGTCGCCGGTGCGTGCCGGCACGCGCAGTTCCTGGACGATGCGTTTGTGGCTGTCGGCGACACGAATCGTCAGCGGATCGTCTTCCACCGACAGCCGCAGAGCGCCGGCGGCGAGCCAACCGTCCGAAACGGCACGGCGCTGTTCAGGGAAGTCGACGAGGGCACCGTCCGCGTTCAATGCCGAGTGTTCGCTGCCCTGGGGAACGATCGTGATGCGGGCCGTACTGGCACTGAGCGTCGAGAGGACGAGCTCGACCGCCTGGTCCGCGATGCGCAACGGCGGGCCCTGGGCGGTTGCGCCGGATCGAAACAGCACCGACGCGGTGGCTATTCCAAGCCCACGCAAAGCCTCGCGTCGGGAGATTGGGATCCCGGATCCGTGTGATCGGTGCGAATCCGTGTTCCGCGTCAATCCGTGTCCCGTGTTAATCCGTGGTCATTACTTGGCGCTGAACGTGAAGACCGTCCTCGAATCGTACGGCCGCCCCGCACGCAGAATCGCGGACGGGAAGTTCGGCTTGTTCGGCGAATCCGGGAAATGCTGCGTCTCGAGGCAGAGGCCGCTGCGCTTCGCGTAGACGTGGCCCCCCTTGCCCTTGATCGAGCCGTCGAGGAAGTTCCCCGAATAGAACTGCACGCCCGGTTCGGTCGTCTGGATTTCCAGCGTGCGGCCGCTCTTCGGATCGGTGAGCCGGGCCGCCAGCGACAAACGGTCGCTCCTGCGGCTGAGCACCCAGTTGTGGTCGTACCCCTTTCCGTTCTTCAGTTGCGGGTTGTCCTGCTCGATCCGCGCGCCGATGGCGGTGGGCGTGCGGAAATCGAACGGCGTCCCCTCGACGGACGCAAGCTCCCCTGTCGGGATAAGCGTGTCGTCGACGGGCGTATAGCGGTCCCCGTTGATCATCAGCTGGTGGCCAAGGATGTCGCCGGAGTCGTGGCCCGCGAGATTGAAATAGCTGTGCTGCGTGAGATTGACCGGCGTCGACTTGTCGGTGGTCGCGTGATAGTCGACAGCCAGTTCGTTGCTGGTGTTCAAAGTGTAGGTGACACGCACCTCGAGGTTGCCCGGATAGCCTTCCTCGCCGTCGGGGCTGGTGCGCGTGAATATCACCGACGACGTGTCCGGCGTTTCATTGGGTTTCGCAGTCCAGAGCACCTTGTCGAATCCGCGCGTGCCGCCGTGGAGGTGGTTCGGCCCGTTGTTCGCTACGAGCTTGTAGGTCTTGCCGTCCAGGGTGAACTGCGCCTTTCCGATCCTGTTGCCGTAGCGGCCAATGAGCGCGCCGAAATACGGCGGTGGTGGCGGCCCGAGATAGCCTTCCGGCGAATCGAATCCGAGCACGACGTCCGCCGTCTTCCCCGCGCGATCCGGGACTTTGAGCGACATGATGATGGCGCCGTAGGAGATCACCTGCATCTCGATGCCACGTCCGTTCGTGAGCGTGAACATGTCGACAGGCTTCCCGTCCACGCGCGCGTCGGTGGTCGTTTGCTTCACGCTGGGGCGACTCGCGGTTGCGGTCGATGGCGCCTGCGACACGAGACGGGGCAGGAGAAGCGCGGCGACTATGGCGCAGGCGGCACAGTGGAAGGCGGTGGGCATTTCTGGCACTCCAGTCGGATCAAATGTGCGCCATTGTATGCGATGTAATATGCACCGCGACCATGGCGCACGGCGAAGGCCTGGCGTTCGTCAATGTCAGCAAAGCCTTTGGGGCTGTGAAGGCGCTTCGTGGCGTGTCCTTCACGGTCGCGGAGGGGGAGGCGCACGCGCTGGTCGGCGAAAACGGCGCGGGCAAGTCCACCCTCCTCAAGATCCTCGCCGGCATCGTCCCGCCCGACGCCGGGGAGGTCTTCTGGCGCGGCGAGCAGCTTCACCTGGGCAGCCCGAAAGACGCGCTCGAGCGCGGCATCGGGATGGTTTACCAGGAGATGCTGTCGTTCCCGAACCTCTCGGTGTCGGGCAACATCTTCGCCGGCCGCGAGATCACGGACCGGTTCGGACGTCTCAACGAGCTGGCCATGCGCGAGCGGACCCGCGCGCTGCTCGACGAACTGCACCTCCCCATCTCACCGGATGCCCCGGCCGAGTCGCTGTCCGCGGCCTACCGGCAGTTGCTCCAGGTCGCGCGAGCGCTCGCCTTCGAGTGCCGCATCCTGGTGCTCGACGAGCCAACGACGTCGTTGACTGACAGTGAAGCCGACCACTTGTTCGCCGTCCTGCAGAAGTTGAAACGACAAGGTGTCACGCTCCTTTACGTGTCGCACCGGTTGCCCGAAGTATTCCGCCTGTGCGACGCCGTCACGGTGCTGCGGGACGGCGCGCACGTCGGGACCATGCCGATAAGGGAAGTAACTCCGGCCGGCATCGTGCGATCAATGGTTGGTCGCGATTTGCCCCCGCGTGCGGCCGACACCTCCACCGCATCGGCCACTCCTGTGCTCACCATCGACCGGCTGACGCGCGAGCGGTGCTTTCAGGATGTATCGCTCTCGGTCCATCAAGGGGAAATCGTCGGCCTCTTTGGGCTTGTCGGATCCGGGCGATCGGAACTGCTCGAAACCATCTTCGGCGTGTACTCTCCGGATGCTGGCGTCATTCAGCTCAATGGTGCGCCCGTGAAGCCCGCCTCCCCTGCCGACGCCGCACGCCTCGGCATTGTGCTCGTGCCCGAAGAGCGTCAGCGACAGGGACTCCTGTTCAACCTGACAATCCGCCACAATCTCGTGCTCCCGGATCGTACCGTCCGCGGTGACGTGCTGATCAACACCGTTCGCGAACGGCGCGAGGCGGAGGAGCTGGTCAAGAAGTGGCGCATCAAGGCGGCGAGTGTCGAGACACCGCCGGATAGCCTGAGCGGCGGGAACCAGCAGAAGGTCGTCGTGGCGAAATGGCTTGCGACGACACCGCGCGTGATCTTGCTCGACGAGCCCACGAAGGGTGTCGACGTCGGCGCCAAGTTCGAGATCCACGAAATCATCCGGCAGGAGGCAGCGCGCGGCGCGGCGTGCCTCGTCGCATCCAGCGATCTGCCGGAGGTCCTCGAGCTCGCCCATCGCATCGTGGTGATGCGCGAGGGGCACGTCCAGGGAGAGATTGCCGGCGCCACGGCGACCGAAGAAGACGTCATGCACCTTGCCGCGACGGACTTATGAAAAAGCTCTGGGAGGTGCGCGAGCTGAGCACGATTGCCATCCTCGTGCTCGAGGTGTTGTTCTTCACGTGGTGGTTGTGGCCCGAGCCCGGGCGCGCGCATCCGTTTCTCAATGCCGAGAACGCGCTTCTCATCCTGAAATACTCGGCGATTTACGGCATTGCCGCGATTGGCGCCGCGATTGTCATCATCTCAGGCGGCATCGATCTCGCGCCGGGTGCCGTAATGGCACTGGCGGGCGTCATCGGGTCGCTCCTGTTCGTGGCCGAGGGATGGTCGCTCGGCACCAGCATGACGCTCGGCATCCTGGTGGGACTTGCCTCGGGCCTGCTCAGCGCTGCGCTGATCGTGCTGGTCCGGCTGCCACCGTTCATTGCCACGCTTGGCGTGATGGGCATTACACGCGGCGCGGCCTTCATCTTGACCGAGGGTCAGTACTTCGACGTGTCGAGCCGGCTCGTGGGCGGCTGGCGCCCCATGGGCCTGCCCGCCGACTGGGTGTCGCCGCTCATCATGATTGCCCTGGCGCTGATCTTCCAGGTACTGATGACAAAGTTCCAATGGGGACGTGCCGTGTTCTCCGTGGGAGGCAATGAAACGGCGGCGCTGTTCTCCGGAATCGCCGTCAATCGCGTCAAGACATCTGTCTACGCGCTTTCGGGCATCCTCGCGGGCGTGTCCGGTGTGGTGCTGGTCCTCGTACAGGGCCAGGGGAAGGCAGATCTCGCAACCGGCTACGAACTGGATATCATCGCCTCGGCCGTCGTCGGCGGCGCCAGCCTGGCGGGCGGGCGCGGATCGGTGCTCGGCGCGGTGCTCGGCACGTTGATCTTCGGCGTGCTGCGGAACGCTCTGCCACAGATTCCTGGCGCGACGTTCTACGACAGGCTGATTGTCGGGCTCGCGGTCATCGTCATTGTGGTGATGGACCAGTTGCTGTTAAAGAAGCGTACGTGACTTGTCGTCCGCGGGAGGATTCATGCGCAAAGTAGTTGTCCTCGTGTTGCTGGCTCTTTTGGGAGCAGGCGCCTGCGGGCGTAGCGAGCAGCCCGCGAACGGGCCGGCCGGAGCGAAGCGCCTGCGGTTCGCGGTGATCCCGAAGTCGCTCGACATCCCGGTGTTCAACTACGCGAAAATCGGCGCGGAGCGAAAGGCGAAGCAGCTTGGGGACGTCGACATTCTCTGGAACGCGCCGACGAATCCCGACCAGTTGAAACAGAAAGAGATTCTCGAGTCGTACATTACGCAGCGAGTCGACGGCATTGCCATCTCGTCGCTCAATGGAGACTTCCTGACCGAGACCATCGATCGCGCCATTGCTGCCGGAATACCGGTTGTGACGTGGGATTCGGACGCGCCGAAATCAAAGCGTCTGGCCTTCTACGGCGTCGACGACTTCGCGTCGGGCCGCATCATGGGAGAGCAGACCGTCAAGCTCCTGGACGGTAAAGGCAAGGTCGCGATTATCACGAGCGTTGGCGCGACGAACCTGCAGCGCCGGCTCGACGGCGTGAAAGATGCGCTTGCGAAGGCACCGGGGATTGAAATCGTCGAGGTGTTCGACATCAAAGAGGACTCCGTCCGCGCGGCCGAAATCATGGCAACCGGTACGCGGCGGTATCCCGATCTTGCCGCATGGGTGTCGGTCGGCGGATGGCCAGTGTTCACGCGCAATGCGACGGCCACGGTCGATCCGGCAAAAACGAAAGTCATTTCGTTCGACACCATCCAGCCGGCGCTCGATCTGCTGCGCGAGGGCAAGGTGACGGTGCTGCTCGGCCAGAAGTATTTCGGCTGGGGCAGCGAGACCGTGCAGCTCCTCTACGACATCAAGCACGGGAAGAATCCGCCATCGGCGATCGTGGACTCCGGCGTTGACGTTGTCACGAAGGAGAACGTCGACGAGTACGCCGCGACGTGGAAGAAGATGGAGAGCGGCAGCTAGCCGCCGACCAATCGGACGAACCCATCGTCCGGCAGATCCTCGAGCGACTTGACGAACACGTCGGCGTCGAGCGTCGACGTGCGGCTGACACCAATACAGCGCATCCCCGCGCGGTGCGCGGCTTCAACGCCAGCCGCGGCGTCCTCGACGACGATGCACTGCGGCGCTGTGACGCCGAGGCGTGCGGCGGCTGCGAGGAAGACCTGGGGGTCCGGCTTCCCTTTCGTCACGTCCTCGGACGCGACGATCGCGTTGAAGTACCGCTCGAGATGCAGAGCGCGGAGCATCACTTCGACATTCTGGCGCGGTGCGGACGAGGCGATGGCCTGCTTCCAGCCTTCTCCTTGAAGGCGCACGAGCCATTCCGCTGCGCCCGGCAGCGGCGTCAGGCCGTGGACCTCGGCGAGTCGACGGTACTCCGCTTCCTTTGCTTCCGCAATCCGAGTGATGCGCTCGTCCGAGGACTCCGTGCCCAGCCAGCCGCGGAGGATGCGATCGTTGCGCTGGCCGAACGTCGATTTGAACTGCTCGCGGGTGACGCGCACGCCATCGGCCTGGAGCGCGTGCTCCCACGACTGCCAGTGAAACTCCTCGGAATCGACGAGCGTCCCGTCGAGATCCCACAAAACGGCGCGGGTCATCATCGTCTGACGCGTGTCGGTGCTAAGTGCAAAGTGCGATGTGCTCCGTGCTGACCCAGCCAGCAGTCCCCGGCCTGCGCCTTTCGCTGACCGCACCTCGCGCACCTAGCACCGAGCACCGAGCACGTAGCACCGAGCACCTCTATTTTTGCCCATAGTACGCGCCGGGTCCGTGCTTGCGCAGGTAATGTTTGTCCACCAGGAACGGATCGGGGCGCGCTGCTTCGTTGGCGAGTGCGCGAACGCGCCATTCGACGCGCGCGAGGTACTCGAGCACTTGTGCGTGCTCGATAGCCGCGGCAGCGTCCTTGCCCCAGGTGAAGGGACCGTGGCTGGCGACGAGCACGGCGGCCATCTCATCGCACGACAACCCTTCCCGACGCAGTGTTTCGACGATCACGAGACCGGTGTTCCGTTCGTAGTCGCGCTCGACTTCCTCTTCTGTGAGGGGCCGCGTGACGGGCACGTCGCCGCGAAAGTAGTCAGCGTGCGTCGTCCCCATGCATCGGACGGGGACGCGGGCCTGCGCGAACACCGTCGCGTATTCGGAGTGCGTATGCACGATGCCGCCGCAGCGGAAGGCGCGGTAAAGCTCGAGATGCGTGGGCGTGTCCGATGAGGGGCGGAGGTCGCTGTCCATCACCTGCCCCGTCGCGAGCGAGATCGGGACCATGTGTGCCGGCGACAACGCGTCGTACGCGATCCCGCTCGGCTTGATGACGAAGACCCCCGAGGCGTGGTCCGCTTGCGAGACGTTGCCAAACGTTCCCATCACCAGGCCGGTCTCCGCGAGTTTCCTGTTGGCTTGATAAACGACCTCGCGCAACCCGGCAGCGATCATGCGACCACCACACCCACGGTGTGCTCCTTGATCGTCAGGAGGCGCTTCATCACCGATCCAAGATCGGGCTGTGCTCCGGCGACGCCGCCGAACGCATCATGGAGCTCGCGGTAAATGCGGTACAGCTCATCGTAGACCGCAGACGCATCCGGCTGCGGATCGAAACGCTTTTCTTTCAGCGCTGTCATGCGCGCCTGGGCCTCGGACCACGCATCGTATCCGCCGGCCGCCTGTCCTGCTGTGACCGCGGCGGACACCGCCGACCCGAGCGCGGGTGTCTGCGGCGATCCGGCGACGAGCATCGGCTGGCCGATGACGTCGGCATAAATCTGCATGAACAGGTCGTTCTTCTCGGCAATACCGCCGCAGCAGACGACACGATCGATGGTGACCCCATACTCACGGACGCGCTCGATAATCGCGCGCGCGCCGTACGCCGTGGATTCAATCAGCGCACGGTAGATCTCCGCGCGCGTGGTGTGTAACGTCTGTCCGAGGATGAGCCCGGTCAGCCGAGGATCGACGAGAATGGTGCGGTTGCCGTTATTCCAGTCGAGTGCGACGAGACCGGATTCGCCAGGCGCGAGCCGCGCGGCTTCGCGCGACAGCTCCGTGTGGAGCGCTTCGCCGCCACCACACACGACCTCGACCCACCATTTCAGCAGATCGCCGACCGCCGATTGCCCTGCCTCGATCCCGAAGTACTCGGGCATGATCGAGCCGTTGACGATGCCGCAGATTCCGGGAATGTCGGCAATGCGATCCGCTGCGGGCGCGATGGCGCAGTCGCACGTCGACGTCCCGATGATCTTGACGAGCGTGCCTTGCGTCACGCCGGACCCGACCGCGCCATAGTGCGCGTCGAAGCCGCCCATCGCGATCGGAATACCCGGCGTCAGGGCGAAGGCCGTCGTCCACTCCGCCGAGAGGTGTCCCGCAGGACGCCCGGGAGGCCACGCCTTCTCGTACAGCCGATCGCGCAACTCCGCCAGCTTTGGATCCAGCCGCGCGAGAAACGACTTCGGCGGCAGGCCGCCCCATGCGTCGGAGTACATCGCCTTGTGGCCGGCGGCGCAGATACAACGGACGATCTCACGCGAGTCCTGGACGCCGGCAAGGACTGCCGGAATAAAGTCCGCGAGCTCGACCCACGTCGCCGCCGCATCGAACACGTCAGGGGCCACTTTCAGGCACCGCCAAATCTTCGACCACCACCATTCTGAGGAATAGGTGCCGCCGATCGGCGCGAGCAACTCCGGCGCGTGGCGCTGTGCCGTCGCCGTAATGGCTGCAGCCTCCGCAGCGGAGGTGTGATCCTTCCAGAGCCAGGCATGCGCGGCGAGGTTGTTCTTGAACCGTGGGTCGATCGCGAGAGGACGGGCCTGTCGGTCGACCGGTAGCGGCGTGGATCCAGTGGTATCGACGCCGATGCCAACGACGCGATCGCGAGAGAACCCTCGATGGTGATCGGCTTCCGCCAGCGCACCGCTCACCGATGCGCTCAGTCCGGCAATGTAGTCGGCGGGATTCTGACGCGCGAGGTGCGGTTGCCGGGGATCGAGCAGGACGCCCTGGTCGCCACTCGGGTACTCGAAGACACGGGTGCCGACGACGCGCCCGTCGGCGCAGCTGACGACCACGGCACGGACCGAGTTCGTGCCGTAATCGACGCCGATGGTGAATCCTTTGTCAGCCATATGTCCTACGACATCTTCAAGCGCAATATCGTAAGCGAGTGAGCGGGAAAGGTGTAGCGGTAACCGGCCGGATCGGCTTCGAGCGTGGCGGTCGATGTCTTCGGCCGGACCTTTTGATCGTCGCCGAACGTGTGGGTCGTTTTCAGGTCCGGATGATTCATCTGCCAGACCGCGGCTGTCGCTGCGGCCTTGCCTGACGCGTTCTCGAGGGTTGCGGTAATGTCGCGATCCTTGCTGCGATTGAGCACGTTCACGAACACCTCGCGTCCATTGGGGTTGTAGGTGGCGGACACGTCGAGGTATTTCACCTCCTGCGGCCGGTTTGGCAGCTTGTAGGTCGGGGACGCGACCCAGACGTCGAGCGACGTGTTGCCCCGCTGCTTTCCGTACTCCACGATTGGGAAGTAGATTGGCTGCAGGAACACGCCTTTCTCGTTCGTCATGATCGGCGCGATCACGTTCACCATCTGCGCCAGGTTGGCCATCCGAACAACGTCCGCGTAACGGAAGAACGAGTTGAAGAACATACCCATCGCGAGGGCGTCCTCGAAGTTGTAGATCTCCTCGAGCTTCTCGCGGTTCCCGGTCCGATACCAGACGTTCCACTCATCGTAGGAAATGTAGATGGGCCGCGGGTTGGGGCCGGCCTGGACCTCTCGAATCAGCGCCTTCGTTGTGTCGATATATCGTTCGACGTTTTGCTGCGACGCGCCCAGGTAACGTTCGAAATCGTTGTCACGATTGTTGATGTAAGTGTGCAACGCGATGTAATCCACTTCGGTGCGCAGCGTCTGCAGGACCGTGCGATTCCAGTGCACCCAGTCGGCGTTTGGCCCGTAGTTGCTCGACCCGCTCGCGACGAGCTTGATCGAGGGATCGATTCCGCGCATCGCCTTCGCGGCCTCCAGCGCAAACTTCGAGTACTCGGTGGCGTCTTTGTGTCCGAGCTGCCAGGGACCGTCGATCTCGTTGCCGAGCGCCCAGTACTTCACGCTATAGGGCCGCTCGCGGCCGTTCTTGCGCCGCAGGTCGGCCCAGTACGTGTGCTTGTCGCTGTTGGTGTATTCCACCCAGTCGCGCGCATCGCCAATCGATCCGAGACCCAGGTTCACGCAGATGTAGGGCTCGGCCTTGATCGCTTCCGTGTAGCGCAGGAACTCGTCGGTCCCGAAGCGGTTCGTTTCGATGTCATTCCACGCAAGCTCGGGGCGTGCAGGACGCTGGTCCTTCGGGCCGATCCCGTCCTTCCAGTTGTAACCTGATGCGAAGTTTCCGCCCGGCCAGCGCAGGATGGAGACGTTCAGCCCCTTGACCGCGTCCATCACGTCGCGCCGGAATCCGAACTGGTCGGAGAGTGAATTCTTTTCGTCGTAGATGCCGCCGTAGATCATGCGGCCGAGATGTTCGGCGAAGTTGCCGAACAGCAGTGCGTCAACGGGGCCGATCGTGCGGTCGATGTCGATCTTGATCCGGGCGCCATCGGCTGTCCGGGTTGGCGTGGCTGGCCCGCCGCTGCTTTGCGCGCCGATAACGAGGCCGCCGCTCGCCACGAGCGCTGCCGCCATGACCAGGGTGCGGGGGGTGGGTCGCACGGGTCCTCCTTCACCGGGACGAGTCACGAAGCGGTGCAAACGTTATCATGTCCCCCGTAATGCGGGTTCGAAGCGTTCTCAGCGGGGGCAAGGCACATGAAAGTCCTGCGATTCGTTTTGACGGCTGCGACGGTGACGCTGGCTACGCTCGCGGCACAGGCGCAACAACAAACTCACGACTACCCCGTTCAACCGGTCCCGTTCACGGCCGTGCACCTGGACGATGTGTTCTGGGCGCCGCGGATTGAAACGAACCGGACGGTTACCATCCCGGCGGCCTTTCAGCAATGCGAACTGAGCGGGCGCATGAACAATTTCGAGCGCGCTGCGCAGGCACTACGTGGCGAACCGCACGACACGAAGGCCCCACCCTATCCGTTTGACGACACGGATCTCTACAAGGTGATCGAAGGCGCCGCGTACGTGTTGAACGTGCAGCCGGATCCGAAGCTCGACGCCTACGTGGACGGCCTGATCGCCAAGATCGCGGCGGCGCAGGAGCCGGACGGTTACATCTACACGACGCGGACGATCGATCCCAGGAACCCGCATCGCTGGGCCGGCTCCGAACGGTGGGTCAATGAACGCAACGACAGCCACGAGCTCTACAACGTCGGCCACCTGATTGAAGCGGCCGTCGCGCATTACCAGGCAACGGGCAAGAAGACGCTCCTCGCCATTGCCACTCGCGCTGCCGATCTGCTGGTAAGGACGTTCGGGCCGGGCAAGCGAACGATCTGGCCGGGACATCAGATCACCGAGATGGCGCTGGTGAAGCTCTATCGCGTCACCGGCAACGAGCAATACCTCGCGTTAGCCAGGTTCATGCTCGACGAGCGCGGGCCCGGTCCGATTCCGCCGGGCGAGACCGTGAATCCGCGCGGTCTCGATTACAACCAGGCGCAGCTCAAGGTGATCGATCAGACCGAGCCGGTTGGTCACGCCGTGCGCGCGATGTACATGTACGCGGGCATGGCTGACGTCGCAGCGCTTGAAGGCGACGAGAAGATGCGCGCGGCGGGCGACAAGATCTGGGACAACCTCGTACACACGAAGCTTTACCTGACCGGCGGTATCGGCGCCGCCGGCGGGCATGAAGGCTTCGGCGCGGAATACGAGTTGCCCAACATGACGGCGTACAACGAGACCTGCGCCTCAATCGGCATGGACTACTGGAACCATCGTCAATTCCTGCTGCATGGCGATGCCAAATATGTGGACATCATGGAGCGCACGCTCTACAACGGCCTCATCTCCGGCGTGTCGCTCAAGGGAGACACGTTCTTTTATCCAAACCCGCTCGAATCCAATGGCCACCACTCGCGGCAGGCGTGGTTCGGCGTCGCCTGCTGTCCCGGGAACATCACCCGCTTCATGGCGTCGGTGCCCGGCTATGTCTACGCGATCCGCGGCGCTGAGTTATTCGTGAACCTCTTCGCCGCCGGCACCGCTGATGTCGATCTCGACGGCGCCAGCGTCAAGGTCGCGCAACAGACGCGCTATCCGTGGGACGGCGCCGTGAAGATTGTCCTGACGCCGGAGCGCGCACGCGCCTTCGCGGTGAACGTTCGCATTCCCGGTTGGGCGCGCGAAGAACCGGTTCCTGGCAACCTGTATCGGTTCCTGGACAAGGCGGCGTCGCAGCCGACACTCAAGGTCGGCGGACGCGACGTCCCGATGACGATCGCCAACGGGTACGTGACGATCAAGCGGACGTGGCAACCGGGCGATGCGATCGAGTTGAACCTGCCGATGCCGGTGCGCCGGATCGTCGCTGACGATCGCGTCGAAGCGGACCGTCAGCGAGTGGCACTGCAGCGCGGGCCACTCGTCTATGCCGCCGAGTGGCCCGACAATCCGAACGGCAAAGTGCGGAACATCGTGCTGCCGGACGCGAGCGCGCTGACCTCGGAATTCCGGCCTGACCTGTTGAACGGCGTCGAAGTGATCAAAGGCCGCGCCGTTGCTCTCGCGTACGACGCGAACGGGACGATCACGAAATCCGAGCAGCCGTTCCTGGCGATTCCTTATGCCACGTGGGCGAACCGCGGCCCCGGCCAGATGGCAGTGTGGCTGGCGCGCACCGAAGCCGTCGCGAAGCCGACTCCTTATCCCACGATTGCCACGACGAGCACGCTGACGCACTCACAGAGCCGCAAGAACATCCGCAACATCATCGACGGCGAAGATCCGGTCTCGTCGGACGACCCCACGTCGTACTTCGACTGGTGGCCGAGGAACGGCAGCGACGAATGGATCGAGATGGCGTTTGCGAAGCCCGCAACCATTTCCGAGAGCCAGGTCTACTGGTTCGACGACACCGGCCACGGCGGCGTACGCGTCCCGAAAAGCTGGCGCCTGCTCTACAAGCAAGGCGACCAGTGGACGCCGGTCCAGGCGGACGGCGAGTACGGCGTCGCGAAGGACCGCTACAACAGCGTCCGCTTCAAGCCGGTGACGACAACCGCGCTGCGATTAGAACTGACGATGCAGCCCCAGGTCTCTGCGGGCGTGCAGGAGTGGAAGGTGAAATAGGCTCAAGGCTCAGGGCTCAAGACTCAGGGCGGCTCAAGGTTTACGACTTATGGCATGGCCGTGAGCCATCGGTCCGTGAGCCAGCCCTGAGCCATAAGACCTGAGCCTTGAGCCGTTCTCAGCGCGGCAACGGGATCACCGCGAAGGACTGTGCCTCGCCGATCGGCGTGAAGTCCTCTCCGGCCAGCTTTCCAATGGTTGCGCGGTAACGGCCGGTTGCGACGAGAGGCCCGCCCTGACGGCCGCGGCCGCCGAACTGCGCGGGCGGTTCTTGATCTACGCCCCCTTCGCCACGCCCGCCTCGTCCGCCCTGGGCGGGTGGCGCTTCGCCCCGCAGATCCCACGCCACGCGATGCAGGCCTGATTCCGATGACAGATTGATGCGACGGATCTGCTTTCCGGTATCGTCGGTGATGTTGAGCACCAGCCTGGTGTCGCCGCCAGGTGCACGTCCGACGTTGTAAGTGAAGATCGCTCCATAGGGCGGATTGGGAGTTGCGGCATCACCCCACGCCGCGACAACCTGCGTCAGCTCGTTGTACTGGTAGGGATCGCGAAGCGGAAACAGGCGAGCTTCTTGACTCATCGCCTCGGGCGTGACGTCGCGCAGCGCCGTGTAGTCGTCGAGGATGAATGCCCCTCGGCCGAAGGTGCCGACGACGAGATCGCCTTCGCGACGCTGGATGGTGAGATCGCGGGCCTGGATCGTCGGAATGCCACTCTTCAGCGGAATCCAGTGCGTGCCGCCATCGACGGTGACGAAGACGCCGAACTCGGTGCCGGCGAACAGCAGGTCGGCATTCACGGTGTCCTGCACGATCGACCACACTCCGGAACGCTGCGGGAGATCGCCGGCAATTGACGCCCACGTTCGCCCGCGATCGGAGCTCTTCATCATATATGGTTTGTAGTCGCCGCGCTGCCAGTTGTTGAACGTCGCGAACACGCCATTCGCATCGCGCGGCGAGGGCTGAACGTCGGTGACGTAACTGAACTCCGGGATCCCCGGGATCGGATCCACCTTGCGCCAGTGCTTGCCGCCGTCCTCGGTCACGTGCACGAGGCCATCGTCGGTTCCCGTGTAGATGACACCTTCGGCGAGCGGCGATTCGTCCAGCGCGGTGATCGTGCTGAGCCTTGTCGTCGCCTGGTTGAAAGCGACGGAGTCTGGCGACCACACTTTTCCCATGATCGCAATCGTCCGGGCATCGAGATTCCGAGTGAGGTCGGGACTAATCACCGTCCAGCTGTCGCCGCGATCGTCGGTGCGATACACGCGATTGCCGCCAACGTACAAGCGCCGAGGCGAGTGCGGACTGATGATGAACGGCGCGTCCCAGTGCCAGCGGCCGAGGACGTTGCCGCGTCCGCCGGCGCCGCCGCCCTGTCGACCGCCGCCACGCCCCTGGGGAGCGTCCTCTCCACCCGTTTCCTCGCTGGTAGGGCCACGATTCGCGCGCACTTCTGCCTCGATCTCCTCCTGGCTCAGGCCGAACACGTTGGCGCTGCGCGGGCGGACGTTCACGCTCTGGCCAGTGCGAAGGTCGAGCCGCGACAGATTGCCTTCCTGTGACTGCGCGTAGACGATGTTGGGATCTTCCGGATCGGAACGCCCCTGGAACCCGTCTCCTCCGGCGACGCTGTACCAGTCGCTCGTGCGGATGCCCGCGCGATTGACGGTTCGTGACGGGCCGCAAATCGACCCGTTGTCCTGGGCGCCGCCGCAGACGTGGTAGAAGGGTCGCGCGTTGTCGGTTGAGATGCGGTAGAACTGCGAGAGCGGCAAATTGGTGAAGTGCCGCCACGTCTTCATGCCGTCGTAGGTTTCGTACAAGCCGCCATCGTTGCCAATGAGCACATGGCGCGCGTCGCTCGGGTCCCACAGAATCTCGTGATGATCGACGTGCACACCCGGCATCGGCACAACGCGCCAGGTCCTGCCGCCGTCTTCACTGCGCCACATGTTCGTCTGCGGCGAGTAGATGGTCTCCGGGTTGTTGGGATCGACGACGATCTCGTTGTAGTAACCGGGGTCGCCGCCACGATACCAGTCGGTAATGCTTGGCGCCGCGCCACGTCCCTGGGCCCCCCCTTCGGGCGCGGCTTGTCCGCCGCGGCCGCCGATCTGCTTGCCGATCCGCGTCCAGCTCGCCCCGGCATCGTCCGATCGGAAGAATCCCCCTTCCCCCTTCTGCGCCGTCACGAGTGCGTAAACCGTGTTCGGGTTCTTCGGATTGACGGCCATGCCGACTCGTCCCATTTCCACGGATGGGAGACCCTTCGTCAGCTTCGTCCACTTCTCTCCCGCGTTCGTCGTCTTGTAAATGCCGCTTTCAGGACCGCCACCGATCAATTGGCCGACAGCACGGCGCCGCTGCAGCGCCGCGGCGTAGAGCACATCCGGCTTCTTCGGATCCATGACGATTTCGGTGACGCCGGTGTCAGGACTGATCGTCAGCACCGCCTTCCAGGTCGCGCCGCCGTCAGTCGTCTTGTAGATGCCGCGATCGCCGCCGGACGACCAGAGCGGTCCAATCGCGCTCACGTACACGACGTTCGAATTGCGGGGATCGATCAGAATGTTCTGAATGTGCTCGGAATTCTCGAGTCCCATGCGTCTCCACGTCTTGCCGGCGTCCGCGGATTTGTAGACGCCGTCGCCGAAACCGACGCTGCGCTGGTTGTTGTTCTCGCCAGTGCCAAGCCAGACCACGTTCGAGTTCTTCGGATCGACAACCACGCAGCCCAGTGAGTACGAGCCGTACTGATCGAAGATTGGCGCGAATGTGTTGCCACGGTTCTCCGTCTTCCACAATCCGCCCGACGCTGCGGCGACGTACCACACGTTCGGGTTCCTTGGATCGATGTCGACGTCCGATACGCGTCCCGTGGTGAGGTTGGGACCGATGCTGCGGAACTCGATGCCCTTGAACGACTCCAGGTCGATCCGGCCGCCATCGCCCGGTGCCTGCGCCCCAAGCGCGGCACCACAGATCAGCGCGATGACGCCATATGAAAGCGTTTTCCACATGCTGCGATTTTATTTCAATCGTTGGATAATCTTGCGCGTGTGACGAGGCCGCAAGTGTAGGGGGCTCGAATGGCACCACTGATCTTGATTGTCCTTTGCCTCGCGGCGCTGCAAGCGGCGCCCGATCACGATGCCCGAAGAGAGGCACGGCTCGAGAAGTTGCGCGCGAGAGCACAGGAGCGGCTCGAAGCGGATCGGCTCGTGTATACAGCGACAGAGCTGGAGGACATCGAGACACGCTACCGCTCCGCAGTCTTCCTCAAGACGAATGCCGCAGCGGTTTTGGAGGACTTGGCCGCCAGATATCCAAAGTCGACGCGGTCTGGATGTGCGGTCCTCAAGCTCGCGCAACACGCCAGGGGCGAGAGTCGGAAGCGTTATCTGGATCGGGCGATTGCCAGCCAGGAGATGCGTGGTGCGAAAACGGTGTGCAGGTTGGGGCGCTTGCGCGCGCGTTGCTTGCCGTGTCTTACGCCGACCTCGGGCGCTTCGATGAGGCCGAGCGCATCGCGCGCGAAATGATCCGGTTGTTTCCCGGCGCAGTGGATTCGGCAGGTGCACCACTGGAGACCGTGCTCGAAGGCATCACACTGCTCCGCCCGCCCCGTTAACCAACCATGGGCATACAGGGAAGGACACCGAAATGCGTTACGCAGGACAGATGCACGCCTGCATTGGCCCGAAAGTTCGAACCGCTGCGTCCGTGGCTATCGCGCTCGTTCTGGGCGTCGCGTCAGCCTTCGCCCAGGAAGCCAGCCAGGCAGGAGATACGGCGAAGGCACTCAAGGAACTGACGACCGAGATACGGACTTTACGCACGACGATCGAGCGCACCTCCGAAAGTCAGTTGCAGGGACAGATTCTCGGCCTGTATTTGAGCCTGCAGCAGAACCGCGTCACACAGGCGACGGCGCGACTGGATGCGGTCCGGCGGGAGGTCGAAGGGGTCACGAATCAGGCGCGTGCCACGGCCGAGCAGGTCGCCGAGATGGAAGCGGCCTTGTTGCAGGAGACCGATCCGGCAAAACGCCGGGTGTTCGAGCAGCAGCAACGGGACGTCAAGCAGCAGGCAGCACAGATCACCGCTATGGAACAACAGGTCAGGGCGCGTGAGTCCGATGCCTACCAGGCGTCGCAGGCGGAGGAACAGCGGTGGAACGAGCTCATCGCGCGGCTCGAGCAGCTGCTCAAGAAATAGCGCTGACTACTTCGACAGCTCGACGACGTCGAGATACCGCTGGATGCGTCCCTCGCCGAATGCGGTGAGCAGCACGGTGATCGGATTGAGAAGCGTCACCGATCGGGGCGTCGGCGGCACCGGCGGAAGCGGCGCGAACTGGAAGCCGCCGCGGCCGGCATTGTTGAAGTAGGCGCGAATAAATGTGCTGCGATCCCCAATCGGCAGTGCCGCGACGTTGCTGTAGAAGCGCTGCCATTCGTCGCCCCGGAACAGGTACTGTTCGACGTTCGACGTGTAGAACGCGGTCACGCTGGCGCCGCGTTCGCGGAGATATGCGGCGACATCGCGCAATGCCTTCGGTCCCGCGAAATCCCCGACGAGCGGCACGATCAGGTTGCGCGTCTCGAGATCCCTGAGCAGCTGGTAGTGCTCCTCCGTCGCCAGGTAACTGCGATGCGCGCCCTGCCCGTCGGTTTCGACCATCAGGTCGCGGTAGCTTGGAAACGGCGCCCACCCCGGCCCGCGGCCGAATGAATACCGGATGTCCGGACCCGCCGAGTAAAACGAGCGATAGACGTACTCAATCGCTCGAAGATCCCCGCTCGACAGGTTGAACCGGTGGTGGCCTTGCAGCCACGTGCGAACGTCCTGCAGGTTCCGCTCGAACCCCTGCTCGTCCGCCTGCGCGTGCTCGAAGGCCGCAAACAGTGTCTCCGCCGACACGGAAGGGTCGAGCTCGGACGGCGGCTGCCGCGAGAAGAGACGCGACAGGAACTCGTCGCGCGTCGGCGACATCTCGATCAGCGCCTTGTACATCAGGTGCAGCAGCATGTTCTGCCGCCGGATGTCGACGATGAACGCGATCCTGGGCTTGAGCGCGACGATGTAGGTGAAATTCTGATCCGGTCCAACACCGAGGTAGGCGCTTGCACGGCCGAGCTGCCCCTGCAGGACCGGGATGACATGCTGGAACGTTGTCTCGTTGGAAACGAGGTTGTCCGAGCGGAAGAAACCGCCGGGCTCCGAAAACGTCGTCACCATCGCCCAGAACTCGCGGTCGTCGAGGCGCTCGGGTATCCCCTGCGCGACGCGACGCGACGTCGGCGTGATGCAGAGCAGCAGCGAGGCCGCGGCAATTGCCAGCAGTCCGGCACGGGACACCGCGCGACGGGGCTCGGACACGCCGTTCGATGATAGTCCGGCGGGTCGCGGGAACAAAGCGCGAGTGTTGAGCCGACGACATTACGGGGTCTTCGTTGTCGCCAGTGCGATCAGCACGTTTCAGATCGCGATGCGTGATACCGCGCTGCGCTGCTGCCTGCGGCAAGCATCAGTCGCTGAACGCGATTGCGGCAATGAGCCAGAGGACCCCGATCGCGGCGCCCGCGCCAATTGCCGCGCCGACAGCCATCGTGCGGCCGTTCGCCGACGGCGTGTCGATCGTGACACGCAGCACATCGCGCATCGGCACGGCAACAGGGGCTTCAGGAATGCGTGTGTGCTGCTGAACCGTGACGGCGTCTTCGGTGGCTTTCAGCAGCGTCCCCCGCAGCGTCCGCCGACCAGCGACATCGAGTTTGACCCGCGAGCCCGGAGGCAACGAGCGAACGAATTCGCCGATCGCCGGATCGGTTGCGGGTACCGTCACGGGCACCGCCGTCGAGGCGGCGCGCGACGTCGCGCAAGCCGTCGACGCGAGTGAAATCGCAAGAACGAGAGCAAGAACGCGTTTCATGATGGAGCTCCTCTATTACTTGCCACGCCCGGTGGTATGGCCATCGTCGGCGTCAGATTCGTTTCTTCCCTGTGATCCGTGTGATCCATGGCTAGAAGTCGACTCCGACGCCGAACCGCACGACGACGTCTTCAATCT
>JBKOZS010000043.1:0-9652 GCA_046726015.1 Acidobacteriota bacterium
GGGCTGTTCCCGTCAACGAGGCCATCGGATACGCACGACAGATCGTCGACGCCCTCGATGCCGCGCACGAGAAGAGCATCGTGCACCGCGACCTCAAGCCCGCCAACATCAAGGTCACCGCCGAGGGCGTCGTCAAAGTGCTCGATTTCGGGCTGGCCAAGTCGTACGGCGGCGATGCAGAACAATCAGGGAGTGATTTCTCCCAGTCCCCGACCCTGGCACGGCATGCGACCGAAGCCGGCGTCATCCTCGGCACAGTGGCCTACATGAGTCCCGAGCAGGCACGTGGCAGGGGGGTCGACAAGAGAGCGGACATCTGGGCGTTCGGCGTCGTGCTCTTCGAGATTCTGACCGGCCAGGCGCTCTTTCGCGGCGAGACCCTGAGCGACACCATGGCGGCCGTGCTGACACGCGAGCCCGACTGGACGATGCTGCCGGCCGCGACGCCGCGCGGTGTGCGCCGGCTGCTGATGCGATGTCTCGAGCGCGACCCGAAGAGGCGGCTGCGCGACGTTGGCGATGCGCGGCCGGACCTGGACGGCACGCTTGATGCCGCCGGCAGCGCCGAGCCACTGGGGCACTCGCGCTGGCGTGCGCTACCCTGGGCCCTGACCGGGGCTGCGGCCCTGGTGACGGGATGGGCCCTCTGGGCCCCAAGCCCTCGCGGCACTAGCGCACGGGAGGTGACGCACCTCGACATCGCCTTCCCACCTGACGTGGAACCCGTCCTTCCCCTTTCCACCGCGTCCCTTGCCATCTCACCCGACGGCCGAAGCATAGCAATGGTTGGCGCGACCAATGGCGTGCGCCGGCTGCTCCTTCGCCGGCTCGATCGCTCGGAGGGGAGCGAAGTGCCGGGCAGCGACGGCGCCATCGGCGCCGCGTTCTCGCCTGACGGCCGCAGCCTGGCGCGACTGATGAGCAATGGGACGATCGTGCGCCTTTCGCAGACCGACCTGGAGCAGAAAGTCGTGACGTCGGGCGTCGACCTCAACGGCGGGCTCGCATGGAGCCCGGCCGGCATCGTGTTCAGCCGCCACGGCAGCCTGTGGATCGTGTCACCGACGGCGGTCAGGCACGCGCGCTCACGACCCTCGATGTCGCCCGCAAGGAAGTGCTGCACGATCATCCGATCGTCCCACCGGGCGAACGCTTCGTGCTGTTCGCCAGCCTCACGAACGAGTCGGGCGCAGAACGAATCGAAGCCGTGCCGATTGGCGGCGGAGCCCGGTCCGTGGTCGTCGAACGGGCGACGACGCCCGTGTGGTCGCCGACGGGCCAGTTGCTCTTCGCGAGAGATGGCGCGATGCTGGCCGCCGATTTCGATCCGCACACGGCTACCGTTGTTGGTCGGGCGCTCCCGGTAATGGCGCCCGGCATCGTTGCGGGTATGGCCTCCGGCGACCTCGGATTCAGGTTGTCGTCGTCGGGGACGCTGCTTTACTTGCCCGCTGGCTTCAACGCGAACCGTGGGGTCTCGGTGGGCCGCGACGGTGCGGCGTTGCCGATCGACTTGCAGTCGGGTCACTATGAGAGTCCAAGGGTCTCGCCGGACGGCCATCGGGTCCTGTTCGACAGCGGCGGCAGTGCCATCGAGCAGCGGGATTTGAGGCGTGGGACGAGCGCGCGGCTAACAGCAGCGGCCTTCGGCACGAACTTCCCCACCTGGACCTCGGACGGGAAGCGTGTCGTGTTCCGGCGGTTCAATGCGCCATTCTGGGCATCTGCCGATGGCAGCGGTGCCGCGACGCCGCTTTCCAACTACGGCGTCAATGACATTCCCTCGTCGCCAGGACCCGATCCGGACTCCTTCATCGAGATCCGCGTCCGCCCAGAGACCAGTGGCGACGTCTTCCTGATATCGCTGACCGGCGCCCTTCGAGCCGAAGCCGCTGATCGCCACGCCGGCCTACGAGGGCGGCCCGCAGTTGTCGCCGGACGGGCACTGGCTGCTCTATCAGTCCGACGCCTCGGGCCAGCGCGAGATCTACGTCAGGCGTTATCCCGCGCTGGACCGACCATGGCAGATCTCGGCAAATGGCGGCGTGCAGCCGCGCTGGAGTCGCAACAGCCGCGAGATCTACTACCGCAGTGGCCGGCACATCGTGGCGGTGCCCATGGATGCTTCCGGCCCGGAGCCCACGTTCGGCACGCCCACGCCGCTGTTCGCTGATGAATACGATTTCGGCCGCGGCATCAGTCTCGCGAACTACGACGTCGCAGCCGACGGCCGGTTCATCATGCTTCGGCGCGAGGCCAACAGCGGCACCGTGCGGGCGGTCGTGAACTGGACCGAGGAACTGAAGCAGATTCTGGCCGCAGGCGGCGTGCATTGAGCATATTGACGGTCGACGCCTGGCGCCGATGAATTCGGCCGTTACCTCGCTGCTCGCCCTGATCGCGGTCATCGTCGCGAGCCTCTTCTCGCGCGTCAACGTCGGCGTGCTCGCCGTCGCCCTCGCGTGGCCGGTCGCACTCTACGGCGCGGGGTGGAAGACTGACGCGCTGATTCAGACGTTCCCCTCGTCGCTGTTCCTGACGCTGCTTGGCATCTCATTGCTCTTTGGCGTCTCGCAGACCAATGGAACGATGGAGGCGGTGACGCTGCGGGCGGTGCGGATGTGCCGGGGGCGCGCCGCGATGCTCCCGCCGCTGCTGTTCTTCATCGCGTGCACGGTTGCCACGCTCGGGCCGGGCGCGATCTCGGCTACCGCTCTCGTGGCGCCACCAGCGATGGCGATCGGAGCGGCCGCCGGAATTCCGCCGTTCCTGACGGCGCTGATGGTCGGCAACGGTGCGAATGCGGGGAACCTGTCACCGATCAGCGCCGTGGGGTTGATCGTGCAGAGCCTGATGCGCGGAGCGGGGCTCGGAGGCCATGAGTGGTCGGTGTGGCTGCAAATTTCGTCGTTCATTGCCTGGCCGGCCTCGGCGCGTGGCTCCTGTTTGGCGGCGCGACCCTCATGCGGCGCGGCCGGGTCGAGGTCGCGGCGGCCGTCTCACCGATGTCGCCGATGCACTGGGTCACTCTCGCCGTGACGGCTGTGTGGATTGGCGGCGTAGTCGTCCTGCAGGCGAACCCTGGTCTCTCGGCGTTCGCGGCGGCGAGCCTGCTCGTGCTGCTGGGATCGCGCGCGATGGTCCCGTCCTGAAGAGCGTCCCGTGGTCGGTCGTGGTGATGGTATGCGGCGTGAGCGTGCTCATCGGCGTGCTCGAGAAGACCGGCGGCATGGATTTCTTTACGACGCTGCTGGCAAGGATGACCACGCCCGGCACGGTGAACGGCGCGATTGCTTTCGTGACCGGCCTCATCTCGACCTACAGCTCGACCTCGGGCGTGGTGTATCCCGCGTTTCTTCCGGCAGTGCCTGGCGTCGTCGAGAAGCTCGATGGCGGCGATCCGCTGCAGATCGCCATGAGCATCAACGTCGGCGCGGCGGTGGTGGACGTGTCGCCCCTCTCGACGATCGGCGCGCTCTGCATCGCCGCACTGCCGGGTAATGAGGACCCGCGCGCGCTCTTCCGGAAACTGCTGGCGTGGGGGCTATCGATGACGCTGCTGGGGGCGCTCTACTGCCAGCTGCTGATCGGGCTGTTTGCGCGGTAGAGACCTACCAAGTGACGACCGGCAACTCGACGAAGCTGGCCTGCCCGGGTGCGTGATACACGCGTTGCACGGCCCGGCGATAGTCGCCCGGCTTGGCCCAGAAGATGTTCGGGACGAAGGTCTGCGGGTTCCGGTCGTACAACGGGAACCAGCTCGATTGCACCTGTACCATCAGGCGGTGGCCGGGCAGGAACACGTGATTCGCGGTGGGCAGCGCAAAACGATACTCGAGCGGTGTGTCCGCCGCCAGTGCTTTCGGGTGCTCGAAGCTCTCGCGATAGCGGCCGCGGAAGATGTCGGCCGAGACCATCAATTGATACCCACCCATTCCCGGCTGCCCTGCGACCTCGTCCGGGTAGACATCGATCACTTTCACGACCCAGTCCGAATCGGTGCCGCTCGTGGACGCCACGAGATGCGCAAGCGGCTGGCCGCTGATCTTCATCGGGGCTTTCAGCACGTCCGACACGAACGCGAGCACGTCGGGACGTCCCGAGGCCTCGCGTTGATCGTCAACCAGCCAGCGTGACCAGGTGAGCTCTTCGGTGTAGCCGATCGGCTGAATCGGCCGCGCACGAAACGGCACGGGCTTCGCTGGATCGGAGACGTACTCTTCAAAAGCTGCACCACCTGCGCCAGGCTCGGAGAACGTTACTGTCAGGCCCGCGCCCAGATAGGCAGGCCTCGGGCGTACTTCGCAGCCGCTCGAACACCCCGCTGGCCACGCCGGCAGTCGCCTCCATACATTGGTGCCCGTCTCGAACGCGGTCACCGGCGCGATATCGGCCCGAGGCGCGTCGTCTTTCAGGTACTGGTCGAGGAACGGGCGAAGAATCTCCGTGCGGAAGTACAACCCTGTGTCGCTGTTGAACCGCAGTGGGCCAAGCGTGCTCCCGTCTTCGATTTCCTGGCCGTGATGCCAGGGGCCGAGCACGATAAAGACTTTGTCGTTGCCCGTGTCCTTTGCTTCGAGAGCCGCGTAGACCGCAATCGCACCATAAATGTCTTCCTGGTCCCACAGGCTGTGCACGACCATGACGGGCACCGCGAGCGGCTGGCCGGCAAGCACCTTGTCCACGGCCTGATCGCGCCAGAACGCGTCATAGGCCGGGTGCTCGAGGATCTTGCGCCAGAAGCCGACTTGCTCGAGGCCGCGACGTTTCCCGAGCTCGCCCGCCGAGCCTGCCTGCATGAACATGTCGAAATCGTCGAAGTGACTCGTCCACCAGGTCTCCGTGTTGGCGCGGGTACCGGCCTGGTCGTAGATGTAGGCCATCCCCTGTTGGCGAAAGGCGCCGTTGTGGAACCAGTCGTCGCCCATCCAGCCATCGACCATCGGATTCATCGGCACCGCGACCTTGAGGGCAGGATGCGGATTGACGAGCGCCATCAACGGGAGAAATCCGTCGTAGGAGATCCCGAGGATGCCAACCTTGCCATTCGTCTCGGGGATATTCTTGACCAGCCACTCGATGGTGTCCCACGTGTCGGTCGCGTGATCAACAGGAGTCGGGTTCTGCGGCCCGCGCAGCGGGCGGTTCATCACGTAGTCGCCCTCGGATCCGTATTTCCCGCGCACGTCCTGGACGACGCGGATGTAGCCGCCCTCGACGATGACCTCGGCGGCGTTGTCGTAACCGTGGAGGATCGGCCCAAGGTGAGCGCTCTGGGCATGGCCAGTCAGCCTTTTCGCTTCATATGGAGTCCGGGTCAACAGAATTGGGGCGTGTGTGGCGCCCCTGGGCACCAGGATGATCGTGTGCAGCTTCACGCCGTCGCGCATCGGGATCATCACGTCACGCTTCACGTAGTCGAACGTGTCGGTGACGGGCATCAGCTGGTCGGGCGTCTCGCTCGGCAGGGCGGGAGAGGTGGGGGGATGTTGCGGTGGTGACTGGGTCAGGGCCGGTCGGGTCACCATCAGCGTCAGAAGTGCGGCCAGTCCTGCACATGTTGAACGCATCCGACGATCCGTCATTTGGACGTCCTCAGGAAACGAGGTTCACGGCGCCAGATAGGTCTTTCCGGGCGGTCGATCCGGCCATTGCACGTGCCCGCCCGCCGGGCGGTTCCCAATACCTGCCGCGTAGATCAACACCTCGTTCACGCCATCAATCTTCAGGTGCTGTTCGATCGTCGTGTCTGCAAGCGCCATGGTACAGAAGGGTGCGAGCTCGAGCCACGTTGCGGTGAGGCAGAACGTCTGGCAGATGTGGCCAGCGTCGAGAAGAACCGAGCGGTAGGCCCGCGCGTAGGGGTATCGTGCCCAGACACGGGGGAGCACCGCCGTCATCAGCACGACTGCTGCGGCGTTCCGGTACCACCACTGCCCCGACAGGAACTGCTCGACCTGGAGCGCGGTGGCGCCTTTACGAATCAGGGCGAGCTCGTGACGGTCGGCCTCATAGTGGTACAGGCCGCCCGGAAGGCCTTTGACGCTCCGGACAATCACGTACGCTTCGATCGGATGGCAGGCGCCTGCTGACGGTGAGGTTCGAAGGATGACACGCTCTCCACCTTCTGACGTCGCCCAGTGTCGCACTCCGAAGGTGAGATCCAGGAGTTGGCTCAGCGCCTCGAGCCGCACCGGAGATTTCGCAAAGGCGCGCCAGGTTCGCCGCGCGAGTAATACCTCGACGAACTCCCCTTTCGTCCGCGACCGTGCGAGCGCGACCCGCTTGCGCGAGCGGACGCGTTTGACCGGGGCCGGTGCACCAGCCTCGAGCGACCGTCGGGCAGCGGCGTCCTCGAGGTCCTGGAGCGCCTGACCCGATGCCCAGGGAATGTCCTTCGTCGCGAAATGGAAGAAACTCGCCGCCGGTGCCCACGGCTGCCATGGCTGGAGTGACGACTCGCTGGGCCGGGCAGAAACGCGCTTCATCAGCCCATGGCCGACAAGCTCTCTCAGCGCATCGCGCGCCGCCCTGACCGAGAGGGCGGGAAACTGCGTTGAGACGTCGGGAACGGTTCGGGGAATGCGGCAGAATCCGAGCAGCCCCAGAGCCAGCGTCGTGGCAGCCAGCCGACGGCCTTTATGGACATCGTGCAACACCAGCAACGAGTCACGCCAGTAGCAGACAAGGTCAGGACTCGTCTGGTATCTGAGCGCGCGTCGAGTGCGCCTCGGCGCCGGCATCTGGACCCGTCCTCTATCTGCTCTATACCTGCGCTTCGGCCTGTTCGTCGTCGCCGGCGATATACCGGATTTGCAGTTTCCGCCCCTGCTTCCCACAGCCACTGGCCTCGCCAATGAGGCCAAGAATCAAGAGAAACTTCGTCTGATCGGCCGCTTCGAAATTGCGATAGCCGAGGGTCAACTCGCGAAGGACAGTTTCCGGCATCGTCAGCCTCCGTGACGCGATTGGGTGAATGTGTGCGTTCCAGATGAGCTCGTGCAGTCTAGAAGTGGCGACAAAGGCGCGTCAACAGAAAACATTGGCGCCGACGATCAATCAAGACGATAGAGGCGCAGTGCGCCTTCCCTGCGGACCATCGGGAAATTCAGCTGACGCTCGGTCACCAGGTAGTCGAGGTCGTATCGGTGCGCCAGCGCCATAATCTGCCCCTCATCGAAAGCGTCAAGGTCGCCTGCCGCCCGCAGCCGTTCTTCCACCCACATCGCGGCCTGGCGGGAGTACATGGCCATGGCGCGGTCTTTCGCCACCTCCAGCAGCACGTCGCGCTCCGCCACCACGCGGAAGCTGCTCCCATACCGGTAGACGT
Source organism: Acidobacteriota bacterium (assembly GCA_046726015.1). Lineage (GTDB taxonomy): Bacteria > Acidobacteriota > Vicinamibacteria > Vicinamibacterales > 2-12-FULL-66-21 > QHWT01. Next base: position 7,331 of record JBKOZS010000043.1, read on the forward strand.
GCTCCGGATGTACCAGAAAGTGCGCGCCCCGCGGCGTCGTTGCGGCAATCCATCGGCCGAGACGACGCCAATCGGTCTCCGGTGGCCATACGGCCACGAGTGGATTGTCGTGTTCGATGCGCAACACGTAAAAGCCACGGGCTACCGCGGCCACGAGCAGAATCGCCATAACGATGCGCACCCGTGCGGGTGTCGAACCGACTGTCCATGGTGCTTCGACGAGCACCCACACGACGTAGGCCGTCGCCAGAAACTCGATGGGCCAGAAGACGCGCGACGTCTGCAACTGGATGGCCAGGGGCACGCGCGCGGCGATGAACGGCAGCGACAGAAGAAACACGCCAAACAGCGACAGCGCGCCGAGCGCGATGGCGCGCTCGGACGGCGAGCTGTCACCCGTCCGCCGGCGCCACATCGAGACGGCCACGACTATGGCGGGACCAACGAGAAGGACCAGCCAGGTCCCGACACCCCAGGAGGAAGTTGGCAACACGTAGTCGCGGCTGCTGAATGCGGTGATCCACGCCGGATCCATGATCGTCAGCCGCGCAGCCAATTCCTCGCGTGCGACGAGCGCGACGGCCAGCACCGTGACCGCACTGGCGATTCCGGCGATCCACCGAATTCGGACGGACGCCCTCACCCACGTGGCGACGCCAAGCCACACCAGGAACCAACCGCCCGTCGTGGGATGTACTGCTATGGCCAGCGCAGAGACGGCCAGGGCCGCCCGTCGCGCACCGTGAAGAAAGAGCCCGATGCCGACCAGGCCGATCCCGAAAGCGAGTACCCGCGGGTGAAAATAGCCCTCGAACGTGTTTGCTGCGGTTTCCGGGATGCGGTGACGGAGCGATAGCGCCACTATCAGGATCGCGATTGTCCATCGCGAGCGAAACAGGGAGCGGCCGACGAGCGCTACGCCGGCGGCAAAGGCCACAATCGTGCAGGTGTAGGCGGCGAAGAAAACAGGCTCGAGCGAAAGCCCCGTGACGCGACAGATCCAGTCGACTGCCTCGTCGATGACGGTCAGCCGCGCCTGCGGCTCGATTAGCAGGCGATCGCGTGGAAAGAGGTCGGGCGATCGCGAGAGCGCAATGGCGGGAATATAGAACGCCTGATCGGAGATGCCGAACCGGTAGCCGGCCGAATTGGCGGTGACGAGCGGGCCAAACACGAGCGTCAGCGACAGGATCAAGCCGGCGAGCGGGAACTCTCGGCGCATCCGCTCGATCTTACCGGCGTGCTGGAGCAAGGTCATCCGGTCGCGATGGACGAGCCTTTGTCGGACGCTGCAACGCTGACGCCAATCCGCCGACTGAGCTCGAACAGATACTGCTTGCCTTTGTCGTACTCCTCGGCGTTCGGCAGGTGCTCGAGCATCAGTGGCGGCTGCTGTGGCAAGGCGGCCAATCTGCGGTGGTACGTCGGGTAGTCGAGCGACCCGGCGCCGGGGCGCACCTCCCGGAAGTGAATGTTCATCTCGACATCCCACGTGAGATCCTTCGCATGGCAACTCACGATCCACGGGCCCAGCGTGTCGAAGCACTCGTTGAGAAGGTCGGTGTTGTGGTAGAAGCGCGCCGGCGTGTTCACCAGGTTGCACGGATCGAGATGGACACCGAATGTCGGGCGATCGATCGCCTCCAACAGGCGCAGGAAGGAGGCAGGGCTGTCAGGAAGAGACCAGCCCATCATCTCGTAACAGAACTTCGCGCGCGTCGGCTTCACCGCGTCGATGATCGTCCGTGCATTCTCGACGGCCGCGTCGAAGAAACGATCGGAGAGATTGTCAGGGTGCGGGCCGAACCAGACAGTGGGGTTGAACGATCCGGCGATGTCCACGCAGCAGAGCGCGCCGACCGCCTCGGCAAGCGCGAGACCCTCGGTGACGAGCGCGAGATTGGCGCGACGCTTCGCGTCATCGGGATCGAGCAGATTGACCCACCGGCCGACTTCCGCGATTACGACGTCCTCTTTGCGAAACGCGTCCGCGATCGCGCGAACCGTCGTTGTGTCTTTCACGTCCGCCTTGGGGCAATAGGCGGCACGGTAACCCAGCCGGCTATGAGCGCGGGCCATCTCCCCGGGATCGGCCGTTTCCACGAAGGATGGGCCGCCCACGCGCACAGTTGCTGCCCGGGCGCTGACGCCTCGCTCGCGATGGTCGCCAGTCTTCGGATTCGCACGAGACCGAAACGAACCCGCTCCGGCCACACTGAGGGACCGAGCTAGAAAATCTCGTTGACGCATAGTATTCGCCGCGCTGTCGCTAGTCGACGAGCGCAATCAGGTCGCCCGGGCGGACCGTGCCCTCCACCAGCA
>JBKOZS010000044.1:0-25100 GCA_046726015.1 Acidobacteriota bacterium
AGCAGCACGCGCCCCTCCGTAAAGGCACGGTATGCCTCGATGCTCGACGTTTCGCGAGGCGTGCGATTCTGGTGACGCCCCTGCGAACCGAGGGCGCCTGCCATCTCGTTGAAGATGCGGTCCTGCAAGTCGAACACACCAGACACCGGACCGTCGGCCTTTGCATCCGCGACGACTTCGCTCGACACCACGTCGACCGCGCGGGCGGTAATGCGGAGCCGGTCGCCCGCCTTCTGGAAGCTTCCAACGATCGCCATGCGCACGCCGAGGTCGACAGCCAGGCGATCCAGCGCGCCTCCCGCCCGCTTCGCGCTCTCGACCACTCGCACGCGATCGATCACACGCAGGCCGCCGAGCGCACGCAGATCGTTCGTGACGGTTTCGGCGATGCCGGTAGACAGCCAGTCGACCGAAGCATCGCGTGTGACATTCGTGAAATCGAGCACCGCGATCGCGGGAATACCGGGATCCGCTGTAGTGGCCGCGGCGGCCGGCGCCGCCGCCGGCGTCGCGACGGTTGCTATGAACCGGTAGCCGCGCCGCGCGACGGTCTGAATGTAGGTCGGCTTCGCGGGGTCGTCGCCGAGCAGCTGCCGAAGTTCCGAGACCGCTTGCGTCAGCGCATTGTCGGACACGATCACGTCCGGCCAGACTGCCTTGAACAGCTCGTCTTTCGTGACAAGCGCGGACGGACGATCGAGAAGGTACCGCAGCAGGTCGAGGACCTTCGGCGATGCGGGGACGACGTCTCCTTCCCTGATCAACCGGAAGGCGGCCGCATCCAGGACGAACGGACCAAAGTTGTAGACCGCGGGACGAGACACCCGGAAGATTCTAGCCTGACTGCCGGACGGAATAGGATTTCGCGATGCATCGTCGTCGATTCCTGCAGACAGTTGGTCTTGCGTATCGGGAGTTCAGCGATTCGATCGGGAGTCGAACGCTATCGGCAGGAGATTGCAACGATTCGATCGATCGCGTCCCCTTCCTGAATCTCGTCGACGACCGGCATATCGGCGGCAAAGACGCTGGCGAAGACCGTGTAATCACCATCGAGCCTCGGATTGTCGACGAGGTTCACGTAGAACTGCGCGTCTCCGGTGTTGCGGCCACGAGTGGAGAGACCGAGCGTGCCTCGGTTGTTCGTGTGTTGGATTTCGTCCCTCATGTAGCTGGCCTGGCCCGCGTACTCGTTCGCTCCGGGGCTTCCTCCCTGGATCACGAAGTTCGGCACGATCCGGTGGAACGTGAGGCCGTCATAGTAGCGATCGCGCGTGGCCAGCCGTAGAAAGTGGCCCGCAGTTATCGGCGCGGCTTCGTACGCCATTGACACTCGGAACGTTCTGCCATTTTTCATCGACACCCGGACACACTGCGGTGTCGATACCGGTTCGCTCGTCTGGTGCGCCATCGGGCGTGGCTCGGCCGCGACCCGTTGGCCTCGCCACTTCGTGACCAGCTCTGCCGCGCGCGCGGCAATCACCGGATCGAAGTCCTTCAACAGCGGCAGCAGATCGCCCGCGTTCTCCCGTACGCCATGCACTTGGATGGCGTCGAGAAGCGCGATGCGCGTGTCGCGCGATGTTTCCCGGGTCTCGTGCGTGATACGCAGCAGTGTGTCTGCGAGCGGCCGAAAGAGCTCGCCTCGCGTCGCGGGCGCATCCTTCAACAGCAGCGCCGTCGACCGCAAGAGCTGATAATCCGACCGTGCAAGTGCGGCAAGGAGGGCTGCCTGCGCGGCGTCCGGCCTCACTTTGCATAATGGCGCCAGGGCAGCCTCCCGCACGTTGTCGTTCGGGTCGTAGGCCAGCTTCTCCAACGTCAATGCGTCTTCCATTGCAGCGGCGGCGCGTGCGGCATACATGCGGACCTGCCACACAGGGTGCGAGGAAAAGGCCTGCATCGACGTCGCGGCCAGTTCCGGCGCTCGCTTCGTGAGCGCGACAAAGGCGTGCGCCTCGCGGTGCCAGGAGCCAAGCACGGGCGGTGTTCGCGCTTCCGCGAGAATCCTGAGCGTGATCCCCTCGTCGGCGCGACAGAGGTCCGCGGCGGCGTCGATAGCGTCCAGCGCCACGTGAAGGGAGGGATCGCGAAACGCGTCGAGCAGCGCCGTGCAATTCCCGGTTGGCGCCACCTGTCGTATGAATGCGCTCAGCGATTCGTAGCGGACGAGAACCGAGCGATCGTCCAGGCCGCGCCTGATGTCCGCTGCGCGCGTTCCCTCGTCCACGGCGACGGCGTTTCCCGCGAGCGCCGCCATCGCGACACGCCGGACCTGTTCGTCCTGGTCTTCCAGCGCGAGATCGAGCCTTCGATTGTCGAGCCTGTGCGCCGCAATGATCGCCATCAGCGCGTAGAGCCGCACGGACGGCTTGTCGTTGGGATTTGTATTCGAGACGACTGAGGCGAGAGCACGCACGGTTTCGGGCTCGAACGCGACGAGCCGGGGATTCAGCCGCGTCAGCGACTCGAAGCTCCGCACGGCCTCCGTGCGGGCAGGAAGCATCACCGGGTCGGATTTTGTGCCGTCGAGGATTCTGAGCAGAACCTGTTCGGCCAGGCTCACATCTTCGGACGCGAAATAGCGAATCCGGCCAAGCGCCACGATGCCGGAGGCCGAGCGGACATCACCGTTCCCCGCCAGGTTCCGCAGCCTCTCGCCGACCGTTGCCACGGTCGACGGAGCCTGCATCGGGTCGACAGCCTTGAGTGTCTGCGCGAGGGCATCGGCTGCCGCGGGCGCCACAGCGCGCCTGGCGAACAGGGCGAGCAACGGGGAAATAAGCGCAGGGCTTTCGAGTCGGCCGAGGGCTCGAATGGCATAACGCGCCGTGACACTATCCTCTGAATGTGCCAGCGGAAGCAGCACGTCGGCGCCGGCCCATTGCTGCTCCGCGTTCAAGACCAGCGCGGGCACGCCGTCACTGTCGACGCGCGGCGGCGTCTCTCGCGGCCGCATGACTGCCTGTTGCGCCACCAGCAGAGCCGCGCACACGAGAAGGGCGGGTTTCACGATCCCTCCCGCAACGCTACGCTCGACGCTTCCCCGAATACTCCAGCATCTGCGTCGTCAGGTCGAGCGGATATGAGATCTTGACGTCGGTGATCCGGCACTCGCTGTCGCGGATCGCCTCGAGGCGCGGTTGCACGAAGCCGGTGTAGGACGGCATCTTCAGGTGATCCACGCGGGCGACGATCTCGTCGCGCAACGCAGGATCGAAATGTACGCCGTACGTCTCGAAGAGGTGGCGGGCCGCTTCGTAGTCCCCTTCCGCCTTGATTCGCTGCACTTCGGCCAGCAAGCGACCGACGCCCTCTTGAAACTTCTTGAAATCCACGGCCACGTAGTACGTCTTAGCGTCGCGGCGGCGTTCTTCAATCGCGCCGGAGTTCTCCATGAGCCACCGGACAACCATCTGCCGGTTGCGCATGTGATCCTCTTCGATCTGCGTGCCTTCGCGGACGCGGCGCAACTGCACGAGCGCGTTGCGGGCGTACGCCTCGTACTCCGCCTTCACGATTTCGTCGTGATTGTCAGCATCGACGAGGCCGAGTTCGACGAGCTTCGGATCGGGCAGGAAATACAGCGCCACAAGATCGGCGCGTGACTCTTCGAGCGCCGAGTACTGCTCTTTGAGCGCACCCTGCGGATTGCCATTCAGCCGCTCCGAGATCCGGCCGGAACCATGGCCGATGACCTCGTGCATGTTCGTGGTCAACTCGCTCGCGACGCTGCTCCACCGTTCGGCCCGCTCCGCCTCCTCCGGGGTCCACGCGAACTCGCGGCGAAACTCCGCGGACGTCGATTTGTCATATGCGAGGTTCACGTTCGACAGCGACACGGACTTGCTGCCGTATTCCTCGCGAATCGCCTGGTCGTTCGGCAGATTGATGCCGACGGGGGTCACCGGCCCCGAGTCGCCGCTCTCGACCACGACGTCGATCGCGTTCGCGGAGACGCCGCGAACGCCTTGCTTCTTGTAGCGATCGTCCCACGGCATGCGATCTTCGAACCATTGCGCTTCGGCCGCGAGCTTGCGTATGCCTTCGGTCTTGTGCGGATTGACGTAGTAGACGAGCGCTTCCCACGCGCCCTTGGTGCCGCGCGCGTCCATGTACACCTCGACGAACCCGTTGATCGTATCGACGGGCGAGTGCCTGTCCTGGACCCACGCGATGTCGTACGCAATCCGGTCGGCGGTATCGCCGGTGTTGTAGAACTTGATCAATGCACGGAGCGCGGCCGCCATCGCCTCCGTCGCGTATGGCACGGCCGCTTCCAGGTGCTTCACGATCTGGCGGATGCAGGCGTCATACATGCCGCCCACGCGATAGACTTCCTCGACGAGCCGTCCATTCCGCTTCACCAGCCGCGAGTTCAGCGGGTACTGCTCCTCGAACCTCGCAATCTCCGCCATCGTGACGCCGGCGTAGAGATTGTTGGCGCTTGCCGACAGGATGTCGCGTCCCGGGCCCGGCGTCTTGTTGGTGACGATTGGATCGACGGTGAGGTCGAAGAACAGAGGGCGCATGCGCTCGAGCATCGCATCGAGCGTCTCGCCGTCGCGCAGCGGGAACGCCGCGCCGTTCGCCTGTGCCCTGCGCGCCGCGTCGGCAAATTCACGCGGCGTGCACTTCAACACGAATTTCCGTGCCGTCAGGTTGTTGTGCGGCCCCGTGTTGATCCAGAACAGCTTCGTGTATCGCAGGATTTCCGCAAGGACCGCGTCCGGGATGGCATCGGCGTGGGTGACGATCTCTTCGAGCACCTCGCGCATGGCGAGGTTGTGCGCGTAGCGCTGGTCGTAATAGATGTCCCGGCCGGCGAGCGCCGCTTCGTACAGGTGATAGATCAGAATCTTCTGATCCGTTGGCAGGTCGTCGAACCCGTCGGCATACAACTGGACGACGGCCGCTTCGTCGACGCGTTCGAGTAGATACGGGCGCGTGTCGACGTGCGAGGCAGCTGGTGTGCTCATCGGCTGCGCCCGCCTCCCGCGGGCAGACCAGACTTCAGTGAGGGGTCGTACATTGAACCGTACTCGAGGTACTGGCGGACCGCGTCCCGTGGATACGAGATCGTGACAGCCGTGACGGCGCCGGCCGCGTCGACCTTCGGCGTCAGTTTCGTGTTGATACCGGTCCAGTAGGTCGGCAGGTTGAGCTGCTTGTAGCGCGCGACGACCTGGTCGCGCAGCGCAGGATCGAAGCGGACACCGTAGCGGTCGACGAGGGACTTGATGGCGTCGTAGTCTCCTTCCGCCTTGATGCGCATCAACTCGGCGAGCAGCTTGGCGACGCTGTCGCGCATCTTCGCGTAGTCCGTGACGCGCACGTAGGTTTTGCCACCGCGATCGAAGTATTCGATCGCTCCCGTCTGGTCCTTGACGTAGTGGGCGATCAGCTGACGGCCGCGCTGATGGTCTTCCTCGATGATGTCACCCTTCGGGATCCGCCGGAGTTGTGTCAGCGCAGCGCGTGCGGCGTTGTCGTACATCGCGCGGGCGACCTCCTCCTGGTTGTCGACGAGACCCAGCGTCTTCAGCTTTGGATCCCAGATGTTCACGAGACCCATCAGATCGGCGCGTGCTTCCTCGAGCGTGGAGTAGTACTCCTTCAAGTACTTGCGCGCGTCCCCCTGCACGCGCTCCGTCAGCTTCCCCGAGCCGTGGCCGATCACTTCGTGCATGGCCGTCAACAGGTCCTCCGCTTCCTCGCTGTAGCGCTTGTTGCGCGCGGCCTCTTCGGGGGACGCGGCGAACTCGTCGATCAAGGAACCGGCGGCGCCCAGGGCGTGGCTGCTACCGAGCAGCAGGAAGTTCTTCGTGCCGTACTTCTCATGAATCTCGTTCTCGTTCGGCAGGTTGTCGCCGATTGTGTTGACGTGAAAGTCCCCCGTCTCAATCAGGACCTCGACCGCTTTGACCACCGGGGGCTGGAAGTTCTGTTTCTTGTATTTGGCGTCCCAGGGGGCCCTCTGCTCGAAGTACGCGGCTTCCTCCGCGAGCTTGCGCATTGCGTTGCTGACGCCGCGGTCGGTGACGGTCACGAAGCTCTGCGAACTGCCCTTCGCGCCGCGCGTATCGCGATAGACCTCGATGAACCCGTTCGCGAAATCGACCGTTGCGTTGTTCTGCACCCAGTCGGCCCCGAATTGCAGCCAGTCCTTGAACTCTCCCGTCTGGTAGAACCGGATCAGATCGTCAATCACCTTCGCCTGCGCGGGGTCCGCCAGCGCGCGCGCCTTTTCGAGGTGCTCGATCGCCTTCTTCAAATACGTCGCATAAAGTCCCGGCGGCAGCTTGCCGTCCGGCGTGCCGGCCCGGTAGACCTCCTCGCGTATCGTGCCGTCCGGTCCCTTCACCACGCGCGAGTTCAGACGGTATTGCTCGTGGAAATTCTTGAGGTCCTCGAGCGTTACGCCGCGGTAGTACGTGTTGGAGCTCGCCTGCAGGATGTCCTGCCCGGGCGGAGGCGTCTTCGCCGTGATCATGGGTTCGAACGCCGGATCGAAGATCGCGCGCTGGACCGCGGCCACCTCGGCCTTCACCTCGTCGGCGGAGCGCAGTGGCGGCAGGTCGGCCGACGGCGTGGAAAATGCGCCTTTCGCCTGCGCGGCAATCGCGGCGGCGGTCAGTTCCTCAGCGCTGAATGCCGGCACGAACTTCTGGGCGGTCATCTCGTTGTGATTGCCGCGGTTCGCCCAGAACAAGAGCGCATAGCTGCGAATCCTGTCGAAGGTCTCTTTCGGGACACCGGCGCCGCCGTGCGCGATCACACCCTCCAGCAGCCGCTTTTCGCGAAGGCCGTACGCGGACAGCTGGTCGTAGATGATCGGGTCGATCGCGATGGACGCCTGCGTCAGCCAGTAAGCCAGCGCCTGCTCTTTGGGCGTCAGCTGGCTGAAGCTCGGAGACTGAAGCTGGATGAAGCCGATATCCCCGACCCGCTCGACGAGCGGCGTGGTTTCCGCAGGGCCGGGCGACTGCGCGCGCGATGAAGCGGCCGGGATCGTAATGAGACACAGGGCAACCGGGAAAGCAGTGCACTTCATACCTAGAATTGTACTGTCTCGCGATGCTCGGGTGCGGAGTACACCCAGCCGAGCTCCTTCTGGATGCGCAACCCCAGCGCGTCCTGGGCGATCGGCTCGCCGTGAACGATGAAGGTCTGCTGTGGCGGACGGCTGAATCCGTGCAACCACCGCAGGAGCTCGTTCGAGTCGGCGTGGGCGGACATGGAGTCGATTCGTTCGATGCGAGCGGCGACCGGCACCCACTCGCCGTGAATCTTCACGTTCTTCTCTCCATCAACGAGGCGCCGGCCGCGAGTGCCAACGCCCTGGTAGCCTGCAAAGAGCACGGTGTTCTTTGCATTCGGCAGCGCGGCCTTGAGGTGATGCAGGACGCGGCCGCCTTCCGCCATGCCACTCGACGAGATCACGATTGAGGGCACGCGCGAGGCGGTGAGCTGCTTGGACTCCTCCGGGTTGGCAATTACGTGGAATCGCTCGGTGCAGAAGACACACACGTCGCGTTCCTGTTGCGCGTGCCGGGCACGCACGTCCGCCGGTTCGTGCGCGGCATCGTCGTGCGGTGCCCTGTCGTCGTGGATTTCGGGGCGGAGCTCCGGATCCAGTTCGTGGAGGCGCGCCCGGTAGCGCGCCAGCGCAGCGGATGCCATCGGGCTGTCGACGTAGACCGGCAGCACCGGAATGCGCTTCTCCCCTTCCAGCCGCTTCAGCCAGTACAGCAGCTCTTCGACACGGCCGATCGCGAACGACGGGATGATCAGCTTTCCTCCCTGCCGGGCCGTCTCGTTGACGATTTCGGCGAGGCGGGTGCCCTCGTCATCCGGCTCGTGCACGCGATCCCCGTAGGTAGACTCGACCAGCAGGTAATCTGTCTCGCGCATCATTACAGGATCCGGCAGCACCGGCCGGCCGAAGCGTCCGAGATCACCCCCGAACAGGATCGTGCGGCCGTCAACGCGCATGCGCACGAACGACGATCCCAGCAGGTGGCCGGCGTTGATGAACTCGACCTCCATGCCCGACGCCAGCGGCATCGGCCGCTCGTAGCCGCATGGCTGAAGCTGCGACACCGCGCGAAACGCGTCCGTCTCACGATAGAGCGGCAGCGCCGGCTTGTGCTTCGAGAAGCCGTGCTTGTTCGCGAATGCCGCGTCTTCTTCCTGCAGACGGCCGGAATCCGGCAGCACGATCCCGCACAGCTCCTTGGTGCCCTGCGTGCAGAACACGCGGCCGCGGAAACCCTGCGCGACCAGGCGCGGCAAGTACCCGCAGTGATCGAGGTGCGCGTGCGTGAGGACGATAGCATCGAGGTCGGCCGCGTTGAACGGAAGGTCCTGCCAGTTGCGCTCGCGCAGTTCCTTGAGTCCCTGGAAAAGACCCGCGTCGATCAGCGCCCGCGCGCCATTCGATTCGAGCAGATACTTCGAGCCGGTCACCGTCCGCGCCGCACCGTGGAATGTCAGGGAAATCATGCGAAGAGCCCTACCTGTCCCCCTGTGTGCCAGAAAAGCACCGTGCCGCGGTCGACGCGCCGGTCGCGAACGCGCGCGATCAGTGCGGCCATGGCCTTGGCGGTGTACGTGGAGTCGAGAAAGAAACCTTCAGTGCGAGCGGCCAGCGTAAGCGCTTCATCCGAGGCGCGCGTCGGAATCCCGTAGCCGTCGCCCACGAACGTGTCGTCCACGTCGACTGTGGCATCGGAGAGGCTCCCGTCGCTCATGCCAATCAGGGCTTCGAGATCACGCAGGATGCGCCGGACTTCCTGTTCGATTGCTGCTGACGGGTCGTCCGCGCTGATGCCAATCACGCGCGTCCTCAGGCCGTGCAGCTGGCAGCCGGCCACGAGGCCCGCCTGGGTGCCGCCTGAAGAGGAAGCGTGGACGATCACGTCCGGTGCGTCGATCTGCTCGAGCATTTCGCCGATCGCCTGTGCATACGCCGCGGCCCCGAGGGCCGTGGACGCGCCGAGCGGAATGATGAATGGCTTGCGGCCCCGGGCGCGCAACTCCTCGGCGGCAGTTTTCATCGCAGGGGCTCGCTGGTCGCGCGAGACCACGTACCGCACGTCTGCTCCGAGCAGGCGATCGAGCAGCGCGTTTGCCGTCGGCCTGGGTGACGGCGTGCCGTTGGCCACGAGCACGCATTTCATGTCGAGGCGTGCGGCGACGGCAGCGGTGGCGCGCGCGTGATTCGATTGCACGCCTCCGCACGTGACCAACGTGTCCGCCCCGTGTGCCTGCGCCTCCGCAGCGACGAGGCGGAGCTTGCGCACTTTGTTACCACCAAACCCGAAAGGAATCGCATCGTCGCGCTTCACAAGCAGCGTCGCGCTGCCACCGAGTTGCTGCTGCAGGCGCGGCATTTCTTCGATGGATGTCGGCGCGATCGACAGCGGCAGGTGCGGCAATGATAGCAGGCGCTCGATTGCGGCAACGTCGACAGGCACAAGCCCTTAGTATACTGAGTGATTGTGTTGCATCTCCGACGTGCCATGAGTTCGCTGGTCAACGCGTTGCTGTCGAATGAACCGGTCGTGGCGGCGGAGTTGCGGCCACCCCGCGCGGAGCTTGCCGCGGCCGCCAGCATGGACGCGTGGATCGATACCTATCACGCGGTACGCGGCCTCACGCGCCGTGGAACGTTCGTGTTCCTCACCGACAGCGCCGTCGGCCTGCGGGAGGAAGACAACCTGCGGCACCTCGTGACGAATCTCGGCAGCGACGTGCCCCGCTCTCACGTTGTTCCGTTTCTCACGTGCAAGCACACCGCTGAATTCTGTCTCGCCTACGCCGACCGGGCGAAGGATCACGGTTTCGAATCGCTGGTGATCCTTGGTGGGGACCGGCACGTCGGGCCGGCTCGCTGCGTCGAGCACGCGTGGCAGTTGCGCGAGATGATTCGCGGCCGCGACTCCGACCTGTCGCTCGGGGGCTGGGCCAACCCGCACGCCGACGCCGGCGCGCAGGTCGGTCATCTGCTCGACGCGCGCGTCACGGCGGAGTTCTACCTGACACAGATCGTCTCCCACTACAGTCGCAACGCCGTCAAGCGGTTCCTGGCGGAGAGCGAGCGCCGCGGGCTCTCGCTGCCGGGCATGTTCGGCATCTTCTACTATCGCTCGGCGAACAAGAAAACGCTGGAAACCCTGCGCGAGTTTCTCCCGGTCCCCGTCGACGAGCTCAGTGCCGAATTCGCGCAAGGCGCAACGCCTGAAGACGTCTGCGCGCGATCCATTCGCGAACTCACTGCCGCCGGCGCAAAGCACTTCTACATCAGCAACCTGCCTGTCACGCGCGCCGCCATCACCCTGGAGCGCATTCTCGCCCGGGTGTAAGCGCGGACGGAGATCGAGGCAGAATCTTCACGCTCCGGTCGTCTCCCGCGAAGCGGCCTCGCCGCCCGCGTAGTTCTCGCGCGGGCGAAGGTGAGGGACGTCGAACCGGACCTCGACCCTCGAACCTCGGACCTCGGCGCGCCTCGCGCATCGGCTAAGATCCCCGTATGGGCCGGCATCTCGACAGCGTCCCGTTCTCCGGCATCATTCGCATCCGCGACATGATGTACACCGTCAAGGATCCATTCCGTCTCGACCAGGGAGACGTCAGCTTCGACGCGCCGGAAACCGTCAAGGCGGCCATGCGCCGCGCGATCGACGACAACCGCAGCCATTACCTGCAGACCACCGGAGTGCCGAGACTGTTGGAACTCCTGGTGGAGAAGCTGCGCACGCGGAACAGCATTCCTGTCGGCGACGCGAACGAGGTAATGGTCACCACTGGCGGGATCCATGCGCTGTACATCGCGTGCCAGGCGCTGCTCGAGCCGGGTGACGAGGTCATCATCCCGGATCCCACGTGGCCACCGTGCGCGGGCAACGTGCGCGCGGCACTCGCGACGCCGGTTGCCTGCCCGCTCCACGAGCGCCTCGCGTGGCGGTACGATCTCGACGAGATCGCGTCAAAGATCACGGCCAGGACACGCGCGATCTACATCAACTCTCCGCACAATCCGACCGGGGGCGTGCTCCGCCGCGAAGATGTCGTGGCGATCGCGGCGCTGGCGGAGCGACATGGCCTGTGGCTGTTTTCCGATGAAGCATACGAAGACGTGATCTACGACGAGGCCGAGCACTTCAGCCCGGCGTCGCTTCCCGGCATGTACGAACGGACGATCTCGTTCTACACGTTCAGCAAGACCTACGCGATGACCGGCCTTCGACTCGGGTATCTCGCCGCGAAGGATCCGACGCTTCGCGAGCGGATGAAGAAAGTGCTGTTCTACACGGCAAGCAACGTCACGTCGGTCGTGCAGTTTGGCGGCATCGGTGCGCTGGAAGGATCGCAGGCAAGCGTCGGCATGTATCGCGATGAACTGAAGGCGCGCCGCGATCTGTTCTACGACGGCATCAAGAGCGCCGCGCGCGGCATGCTGGCCGGAGAGCCGCCTCGCGGCGCGTTCTACGCCTTCCTGCGAATCGATCCGGGCTGGTCGCCGCCAGCGGGAAATCGCGGCGCCTCGCCGTCGTGGACGATGACGGAATACCTGATCAGCCGCGGACGAATCGGCTGCGTCCCCGGGGTCGACTTCGGCGCGAATGGCGAAGGATATATCCGGTTCTGTTTCGCGCGCGATCGCCGGGAGCTCACGGGCGCGCTCGAATCAATGCGGACCCTGTTCGCCCCCGAGTCCATGCTCAACGCTCAAGGCTGACAGCCGAACGGTCGTCAGCCCTCTCGAAGCTCGCAGTCGCTCAGCAACTCCAGCACCAGTTCAGGGCTCGTGATATGCCCGAGGATGTAGGTCCTGGGTCCGGGCGAATTCCGCACCAGCGTCGGCGTGAACGTCACGCTGTGCTCCGTCCCCATCGCGGGCTGCTGCGAGAGATCGCAGATCGTCAGCTTCACTCTCGACGCACTGAATCGCGACAGCACTTGCTTGATAGTGTTGAGCGCCGCCGCCGATCGAACCGAGTGCGCGCTGACGTACAGAACGAGTTCGACCGGCTCAGGGCATTCACCGCCCTTGTTCCCTTCATCACCATTGCTGCCCTGGGGCAATCGCGATGGCTCCTTTGAACGACGGCCCGGGCCGTTCCCGCTCACGTGACGCTTGACGCGATCGACCAGATCGTCCAGATCGAATGGCTTCTGTACCACTTCGTACGTCGATGTCCCCGGAGGATTGGGATGCGCCGTGACGATCATCACCGGCGTTCCCTCGATCAGCCCTTCGTGCTCCGCGCGCTTCACGAGCCAGAGGCCCGTATGCTCCGGCAGCGCGTAATCGGTCAGGATCAGATCCACTGGCCGATCCCGCAGTGCCGCAAGTCCCGCCTCCGCGGAATCACAGACCACGCAGGCGAAGCCCGCCAGATCCAGCAGCGTTGCGAGCATCGCGCGGATGTCGGGATCGTCTTCGACAATGAGGATTGTCGGAACCGGCTCGCCAGCGATCATCAGGTTCGCCGGCCCCGGCGCCTCGGAAAAAGAGCTTGAAGGATCGAATGCCTGTCCCATGACGCCCGCGGCGTTGTCCGCCACCTCCTGCCGAGGTGACAGCAATTCTCCTGCCGGGCCAGCCGTTGGCCTAACTGAATGGCGAGGCGATACGGATGAGTCACTTCAGCGGACATGCCGCCCGCCATCGACGCGAATGGTCTCCCCGGTCACGAAGTCCGTTTCGATCAGAAACAGCACGGTGCGAGTGATGGCCTCCTCGCCCCCCCAACGCCCGAGCGGCGTGGCCGCCTCGACCGCCTTGAGCTCATCGTCACCCGTTCCCGGCGGCGCGAGGATAGGCCCCGGTGCGACGGCGTTGACGAGGATCTGATCCGGTGCAAGCTCGAGCGCGAGCACTTCGGTGAGGGCGATCGCGCCGGCCTTGGCGACGTAATACGGGAGGTAGCCGGGATACCGCGGCCGGCCGCTTGCGGCGACCCAGTCCGAGAAGTTCACGATTCGCCCGCCGCCCGCCCGACGCATGTAGGGTACCGCCGCCCGCGCGCAGAGGAACGACGCTCGCAAGTCCACGTCGACAACCGCATTCCAGATCGCGGCATCCGTGTTGTCGAACGGCACCGCGGCGTAAACGGACGCCATGTTGATCAGGACGTCAAGACGTCCGAACGCGCTCGCCGCCGCATCGACAAGGGCCTGGCAGTCCTCGGGCCTGGAAAGATTCGCCGCCATGACGTGCGTGCGACGGCCGGTGGCACGAATATCGGCGCCGGCAGCCTCCGCTTCATCGCGCGATCGGTTGTACGAAATGGCGACATCCATCCCGCGCCTGGCCAGCTCGCGCGCCAGCACACCGCCGATACGCTTCGCGCCAGTGATGAGCGCGGCGCGGCCTGTCAGCTCCATCTTGTTCTCGCGAGCGGCCTACTGCCGCGATGTGCAGGTACCTTTCGGCGCCTATGGGCGAGGCTGCCGGTTGGATGCCGTCAGGCCTACATTACAATATGCGGCAACACGACGAGGACGCCGCACATGCGCAACCATACGCCGCCCGCGAGAGCAACAGTCAGCCGTCGTACCTTCCTGCACGCCGGCACCACCGCGGCCGCGGCGATCGCGGCGTTCACGAACGACAGTCTCGTGCGCGTCGCCGGGGCGAGCGCGCGCGTGGCGGACCGCAGCCCGGCGGATGTCGCGACGGATGAAAACTACTGGCGCGAGATCCAGCAGGCGTTCACGCTCGATCGCACGATCATCAATCTGAACAACGGCGGGTGCTGCCCCAGCCCTCGCGTCGTGCACGAGGCGTTCAAACGCTATCTCGACATCTCCAACCAGGCGCCCGTCTACCACATGTGGCAGATCCTCGAGCCGAACATCGAGACCGTGCGCCGCCGCCTGGCCGCGGAGTTCGGCTGCGATCCGGAGGAGCTCGCCATCACGCGGAACGCAAGCGAAGCGCTGCAGATCGCGCAGCTCGGGATCGACCTGAAGGCCGGTGACGAGGTCGTCACGACCAACCAGGACTACGGCCGCATGCTCGACACCTGGGATCAGCGCGCGCGCCGCGACGGCATCACCGTGACGAAGATCTCGTTTCCGGTGCCGCCGCCGTCAATGGACGACCTGGCGCACCGGTTGCTCGGCGCCATCACGCCACGTACTAAAGTACTGCACTTCTGCCACATCACGAACCTGACCGGGCAGATCTTCCCGGTCCGGCAGATCTGCGACGCGGCGCGCGCCAAAGGGGTCAAGACGATCGTGGACGGCGCGCACGCGTTCGCGCACTTCCCCTACAAGCAGTCGGATCTTGGATGTGACTACTACGGCACGAGCCTGCACAAGTGGCTGCTCGCTCCGATTGGCACCGGGTTCTTATACGTGCGGCGAGAGAATATCGAGCCGTTGTGGCCGCTCACGGCAACGGCCGCATCGCGATCGAAGGACATCCGCAAGTTTGAAGAGATCGGCACGCATCCAGCCGCGAACCACAATGCCATCGCCGAGGCACTGACGTTCCACGAAGGCATCGGCATAGAGCGGAAGGCAGCGCGCCTGCGTTACCTGCGAAACCGGTGGGTCGACAAGTTGAAGGGCAACCCGCGAATCCGGATTCATACGAGCCTGGATCCGGCACAGTCCTGCGCCATCGGGACGGTGCAGATCACGACGGTCCCGACGGTGAAAGTGGTCCCCGAGCTCTGGGACAAGTGGCGCATCGTGGCGACGCCGATCGTGCACGCGGAATACGAAGGGATCCGCGTCACGCCCAACGTCTACACGACGCTCGAAGAGGTCAATACCTTCGTCGCCGCGATGAATCGGATCAGCGAGGCGTCGTAACCGGTTTTCCTTCCGCGTCGAACGTCTGGACCGTACCAAGCTTTTTCAGCGCCGGCTCGATCTTCGTGGCGTCGCCGACGGCAACGACCTGCAGCCGATCGGCGCCCCAATACTTTTGCGCGACGCGCTGAACGTCGGCGGCGGTGATCGCGTCGATGCGATCCGGATACGTGTCCCAGTAATCGGCTGGCAGCTTGTACAGGTACCGATCGATGTAGTTGTTCAGGATCGCATTCGGGTTCTCGAGCGATCGCGCGAAGCTCGCGATGATCGCGCGCTTGATATTCGACAGCTCCTGCGCCGGGACAGGCGTCTCGCGCATCTGGCGGATTTCATCGAGCAGATCGGTCAACGCCGGATCCGTGACTTCCGTCCGCACGTCGGTGGACGCGGCCCACGGTCCGCGGAAGCGGCCGGCGTTGAAGTTGCTGCCGGCGCCGTAAGTGTAGCCCTTCTGCTCGCGCAGGTGCTCGAACAGGCGTGCGCTGGGCCCGCCGAGGACGCGGTTCGCAACCGTCAGCGCCTCGTAATCGGGATTCGTGCGCTCGATGCTGAGCGTGCCAACCACGAGGCTCGTCTGCACCGATCCCGGACGAACGACCATCGAGACGGTCGGGCCATCGAGCGCCGCGGGTTCCTGTGTCGGCGCAATCTCCGCTCCCGATTTCTTCCACCCCGCCAGCGCCGCTTCGAGCTTCTGCTTCGCGACCGGGAGCGTGATGTCACCGGCAATCGCAGTCACCGCCCGGTCCGGCACGTAATGCGCCTTGTGGAATGCCACCAGCGCGTCGCGCGTGAGCGCGTCGAGCGCCGCCGGACTCGGTGAGACGCGTGCCGCAGGATGCTCGCCATACACGGCGCGCTGGAAGCGCTCCTGCGCGAGGAACGCTGGCTGCGATCGCTGCGCCATCAGTTGCGCACGCGTGCGCGCCGTGTAGCGATCGATCTCTGCCTGTGAAAACGCTGGATGCATCAACACGTCGGCCATGATGGCGAGCACCGTGTCGACCGAGTCGCTCAGCCCCGAGCCGGTCACCGTCGAGAACGGCGACGAGATGCCGGCCGTCACCGTCACGTTGGCAGCAAGCCGATCGAGCTGCTCGGAGAGTTGCTCGGAGGTGTTACTCTCGGTCCCCTCGCGCATCAACGTTGCGGTGAACCCCGCGAGGCCCGGCAACTCCCTGGGATCGTAGTAGCCGCCGGCGCCTTCGATGATCATCTGGAAGTTCACGATCGGCGCCCGGTGATCCTCGAGCACCATCAGGTGCACGCCGTTCGACAGCTCCGCTTCCTGCGGCTTTGGCAGCTTGACCTTGAGGATCTCCTTCGAGACCGGCGCCTTGCCTTTCATCACGGTGCCGGGGGCTTTCTCCGGGTTCTGCGGCGGCGGAGCAGCCGGTGCCTGTCCCCATCCATTCGCGGGGACCAGGAGCGATGCGAGAACGATCGCGACGGCGTGACGTCTCACTGCTGGCCTCCCTTCGGCGCGGCGGCGGGCTTTGGCGTCGTGACGATCACCGAGCGGTTTTCCTTTGTGAGGTACCTGGCGGCCGCGCGCTGCACGTCGGCAGCGGTGACCTTCTGAATCCGCTCGTTGATGGTGTTGATGCGGTTCGGGTCGTTGTAGAACAGCGCGTAGTGTCCGAGCTGGATGGCGCGGTTCAGCGTGCTGGTGACCGCATTCGCAGCGTTCCTGCGCGCCGTGTTCCGGGCTTTCTCGATCTCCCAGTCGGCAATCGGGCCGGTCTTCACCTTTTCAATCTCCTCGTAGATCGCCGCTTCCACGGCCGCAGGATCCTTGCCCGGCGCCACTGTCGCAAATGCCTGGAACAATCCGGGCCCCCTGCTTTCGTCGGCAAACGCCAGGGCCGTCGTCGCCAGCTGCTTCTCGCGAACGATGACCTGGTTGAGGCGCGCGCTGCGGCCGCCGGACAACACATCGGACAACACATCGAGGGCGTCGCTGTCAGGGGAGCCCGCGGGAGGCCCAATCCAGCCGATGTCGACGCGGGCGAGCCGCGCGAGTGGATCGTCGATCGTGCTGCGGCGCTCCGCTGTGTGCGGCGGTTCGTTCAGGTCCGGGCGCTTCGGCGCGGGCTGCGAGGGCGTCGAGCCGAAGTACTTCCCGACGAGCGCCATGGTCTTCTTCGTGTCGACGTCACCCACGATCGTGAGGACCGCGTTATTCGGCGCATAGTACGTCTTGAAGAACGTCGCCACGTCGTCCACCGATGCCGCGTTGAGATCTTCCATGGACCCGATCGTCGAATGCTTGTAGGCGAAATTGTCGTAGGCCTGCTGGCTCGTGCGCTCGAACGTCTGACCGTAGGGCTGGTTATCGAGTCGAAGCCGGCGCTCTTCCTGGACCGCGTGTCGCTGGTTGTCGAGGTTGGCCTTGTTGATATCGAGAGACTTCATGCGATCGCCTTCGAGAAACAGCGCCAGCTCGAGCTGGTTCGCCGGCAGCGTCTCGAAGTACAGCGTGCGGTCCGCGTTGGTCGTCCCGTTCATGGTGCCGCCGTTGTTGAAGATCAACGCCGGGTGCTCGCCCGGGCCGACGTTCTCGGATCCCTTGAACATCATGTGTTCGAACAGGTGAGCGAAGCCGGTGCGCCCTGTTCGCTCGTCGGCCGATCCGACGTTATAGGTGACAGCAACGGTCACGGTGGGGGCGGTGTGATCCTCGGAGACGATCACCCGCAGACCGTTTTTGAGCTTGGTATCGCTGAACGTGACTGAAGGCTTCTCGGCGGCAGCGAGACAAACTACAGCCGCGAGCACAGGCAGGAGCGCCCGGCCAATCGCGCGAAGCATAGAACCTCCCCGGAGTGGACGACGACTCATCCTACTCTAGTGGAGGACGGTTGTTGGAGAGTGATCTGTTGTAGGAGGTCTTCAGAGTCGCCGGCGTCGGCGCACCTAAACGGTGCGCCCACCAAGCAGCGGACCCTGCCGCAGCTGGCCGCTCGCGAGAACAAAAAAACGACCGCATCCGGTCGGGGGCGGAACGCGAAGCACCCTGCGAAAGTGCTGACGTTGAATCGATGGACCGGCGCCGGACCATTCCGGCGCCGATTCCTGCGATCCGCCCCCGACCCGATGCGGCGTCTGTGACTTCCCGCCTGAAGGCTTATGCCGGCTCGAGGCTCAGGGGAGCCAAGCCCGAGCCAGCATCAAGTCCTCAATCCCCAGTCGCTGGTCTTTTGCGTCCCAGCGGCTAGTCCAGTCTTACGCCAGGACCTTGATCACCACGCGGCGGTTCTGCGCACGGCCGTCGCGGGTCTTGTTCGGCGCAATCGGCTTCTCTTCGCCATAGCTGATCACGTTGATCTTGTGCAGCGGCACCTGGTGATGCTCGTAGAGGTAACGCTTCACGGACTCGGCACGCTCGAGGCCGAGCTTGTAGTTCACGTCCTTCGGACCCACGTTGTCCGTGTGCCCCTCGATCTCGATGTAGGCGCCGTTCGGATTCGATTTCAGCTGGCTGACGAGCTGATCGATTTCGCCTGACGCGGTATCCGGGAGAGCGGCCTTGCCGAACTTGAAGTTCCCCTTGTCCTCGCTGAGGACGACCTCGTAGACGAGCCGCTTGGTCGACGCTTCGATGGCGTCTGCGCGCGCGTTCACCTTGTCGGCCGCGCTGAAGGCCTCGTCGGCCCGCTGACCGGCCTGCTGCGCACGGGTGTTTGCCGCAGCCGCGCGCTGATCCACTTCGCCAATCTTGGTTTCATTGGCCTTCGTGCGCTGCTGGGTCTCTTCCAACGACTGCGACAGGGTCTCGACCTTGTCGTTCACTTCGCCGACGTTTTGCCGAACGTACTTCTTCGTCGCGCAGGCGGTCGTGCCACCAAGCGCGAGCGCCGCCACCGAAGCCGTCACGATGAATCGCCTCATCTCCGCTCTCCTTGTGTTTCAACCATTAACTGACGCTGCGGGTTCCGGCCCTGTAGCCGGACCGGGCGCGCACCGTGAAGTCCGGGTTCTTGACGCGAACCGACAACTGGTGCCACCCTCCCCGCGAAGCCGCCGACGCGCTTACGCCCAACACGTACTGGTGCCGCAACTCGTCGACAATCTGGCGCGCCGCGATGCTCTCGTGCGCGGGCGCGCTGACGACGAAGAGTTCACCGCCGGTCCACCGCGCAAGCGTTCGCAGCTTGCCTTCACGAAATCCGCTCGCTTCCGGGTCGGCGTCAGCCTCGTCCGGGTGATTCAGCGGGGACCCGATGGTAATGACGTAGACGGGCACGTCGATGGAACTTGCAATTGACGAGACCTCAGCGGGCGTCATCTCACTGCTGGTATCCCACCCGTCGGTGAAAACAACGACGGCGCGGCGATGCCGGTCGCCGGGCGCGGTTTCCGCGACCTGGCGCGCCGTCTGGGCGATTGCGTCGTAGAGAGAAGTCTGACCGTATGGCTTCACACGGTCGAGCGCGTTCTCGATCGCGCCCGCGTCGCCGGTGAACGGCTGCAGCGACTGCAGGTTCATGTCGAAGGTGAAGACCGCCCCTTCATCCATCGCGCTGCCATCGAGGCGCATCGCACCGAGGACGTGGCGCGCGGCCTGACGGGCCCGTTCGATTTTCGATGAGAGGCGCATGCTGCCGCTGATATCAAACAGCAGCGCGACGCGCACCGGCGCATCCTGTGCTGCATGGAACTCGACGATCGGCCGCTGGTCTTTCCCCTCGAGCACGAGGAAGTCCTCCTGCTTCAAGTCGCGCGCGAACTTGCCGTGACGATCACGCACGACCGCGGCAATCGAGACCAGGTCGACTGCGGATTTGAAGGTGGCGCGCGGGGACTGGTCCGGGTCCTGCGCCTTCAGCGACCCGGGAAGTGCGAGCAGCGACGCCACAATGGTTGCGCTCGTCACAGTGCGACACACCTTCATGCGCGCGTGTATCTCCAATATGTTTGCCAAAGATTCAAGTGCTTTAGACTTAAGAGGTTGAAGGTAGGTGTGCGGCTCAATATGACGAGCCGCACGCGAAAATCGCGTAAAACTTACACTGTGGCCTGATTCTGGCGGTATCGTTTTTACATTTCGCCGGTCTGATAAGATTTTTCGATGCGCACGACCTCTGCGATCCCCGTCGCGCGCCGCGTCAGCGGCTTCAATTACGCGATCCGAAACATCGTGGCTGAGGCGCGAAAGGTCGAAGCGTCGGGGCGGAAGGTCCGCTACCTCAATATCGGAGATCCCATCACATTCGGATTCAAGACTCCGCCCCATCTCGTCGAGGCGGTCGCGCGCGCCGTGCGCGACGGGCACAACGGGTACGCGCCATCGGCAGGCATTCTCCCCGCGCGTGAGTCCGTCGCTGCAGAACTTTCACGGCGCGGCATGCCGGTGTCACCCGACCGCGTGATCATCACCTCAGGCACGTCCGAGGGCATCGAGTTGACGCTGACCGCACTTGCCGAAGGGGGCGACGAGGTCCTGATCCCGGAGCCGACCTATCCGCTGTACACCGCCGTCCTGGCTAAGGTCGGCGCGCGCGCGGTGTTTTATCGCACCGATCATAAGAACGGCTGGCTGCCGGATCTCGATCACGTGAGCAGCCTGGTCACGCGCGCGACACGTGCCCTGGTTGTGATCGATCCGAACAATCCGACCGGTGCCACGTATCCCGCGGACGTGCGGCGGGCGCTGATTGAGATCGCCGACACGAACAACTTTCCGCTGCTCGCCGACGAGGTGTACGGCGATCTGGCTTACAGCGGACCGGTTCCGCCCATGGCCAGCCTCGAACCGGACGCGCCCATCATTTCGTTTTCGTCGGTGTCGAAGGCGTATCTCGCGCCCGGCTGGCGCGCTGGCTGGATGGCGGTCGGGCGCAGCGAGCGCCTGGACGACGTGCTCTCAGCGATTAAGAAGCTGGCGGATGGCCGTCTCTGCTCGCCAGGCCCGATGCAGTACGCGATTTCCGCCGCGCTCGATGGCGATCGATCGCACGAGGCGGGTTTCCGCGCGGCGTTGCGCGAGCGCGCGGAGCTGACCACCGCGCGCCTCAACGCGATTGACGGCATCAGCACCGTTCCTCCCACGGCCGCGTTCTACGCGATGCCGAAAGTGAACCTTCCCGCCGGCGTCACCGACGAAGACTACGTTCTCGCACTCCTGCGCGCGACGGGCATCCTGTGTGTCTACGGATCCGGGTTCGGCACGGCCCCGGAGGATGGTTTCTTCCGAGTGGTTTTCCTTGCCAACCCGGCGGAGCTGTCGACGATCTACGACGACATCGCCGAGTTCACGAGACACTTGCTTGCGCGAGGCTGACGTCAGGTCGCACATCCGCTCGGCGATCTCGCTGTTCTTCTTCGGGGTCGTCATCCTCTGGTGCGCCTACCTCGCACGCCACGCCCTGCTCATTATTTATGTGAGCGGCCTGCTCGCCATCGGCTTCAGCCCGATCGTTCGCTTGATCGAACGGCAGACGGTCCTGCCGATCGGCTCGAAACGCTTCCCGAGATGGCTGGCGATCCTGATCCTGTACGTCGTCATTCTCGGCTCGATCGCGCTGGTCGGATTCCTGATCTTCCCGCCGCTCGTGAAGCAGGCGCGATCCCTGTGGGCGGAGTTGCCCGGAATGTTCGACCGCGCCCAACAGTA
Organism: Acidobacteriota bacterium; assembly: GCA_046726015.1. Taxonomy (GTDB): domain Bacteria; phylum Acidobacteriota; class Vicinamibacteria; order Vicinamibacterales; family 2-12-FULL-66-21; genus QHWT01. The sequence goes on from JBKOZS010000044.1 coordinate 21,455, forward strand.
TCTGATGGACCGGGGTCTTCTCAGTGAGCACCTGACGCTGAGGGAGGCGGTGCAGCGCGCGCCCGCGGGCGGCACTGACGCCGTTGGCGTGGCGGCGCGCGCGGTCGCGAACGTCGCGGGCGGACTGCTGGGGATCGTCACCGCGCTGATCCTGACTTTTTACATCCTCGTCGAGGCGGACACGCTTCGCCGGTCGGTCCTGCGGTTGTTCCCGCGCGATCGCCGCGCGCAAGCAGCGGAGGCCAGCCGCGAGGCAACGATCAAGGTCAGCGCATGGCTTGGCGGCCAGTTGCTGCTTGGCGCGGTCATCGGCACGACGTCGGCGATTGGCCTCTGGGCGCTCGGCATTCCGTTCTTCTACGTTCTCGCGCTGATTGCGGGCATCGGAGAAATGATTCCGGTCGTCGGACCAATACTCGCTGCGGTTCCCGCGATTGCCATCGCCGGCACGGTTTCGTTGAAGAAGGTGCTGTTCGTCATAATCTTCTTCGTGATCCAGCAACAGATCGAGAACCACGTGCTGGTGCCGAAGATCATGTCGCGGCAGGTGGGTGTCAGCGCGGTGACCGTGATCGTCTCGCTGCTGATCGGGGGAGAGCTGCTCGGGATCCTCGGCGCAATCCTGGCGGTCCCGACCGTCGCGATCCTCCAGGTGATCGGGGAGCAGGTGCTACGTGAGAACGAGGACGTCCCCGCGCCGTCAACGAGACGCTCCGACGGCTAACACGAAGGACGCGAAGAGAAGCCGTGGCCCGTGGACACGTGCTCAATACTTCCAGAGGTACAGAATGCCAATCCAGGGCAGCACCGCCGCAGCCACGTAAAAGGCCGTCAACAGCGCGACAACGCGATGCACTGATGTGAGGTGGAGTGCGATCCCGAAGACACCGGCGGTCGTCTTGGCCGCGGTCAGTGCCGCTCCCTGGCCCATGGTGGTCATCAGCCATCCGAGCAGCGGGTTGCCTTCCATCCGGACACCGTACGTGCTGACGCCGACGTAGGTAAGGACGCCGTCGGACGCTTGCGCGAGCAGAAACGCGACCAGGACGATGTCGCCGAAGAGCGACCGTTGGATCGCACCGAGGCTTCCTACATTCACCCTGGCCATACCGCTCGCGCGCAACCGCCGAGGCATGCCGCGTCGGTTTGCGCCCTCCACGCGGTCGGATATCAATGCGAATGCCAACCCGCTGGCGATTACCGGCCCTCGCCAACCGGACTATACTCGCCTCTTATGCGTGCCGATCCCCTGGCGTACCTAGGTACTGAGCTTCAAACATTGAAGGATCAGAAGCTCTACCGCCAGCTGCGGATCCTCGAAGATGAGCAACGCGCCCGTACCACCGTCGATCACAAGTCTGTAGTCAACCTATCGTCGAACAATTATCTCGGTTTAACGACACATCCTCGGCTGCGCGAACATGCCGTGAAGGCCATCGAGAAGTACGGCGTCGGCACCGGATCGGTGCGGACGATTGCCGGCACCATGGACATTCACATGGAGCTGGAGCGGAAGCTGGCGGATTTCAAGAAGGTCGAGAAGGTCGTCGTATTCCAGAGCGGGTTTGCCGCGAATGCGGGAACCGTCTCAGCCATTCTGACCAGGGACGACGTCGTCATCTCCGACGAGCTCAATCACGCCAGCATCATTGACGGGTGCCGTCTGAGCCGGGCAACGATCAAGGTGTTTCCCCACAAGGACGTCGACGCCGCACGGAAAATCATCAAGGACCTGCCAGCCAGCCAGCGCAAGCTGCTCATCACGGACGGCGTCTTCAGCATGGACGGCGACGTGGGGCCGTTGCCGCCCCTCTGCGACCTCGCCGAAGAAACCGGCTGCATCATGATGGTCGACGATGCGCATGCCAGCGGCGTGTTCGGGAAGAACGGACGGGGCACGATCGATCACTTCAACATGCACGGGCGCGTCGACATCCAGGTCGGGACGCTGTCGAAAGCGATTGGCGCGCTCGGCGGCTACGTAGCGGGCAACCGGAATCTCATCGAGTTCCTGTACCACCGGGCGCGGCCGTTTCTGTTCTCCACGTCGCACCCCCCGGGCGTGGTCCTGGCGTGCATGGCGGCCATCGACGTGCTCCTCGAAGAGCCGCAGATCATTGAACGGCTGTGGGAGAACACTCGTTTCTTTAAAGAAGGACTGCAGCGCCTTGGATTTGACACCGGCCTGAGCGAAAGCCCGATTACCCCGGTGATTGCCGGCGACGGAGCAAAGGCAATGTTGTTGTCCGACAAGCTGTTCGAGCGGGGCGTGTTCGCGCAAGGGATCGCGTATCCCACTGTCGCGCGCGACAAGGCGCGCGTTCGCACGATCGTCACCGCCACGCATACGCGCGAGGATCTGCAGTACGCGCTCGACGCGTTTGCGGCCGTCGGCCGTGAGATTGGATTGATCTGAGTCTGACATGGCAAATGGCCGCGGATCGGCGTCAGGCCCGCACTGGTTCGACGCGTGGACGCGCGACCTCGCGCGCGATGTCACCGCGGAAGACCTGCAGCGGCTCTTCACGCGCGACACGCAGGAGGCCTATCGCTACTTCTCTCGCGGGCTCGACGAGGAACGTCTCGCGCAGGAGCCGTGGCATCGGCGCTGGCTGCTGCGGATCCGCCAGGTCTTCATCGCGTTCACGCTGAAGCTCTCGCCCGCGCGGCGGGCGCTTTACCTGGTGTCGCTCGCCGTCGCCCTGATCGGCGTCCTCAAGCTGTATCAGGGCTTCGGGCGCGTGCTGGTTCCATTCGGCACCCCGTTCTTCACGATCCAGCTCGTCGCACCGCAGTGGGCGGACGGCACATTCGCGCTGCTCATCAGCATCGTGCTCGTGAACCTGCTCGTGCTGCTCGAAGTCGCGGATCGCTTATCGCTGAAAGGGGAGCTGGAGGTCGCGCGCGAGATTCAGCTTGCGATGCTGCCGACCGGGACCTACCGTGCCGGCGACGCGGACATCTGCGGACTCACGCGCCCGGCAAACACCGTCGGCGGCGATTTCTACGACGTGCTGCCGCAGCGTGACGGGCGCGTGATCGTGACGATTGGCGACGTGGCCGGCAAGGGAAGCCCGGCGGCGCTGCTGATGGCGTTGCTCCTGGCCGTGCTGCGCACGCTCGTTGACGAGGAGCTGGAGGCCTGCGCGCTCGTCGCGCGGCTCAACAGGCAGATTTGCCGGCACAGCCCCGCATCGCGGTTCATCACGTTGTTTTACGCCGTGTACACGCCCGGCAACGGCCTTCTCACGTATGTGAACGCCGGCCAGAATCCTCCGTTGCTGCGGCGAGCGAACGGTTCGATTGAAAGGCTCGAGGGAACCGGGATTGCGCTCGGCATGTTCGGGGGCTCCACCTACGAAGCACGCGAGACGATCGTCCAACCTGGGGATCTCCTGATCCTCTATAGTGATGGCGTCACGGAGGCGGAAAACCCGGCCGGGCAGCCGTTCGAGGAAACCGGCCTCGAGCGGGTGGTAGCGGCATACGGGGATGAGCCCCCGGCGGACCTGGCAGAGGCGATCGTCCGTGCCGTTGAGTCGCATGCCAGGGACTCGCGGTTCACGGACGACTTGACGGTGCTGATCCTCAAAAGATCGTGATTCGTCCCCGCCAACGGGACGGCACGACCCTTCGGGGGTAGCGG
>JBKOZS010000045.1:0-8337 GCA_046726015.1 Acidobacteriota bacterium
AGATCGGACTGCCTGGAAAAGGAAAATCGTTGAGCACATAAACCCGCGATGGCAGTTCAATGCCGCGGGAGTCGTAGAGATGCATCACTGGCGTGAATGAATCCGACGGAATGGTTCCCGTGATAGAGCCGCCGGAATCGAGCGTGAAATCTACATTCGACGTTACCGCTCCGGCGGTCACTGTCACCGGTGTGCCGCGAGCCGGCGTGCAGTCGGCCGCCACGCACACGATGTTGTCGAAAACCTCGTCGATGAAGAACCCGCCAGCCGGCGGTCCCGGGCGCCCCGGTGGACTCGCGGGATTCGAGGTCCGAACGTAGTAGCGGCCGGTCGCGAGGCCCGCGATTTCGTAGGGAACGCTCGCAGTCGTCGAGGCGGCGCCCGTCACACCCGGAGAAACGACAAACGATGGCTTCGTCCGGACAAGCGTGCCGTCTTGACTGAACACTTCGATAGAAGGACCGAACACGGCAGAAGGCTGCACGACGAATCTGAGCGTTCCCGCGATCTTGCCACCGGTGGCGAGCGAGAAGTCGATCCCGGACGTCGTTGCGCCTGCAGTAACCTGCACGACGGCCCGCGAACCGGCACAACCGACGCACGGACCGCCCCGCCACACATCTACGACATTGACGGTCACCGGCGACGATGTGCGAACGTGGTACGCGGCTGTGGGCAGTCCGGCAATCGTGTATTGACCGGCGGCATCGGTCGTGGCGGAGGCGAACGTCACGCCGCCCGTCAGTGCAGAGACGATGATCCCCTGCAGCGGCCCTGCCGGTCCGCTGACAATGCCGCTAATTCTTCCTCCCGGGTCCAGGCTGAAATCGATTCCCGACGTGGTGGCCCCTGCCGTGAGACTGACCTGCGTGCCGATAGTCACGCGGCACGTGGGCTGGCGATCGATCGAGGGACAGACGTTGCCGCCGTACAGCTCCTCGAGGTAATCACGTTCCTGGGTCGGACCGGCCTGCGCGCGGACGTAGTAGCTGCTTCCGATCAATCCGCCGAAGTTGAACGTGCCATCGGAATTGACGCTACCCGAAACAATCGGCACGCCTGAGAAGGTGTAAATCGCGACTTCGGCGGTGCCAATCGGCGAGCCATCCGCACGCCGCACGGTGCCGCTGATTCGTGCTTCGGGAGCGAGCGCGGCATTTGCGGTCCCCGCCGGCGCGCCGCTCGTCAACACGACGGGCGTTGCCGCGACCACGACGCACTCCGCACCCATGCACGGATCGCCGTCATTGAGCTCGGTCACGAAGCCCGGCCGGGCAAACGTAAGAAAGTACCGCCCGAACGACAGGTTCACGAAGCTGTAGCCACCGCTCGCGTCAACGGACTGATTCGCGAGCGGCCGACCCTGAGCGTTGTGGAGCACCACGTTCGCGCCGGCGAGCGGCGCCGATGTGGATGCATTGGTAACGACACCGGAAATCGATCCGGTCGTTTGTGCCCAGAGTTGTCCAGACGAAAGCACTCCAAGGGCGAGAACCGCCGCGGTCGAGACACGTAAACCAACGGGAGCAATAGCAACCAGGGGGCCCATGGAGTCTCCTGCCGCGGGTATGAAGAACGAACCGGCGGGCGGTGCGGCAGATTGTCGACGGTTTTGCGGGAGAAGTCCAGCGGCCCTCAGTTGGACGACACGAACAGATTCGCGAACATCCGGGACGCGGCGCGGCGGCGCGGATCGTCGCGCAATACGACCCTGACTGGCACTCGTGTGCGGTCCTCGCTCACGACGACGAAGTCGTAGGCGCCGCTGTAGCCGACCCCCGGCTGCCAGTACAGAATGCCCTTCTGCCGATCGAAGGAAGCACCGACCGGCAGCGGACGCAGCGAGTCATTGGCAACCAGGTAGGCGTCGTAGCGATGGACTCCCGTGCGGGAAACGTCGACGACGACGCGCTGCTGTAAGCCGGCTGTCACGAGCCGGGGACCTGCCATGTCGATGGGACCAAGGTCGCGCACGTGACGCCCGAGGTCGCGGCCTGGATCGACGGAAGGTTGTGCAGCCACCACCTGAGTCGTTCCTGTGTCGATGCGCAAGCCGCTGGCGGGCGCCACGGTGAAATACCGGCTCCCGATGCCGTCGGACAGGCCGTTGTTCGCCGTCACGCCCCAGGCAATCGTGTGGACGCCATTGCCGAGCGACGAGGGATTGAACGTGAAATTCCCCGCCGCTTTGGAAATGCCCGGATAGGTTGCCGCAGGAAACAGCGAATCCAGGTCCGCGCGATTCGTCCAGCCGCCCGGCGCTCCCACGCTCACACCGTCGATAACAACCGTGACGACCGCGCTGGGCGAGAGAGCGGGAGACGCAATTGCCGGACCGCGAGCGAGCACCCAGCCGAAGTTGATGTAGCTGGTCGATCCGGTGATCACTTCACCCTGCGCGGGCGTATCGATCGCGCCGAATGGTTTCTGTGACGTCGAGTTCGTGCCAATGATGCTTCGACTGCCAAGCAGCGTCTGGCGTCCTTCCCGGTCGGTGGCAATCACGTGCAGCACGTAGCTGCCATTACCGCCACCCGGCAGGAAGTTCGTCAGCAGCAGGTAGCCCCATCCCGCGCGGTAGTTGAAGGGCGATGATTGCACCGCCGCCTCGATATCCGGACGGGCATCGTCCACGCGCGTCGCGTTGCCGATGAAGATCGGGCCCGCGCCTTCTCCTGCGACCGCATTCCGATAGACGCTGATCGACGTGATGTCGATGTCGTCGACGGCCCATCCGGTCACGGCAATCGATCCCGCCACGCTGGCGCCGTTGCCCGGAGTATCGACCGTCCCGACCGGCGCGGTTGACGAGGCATGAACGCGGTAGAACGCCATCAGCGACTGCGGCGAGTTCTCGATGGTGCCCGGCAACACCTCGCGCACCGTGAACGTCGCCGACCCGCTGCCGCCGCTGAACGGGTTCGCCGGATTGAGGGCTACCGTGAACGTTCCGCTTCCGCAGATCTGCGCCGCCCCTCCCGCCAGCGTCACGACGAACGCCGAGGGGAGATTGTTGTCGACCGTCCAGCATGGAGCGCCACTCCCGACGACCGTCACCCGCACCGTCTGCGCGGAGGTCCGGCGCGTGCCGGCATTGATCCCGAAATTGAGGACCGACCGGTTCACCGCGATGGTGGGCAGCGTCGCGTTGGGGTTGTGATTGATGATGACCGGCCACTTCGACCAGGTCTCGTTCGCGTTGCCGGCGGCGTCCTGGAAGACGGCGCAGATGAACACGCCGCCGAGGAAATTGGGCAGGCCCGAGGTGTTCCACACGTACTGGCCGGTTGCGCCGGTTGCGACCGCGTTGTCGATGAGCGTGCCGTTCGCGCACGCCGAGAGCACCGTGGGACTGTAGTACAAGTCCACTGTCCCGGCGCCTGACGCGTCGGAGTAGTCCCACTGGATGGTGTACGACGTGTTCGCGGTTTCGAGCGCGGCGAGCTTGATCCGCTTGATGAAGAACGGGGTGGCGGGGCTGAACTCGTGCGGGTCGACGCGAAATGCGTCGACGCCCTTGCTGCCGCTGGTCCCCTGCACCCACCCACTCTGGGCGGTCCCCGGTTCGAGCGGCAGGGCGTTGCGGTCGGCCATGTCGACCATGATCTTGTCCACCACGTTCGCGCCGGCGCGGCTATTAATAATGATGTCGTCACTGACGTTTTCCCCGGCTTCTCCCGCGACCCGCCAGACGACGCGCGCGATGGAGCCGTGGAGGATGTCACGCGCCTTGTTCTGAAGCCCCATCTCGAAGGTCAGAATGCGGTATTTCCGGGTGTCGATGCGGTTGGTCTGGCCGCGCCGGTTGGTGCACACGAGGTTGATCCCGCAGAACGCACGCAGGTACGGGTCTCCAATGCCGGTTGTGGCAACGCTGTTGGCGGTGTAAACCGGCTGCGCCCCTAGCGATGCGCCAGCGGGTGTTTCGAGCGGAATGCTGCTGATCGCCGGTGATTGAATATTGGCGGTCCCATCGAAGTCCGTCGTGGCATTCATGTCCCAGGCGTTACCGAGAACCGTCGACGCGAAGTCCGCGCCTCCCTCAGGGTCTGGAGACGTGAACTCCAGCGTCGGCGTGTCGTTGACCACCCAACTCGCCGTGCCGACATCCGTCGGAGCTGAAAGTCCTGGAGCGCTCACGCCCACCTTATAAGTCCCCGGCGGAAGTGCTCCGGCGTAGTACGTATAACCTGCTGCGTTCGCAGCGCAACCAGGTGAGAACTGGTTCGCACTCACGCCGGCCGCGATCTTTCCGAGGCTGTTATTGCTCGAATCCGTCAGATATAGATCGACCGTCGCCGCGCCGCTCCATGTGATCGTTCGGCAAAGAGAAGCGTTTCCCGCGGGAACGAGCCGGACCCAATCGAGCATCACCGTTTGACCGCTAAGGAGGGTCGGATCCATGCGTAGCGCTCGCACAAGGCCACCCCACGCAAAGCTGTTCCCGAGGTTCTGCGTCGGGAGCGTCGAAAGATCGAACATGTAGATCCGATAACCCGCTGTTGTGCCGGTGGTGCCCCCGGTGCCGGCCTGCGTGGTGGTGCCGTCGTAGATCGTCTGACGATTCCAGTAGAACTGCACTGCGCTTCCCGAGGTGGTCACACTCATTCGGAACGCAATAATCTTGTAGACGTTTGCGTCGATCGGATAATTCAGCCCAATCTTGCCCAGCTTCGCGGCATTGGGATTACCCGATTCGAGCAAAAAGAAACTCGGGTCGGTCGTGTTCGTGACGCCGGTGAACACGCCGCCTGAAAACGAGACCGGCTCGTTGAATCCCGGTGTCGGCGCATCGACGCCGTTGACCCACCATCCGAGATCCGTCCGCTCGTTCATATCCCACGGATCCTGGAACGCCCGCGTCGCGAAGTCGTTGGCCGGCGCCACCGCCTGTGCGCCGATGTTCTGGATCATCTGCGCGTGTACAAACGACGGGCTGAACACGACGAGAAACGTCGCGAGAACTTTTTTCATAGCCTCGAAAATTGGGACCCGGGAGCTTTCGGAACACCGCACAGGCGCGATATTCTTGGATTTCCGACCAATGCGTTACGCGTTTCTCGACTCTCTGGCCTGCCAGGCCTGCCACTCGCAGCTTGCCTGTTTCAGCGCCAGGGAACGTAACGCACCTGTTCCAGCAGGACCATACAATCCTGGTACCCGCGTATCGATGGGACCGGGCCTCGGCCCGCTTCCTACAGATGGGCCGGGTTCCTGGGACACGGCTGTCAGCGCGCGCTGGAAGCCGTTCGCTACGTCTCCCGCCGATCCAAAACGTAATTTCGATGTCGAAATTGAATCCGGCATCCTGCTGTGCGGCGCGTGCGGGCGCTGGTATCCGGTCGACCGCGATCTCCCCGAGATTCTGCCGGATCACCTGCGTGACTTCGCCAGGGATGCGGAAAAAATCCGCGAGAGCGCGGCGATGATGCCGCCGGCACTGGCGGCCTCGGCGCTGGCCTTTCGTCCTTCGTCAGTCGCGAACGATACCGGCGCGCACTACAAGTCCGCGGAGATGTCGATCAAGGAGAAGGTAAAGGATCCCGATTTTTTTGGTCCGGGCTACAGCTCGCCGTTCAATCCCTGGAATCCCGAGTTCACGCTGTATCTCGTGGCGCTGTTCGGGATGGTGCAACGGGTGCTCGAGCTGCGCAAGGATGAAGCGGTGCTCGACAGCGGCTGCGGCTACGCATGGACCACGGAGTGGTTTCATCGCGCCGGTATCGCGGTGGTTGGCGTCGACATCACGCGCACCTATCTCGACATCGCGCTCGAGCGCCTGGGCAACGCGCGGCCGCACCTGGTCATTGGCGACGTCGAGCACCTCCCGCTCCGGAACGGGTCGTTCGACGCGGTGCTCGCCTACGAGAGCTTCCACCACCTCCCCGATCGCCAGCGCGCGATGGCAGGCTACGATCGGGTGCTGAAACCCGGCGGACGGGTCGTCCTCGCGGAACCGGGCGGCGCGCACGAACATGCGGAAGTGTCGGTCGACGTCATGCAGAAGTACGGGATTCTGGAACGCGGAATGGAGATCGAAGACGTGCAGTCGTACGCCGCGGGTACGTCGCTCGGATCGATCGAACAGATCTTCCTGACCCGCGCGACGGCGGCAGATCTGGGCGGTCATGTCGACCGCGCCTTCCTCAAGGGACGGAGCGTCGTCGAAGGCAACCTGTTCAAGCTGACCAAGGGGGGCGTCGCTGCCGGAGTCGCGCGCATCGGCGCGCCGCGCCGCCGCGTGTGGCCCGTCGTGAAGCGGCACATCAAGGCCGCGCTCCTCCGCGTGGGACTCGATTGATGGAGCCGGTTTTCGATGCGTGGTACTACGCGCACTCGTGCGGGCGCCCCTACGTCCGCGACGACGAATGGCTGCGCGTGTTCGGCGCCATCTCGGAGCGGATTGCCGTCGACATCGCGCCGAAGACGGTGCTGGATGCGGGATGCGCGATCGGCCTGCTGGTCGAAACCCTGGCCGCGCGCGGCATCGATGCAACCGGGCTCGACATCTCCGACTACGCAATCTCGCAGGTGGCCGGGGCGGCGCGCGGCCGCTGCCGCGTAGCATCGCTGACCGACCAGCTCCCGCAGCGCTACGATCTGATCGTCTGCATCGAAGTCCTCGAACACATGTCGCTCGACGAGGCCCGCGCGGCGCTCTCGAACATCTGCCGGCATACCGACGATGTGATGTTTTCCTCGTCGCCGCAGGACTACGGCGAGGCCACTCATCTGAACGTCCAGCCGCCGGACGTGTGGGCCGAGTGGTTCGCGCGCGAAGGCTTCCTGCGCGACCTGGACTACGACGCGTCGTACATCACCGCATGGGCGGTTCGTTACCGGCGGCGCAGCGAGCCGGTCACGCGTGTGGTGCGCGAATACGAGCGCGCCCTGGCCCGGTATGCGATCGAGCGCAACGAGCTTCGCCGCAAGGTCCTCGAGCTGGATAGGCACGTCCGCAACGACGGGCCGGATGCGCCAACGCTTCGCGAGGAGCTCGTGGCCGCGCACCAGCGCATCCAGGGGCTGGAGGATACTGTCCGCAACATGCAGCGGAGCTTCTTCTGGCGAATGCGCGACGTGTGGGTCTCGCTGAAACGGCTCGTGCTCGGTGGGCCGCGATGAGCATGACCGATCGCGCCGCGGTCCATTCAGGCATCCGTCGCACGATCTTGGATCTTGCTTCTTACCGCCATTTGCTTCGAAACCTCGTGCTGAAGGATCTGAAGCTCAAGTACCGCGGCTCGGTACTCGGCTTCGTCTGGTCGCTTGGGAATCCACTGTTGATGATCGCGGTCTACACGATCGCGTTCACGTACATCCTTCGGCTCCGCACGCCGGGGTTTGTCTTCTACGTGATGCTGGGCATTCTTGCCTGGACCTTTTTCACGAACGCTGTCTCCATGTCGGCAGGCGCCATCACCGATAACGGAGCGCTCGTGCGGGCGGTGTGGTTTCCCCGCGCCATCCTGCCGGTCTCGACGGTCTTCTTCAACCTCGCGCAGTACCTGCTGACGATCGTCGTGTTCCTGCCGATCATGATGGCGATCTACGGCATCAGGCCGTCGGCGCCGATGGTGGCCTATCCCGTGTTTCTCGTCCTGCAGACCGCGCTGACGGTCGGTCTCGCGCTCGTCGTTGCGGTGGGCACGGCATATTTCCGCGACGTCCGCCATTTCATCGACGTCGCGCTGCCGCTCCTGTTCTGGGCCACTCCGATCGTGTATGAAACGTCGCAGCTGCCCGAACGGGTGCGCAGCGTGATTGCGCTGACGCCGATGGCGCCTTACGTCAGCGCCTACCATGACGTCTTCTTCTACTCACGCTGGCCCGCGCCCGACACCTGGGTCGTCGCCACGCTGTATGCGATCGGTTCGCTGGCCCTTGGCCTGGTGCTGATGTCGCGCCTGCAGGATCAGCTGACGGAAAAGGTGTGATGCCGCGACTGCTGATCGTCGGCGCTTTTAGCGCGCTGGTGGCATTCGTGGCGGGCGCGCTGGTCAGGCGCTCCGCGATCCGCCTCGGCGCGGTCGTTCCACCCCGCCCGGACCGGTGGCACCGGAATCCCACGCCAACCTTCGGCGGCATTGCGATCATGCTTGGCGCGATCGTCGGCGTCTTCATTGGCGGAGGGTTTACACGCGACGCGTGGGCGGTGATTGCCGCCGGCGGCGCGCTGTTCGTCATCGGCTGGTACGACGATCAGGCACCGATGTCGGCGCTCGCCAAGATGGTGAGCTCGCTGGCGGTGGCGGCCTTCTTCGTCTTCAGTCTGACGACGCTGAAGACGACGACACCGATGGCGGCAGCGCTGACCCTCGTCGCGTTGCTGTGGTT
>JBKOZS010000046.1:0-11366 GCA_046726015.1 Acidobacteriota bacterium
CGGGTTCACATTCGTCGCGGTGCTCGCGCTGGGACTCGGCCTCGGCGTGAACAACGCGATGTTCACGATCGTCAATGCGCTCTGTCTCCAGGGCCTTCCAATTGAAGAGCCCGCCCGGGTCGTCGACATCGCGGCCCGCGATGAAACCGGCCGCACTCAGCCGCTTTCGCGTCGGGAAGTCGACGCGCTCCACTCTGCTGGATCGCCGGCGCTCGTCGGCGTGGCGGCCTATGTCAATCGGTTCGCCGCCCTGCGCGACGAGGGGAAGCCGGCTGAGCGAATCAACCTCTCATACATGTCCGCCAACGGCCTCTCGCTCGTCCGCCAGCAACCCTTTCTCGGGCGCGACTTCACATCGGACGACGATCGCGCGGGTCGGGCCGCCGTCGTGCTCCTTGGCGGGACTCTTTGGCGTACCAGGTACGACTCCGACCCGGGAATCGTCGGTAAGTTCGTTACGATCAACGGCACGACCGCAGCCGTTATTGGTGTGATGCCCGACGGATTCAAGTTCCCGGACAACGCGGATGCGTGGCAACCACTGTCTGCGCTCGAAACTCCGGCGGATGCACGAATGCTGCGTGCCTACGGACGGCTGACACCTGATTCGAGCGTGGCGCAGGCGCAGGAAAGCATCGCCACGATTCTCCGCCGGGAATCGCAGGACTCGGCGCGAAAGGCGCCTGGTCCGCTGGTGATTCCAATCAATGAGCGTTACAACAGCAGCATCACGAACCCTGCGTGGCTGGCGTTCATCACGGCAGGCCTGCTGCTTGTGCTCATCGCCTGCTCGAACGTCGCTAACCTGCTGTTGGCTCGCGGCGTCCGGCGAGGAAACGAGGTCGCCATCCGGCTGTCGCTTGGGGCGACGCGCAACCGCATTTTTCGTCAACTGATCGTCGAGAGCGCGATGCTGGCGGCGCTTGGCGGCGTTGCCGCCGTCGCGATCTCGATCGGTGCCCTCAAACTCTTCTCGGCCGCCATTCCGCAGGGCGGCCTCCCCTACTGGGTCAGATTGTCGATGGACAGCCGAGTGATCCTTGTGCTCGTGATTGTCTGTCTGGGCACGGTCGTCCTGTCCGGCGTCGCCCCTGCTCTCCAGCTCGCGCGAACCAACTTGCATTCCACGATGAAGGAGTCGACGAACGCAGTGAGCGGAGTGCCTGGTGCCCGTCGGTGGACGTGGGTGTTTCTCACTTCGCAACTGGCGCTCACGGTCATTCTCTTATCTGCAGTTGGACTGACCGTCCAATCCTTCTTTCTGCTTCAGCGCCGCAGCCCCTTTATCGATACGAATCGTATCCTCACGTTCGGGGTCACCCTGCCGGCGGGACCGTACGCCGCGCCAGAGCAGCGGCTCGTGTTTTACCGCAGCCTCGCGGAACGCATCATCGGTGCGTCACCGGAAGCGGCCGTGAGCGTTGCCAACGCGCTGCCGGCAAGTCCGGGTCGCCCTCGCCAGCTGATCCCGAAGGGCCGCGATCCGTCAGCCTCGGTGCCGGTCAGGGCCACCCTGGTCGACGATGCGTATTTCACGACGCTGGGTCTGCCGCTCCTTGCCGGCCGCGCGTTCTCGCGCGACGAGATCGCACACGGTCGCATGAGCGTCATCGTCAACCAGCGTTTCGCGGAGCTGTATCTGTCGCGCGCGGATGCGGTGGGCGACCCTGTGCGTCTTCGCTCCGCGGCGGGTTCGCCGAATCGCGACGATGAAGTTCGGATGGTGGTTGGCGTCGTGCCATCGTTCCGTCAGCAGCCGACGCTCGAACCGGACCCGCTCATCTATCTGCCGCTGCCGCCGGCCGAGATGTCGAGCGTGGTGGTTCTCGTACGAGCAAAGGACGATCCCGCGTTGCTCGCTCCGGTCGTGCGCGAGGCCGCCCGCCAGGTCGATTCAAACGTACCGCTGTATCGCGTCATGACGCTGGATGATGCCAACTGGGAAGCGCGTTGGAACGCCCGCGTGTCGGCCGGAATCATTTCAACGCTCGCATTTCTCGCGCTGGCACTTGCCACGGTGGGCCTCGCCGCGCTGACCGCTCACGCAGTTGCGCAGCGCGGCCGCGAGCTCGGCATCAGGCTCGCGCTGGGGGCCGCACGGAACGAAGTGGTGGCGCTGATCCTCAGGCGGGTGCTGCTGCAGGTCGCGGTCGGACTTGTGTTTGGCGCAATCGGCGCAAAGGCGTGGGAACGAGTGTTCGGCACGCCGGGCCTCGCGACAACGGCAAACCTTGCGCTCGTGAGCCTGCTGGTCACGCTCGTGACCGTCGGCGTGTCAGCCTGGCCCGCTGCGCGCGCCGCACGGATCGACCCACTCGTAATGCTTCGCGACCATTAGGCGTACGCATCATCTCGGACACAGCGCCCGGCCTGCATCCACCACCTCGGTCGTGCTTCGGCGCGGCGCCGCAAGCGGCGGCCAGGATCGCTCGCGTCCTTCGTCCTCGATCTGCGAGAGCTCCTCCGCGGACAACCCGCGCGACACCGCAAGCCGTTGGCGGCAGCCGGCATCTGCCGGCGCACAGGCCGCTGCATCCCGAAAGATGCGCATCCGTTGGTCCTGCGTAATGCGTCCCAGCGGACGGCTCGGCGGACGCGATTGCGAGACGACAAGCGACTCGACGCTGGGGTAACCTCGCGATCGCGCCGCATCGTTCAACGCATAGGTGAGGCCTTGAACGCGAAACACGACTGCCCCCTCAGCGCAACCCAACGTGCCCGTGCCAGGCTCGAAGGGCCAGCGGTCCCTGAAGTCTTGCCTGGAGATCGTGCGCTGCTGGGCCGAGGGGATGTCTGGGATTGGATCGGCGACTCCGCGTGTGTTGCCGCCGCACCCGGCCAGGGCCAGGCAGCAAAGGCCGGTCCATGGTGTTCTGATCATGGCTACACCTATCGCTTCTACCTATACGCCGGCATTCGCCTGCATGCAACCGATAACACGCGCGTTCACCGAATCGGCCGCCTCTTCGGCTTCGTCGCTTCACTTGACATCCCAGTGAAACTGATCCACGCTCCACTTTGATGTCAAGTGGAGCGCCCATGCGACGGTTCTTCCTTCGCCTGCTGAACCTGGTGCGCCGCGACCGCGCCGAGCGTGAGCTGACGCGTGAAATCGACGCGCACCTGACGCTCCTCGAAGACGAATTTCAGCGGCGCGGGATGACGCCCGGGGACGCGCGGCGGGCCGCGCGAATCGCGCTGGGAGGCATCGAACAGACGAAGGAACTGCAGCGCGACGAGCGCTCGTTCGCATGGCTCGAAGATGCACGACGCGACGTGGAATACGGCGCGCGCGTCATCCGCCGCAACCCGGCATTTGCGACGACCGCAGCCATGTCGCTCGCCATCGGCATTGGCGCCAACAGCGCGGTCTTCACGGTTGCGAACGCACTCCTCTTCCGCGATCCGCCGGGCGTTGCCGATGCCGGGCGGCTTGTCGACATTGGCGCGAGCCGCGGCGACGGTGGTCTCAATCCGACCTCCTACCCCAACTTCATGGACATCCGCCGGCGCACCACGACCCTGTCGGGCGTCTACGCGCACCAGATGTTTCCCCAGGCGATGAGCCTGGAGACATCCGGGGCGGGGGCGGAGCGTGTGTTCGGTCATTTCGTCACGACCACCTACTTCACCGTCCTCGGCGTCACATCGCTCGCGGGGCGTCTCTTCGACGCATCGGATCCTGAGCAACCCGGCGCCAGTCCTGTCATCGTCCTCAGCTACGGCTTCTGGAACAGCCGCTTCGGAAGGGATCCCGCGGCGATCGGCCGAAACGTCCGCCTGAACGGGGAAACGTTCACGATCGTGGGCGTGACACCGCAGGGCTTCCAGGGTAATGGCATCGTCGCACCGGACGTGTGGATTCCACTGAACATGGCCCCGAATGCGGCATCCTTTCCGACCGCGAGCAGGGGCGGCGGGTGGCTGATCGTCGGGGGACGATTGAAGGCCGATGTGTCGCTGACCCAGGCGGCCGATGAAGTGGACGCGATCGGCCAGGCGCTCAATCGCGAATATCCATCGACCGGAAGCATGCCGGGACTGCGCCTGCTCGAGTCGTCGCGAACACCCGGCAATCGCGGCCTGATTGGTCGGTTCGTTGCCGTCCTGATGATCATCGTGGCGCTGGTGCTGGCCGTCGCGTGCGCAAACGTCGCGGGACTCCTGCTGGCGCGGGCGATGGCGCGGCAGCATGAAATGGCCGTGCGCATGGCGATAGGCGCCGGACGCGGACGGCTCGTGCGGCAGCTCATGACGGAAACGATGTTGCTGTTCGCGGTCGGCGGCGCCGCCGGACTGTTTCTCGGGCGCCTGCTGCTGTCGCTGCTCGTTCCGCTGCTGCCATCGCTGCCATTTCCGATTGTCGTGCCACTCGCGCTCGACGCGCGCGTCGTCGCGTTCACGACCGCGGTCTCCTTCGGCGCGGCGTTGCTGTTCGGCCTCGCGCCGGCCCTGCGGACCGCGCAGGCGGATGTCGTTACCGCACTCAAGGACGACTCGCACGTCTCCGCCGGACGATCGCGACTGCGAACGGCGTTCGTGATCTCCCAGGTCGCGTTCAGCCTCGTCCTCGTCGTCACTGCCGGCTTGTTCGTAACCGCTCTGCAGCGCGCCGGTTCGACCAATCCTGGTTTCGATCCGCGAGGAGTCGAGCTCGTTTCGCTGGATTTGTCGATGGGACGGTATACGGACACGAGCAGCACACGCTTCTGGCGTCAGCTGCTCGAGCGCGTGCGTCAGTTGCCATCGGTCGAAGCCGCGACGATCGCGAGGGTGTTCCCGGGAGGTTTCGAAGGTATCGGCATCGGTGGTATCACGATTCCGGGCGCACCAGGCGGCGATGCCACCCCTTCGTACGAGCACTCGTGGAACATCGTCGAGCCTGGGTACTTCGACACGTTGCGGATTCCACTCCTGGCCGGCCGCGACTTCAACGTCAGCGACACTGCGTCAACGCCACCCGTGGCGATCGTCGGGGAAGCCGTTGCGCGCCGGTTCTGGCCGGACGGCAGCGCGCTCGGCAAGTCAATCTCATATGGCATCGGCGGACGCGGCCGGAACGCGCAAATCATCGGCGTCGTTGGCGACGTGAGGTCGAGCAGTGTCATCGATGGTCTTGCAGGTTCGTTCATCTACCTGCCGCTGCAGCAGCAATCCGCGGCCGACATGACGTCGACGATGACGATTGCAGCCCGCAGGTCAAGCGGGCAGCATCCGATCACCGACATCCGGGCGCTCATCCGGTCAATGGATCCGAACCTGGCGATCGTGTCGTCGGGAACGCTCGATGATTCAACGGCGCTTGGCCTCGCTCCCCAGCGGATCGTCGTTTCGTTTGCCGGTACGCTCGGACTCGTGGGACTGCTGCTCGCGTCGATCGGGATCTACGGCATCACCGCGTACTCCGTCGCGCGGCGCAGTCGCGAGATCGGGATCCGCCTCGCCCTCGGCGCGCGGAGCGTAGACGTCATGGGCATGGTGCTTCGCCAGGGGCTGTTCCTCACGGTCATTGGTTCCGCGATCGGCCTGGCACTCGCGGCCGCCGTCAGCCAGGTACTCACCGCGTTCCTCTTTGGCGTCCCTCCACTCCATCCGCCGACATTTCTTTTTGCGGCGGGCGTGTTTGGCGCCGTGGGTCTCACGGCCTGCTATCTGCCCGCGCGCCGCGCCGCGGCCGTCGATCCCTCGAGCACGCTGCGTCGGGAGTAGCATCCACGCGCTCCCGTCCGTGCGTGCTAGGATGCGCGGCATGCCGAGGTTCCTGATCGCCTGTCTCCTCTGCACGATCCTCCCAGTTATCGCCGAAGGCGCCGACCGGCCGAACATCCTGTTCATCATGACGGACGATCACGCGGCACACGCGATTGGCGCGTACGGATCGCGCGTGAACCAGACGCCGAACATCGATCGTCTCGCGCGCGAAGGCGCTTTGCTGACGAACGTCTTCGCCACCAACTCGATCTGCACGCCGAGCCGCGCGACGATCCTGACCGGTCAGTACTCGCACATCAACGGCGTGCCCGTGTTCAATCGGTTCGACAGCACGCGAATGACGGTCGCGCGCCTGCTGCAGCAGGGCGGCTACTACACGGGCATGATTGGCAAGTGGCACCTCGGAAGCGACCCCGCCGGCTTCGATCGGTGGGAGATCCTTCCTGGCCAGGGCGCTTACGTCGATCCGCTGTTCTACACAGCGACCGAAGAGCATACGTATACGGGCAAGTACGTGACCGATGTGATTACCGACCTCGCGATCGAGTTCATGGAGAAGCGCCCGCTGAACAAGCCTTTCTTCCTGATGGTTCATCACAAGGCGCCGCACCGGCCGTGGGAGCCCGATACGACGCACGCCGCGCACTTCGCTGCTCAACGGATACCCGAGCCCGTCACCTTCTGGGACGGCTACGAGACGCGAACCGATGCCCTTCATGAAAACCAGCAGCGCGTTGCGGCCGACCTGACTCGCCGCGACCTGAAGCTCGATCCGCCGGCCGGGCTTTCTGATGCCGAACGCGCTCAATGGCTTTCGACGAAGCCCACCGAGGTCACGATCGTCCGCGACGCCAAGAACGTCACGCTCACGGGTGAACCGCTCACCCGATGGAAATATCAGCGCTACATGCAGGACTACCTCGCCACCGTTCAGTCCGTGGATGACAGCGTCGGCCGCCTGCTCGCGTTCCTGGAGCGCGCTCGCCTGTCGAAAAACACGCTGGTCATCTACACGAGCGACCAGGGCTTCTTCCTGGGCGACCACGGCCTGTTCGACAAGCGCTTCATGTACGAGGAGTCGCTGCGGATGCCGTTTCTCGTGCGGTGGCCCGCGGGAATCAAGCGCGGGATCCGGAACGAGGCGATCGCGCTGAACGTGGATTTCGCGCCGACCTTCCTTGATGCCGCTGGCATTCCGGTAGCCAACGAGATGCAGGGCCGCAGCCTTCTTCCACTGCTCCGGAATCGCACGCCTCCCGACTGGCGCACCTCGATGTATTACCGCTATTACCACTATCCCGGCGATCACAACACGCGCGCGCACTACGGCGTCCGCACGCCGACGCACAAGCTCATTTATTTCTGGAAGAAGGATCAGTGGGAGCTTTTCGATCTCAAAAACGACCCGTACGAGCTGCACAATCTGTACGGCGAGCCCGGGCAGGAGAAATTGATTGCCACGCTGAAGGCCGAGCTCCAGCGCTTGAAAGAGTCGCTTGGCGACAGGGACCAGTTCGCGAACGAGCAGCCGCCGAATGGCGTGGATGGACCAGTGGCGAAGTTGCGAGGAAAATGAGCGCGCGAATCAGGCGCGTCGAGATTTCATCGGTAAATGCGGCTTGAGGAATCGCCCGGTGTAGGACGCCTTGCAGCGCACGACGTCTTCCGGCGTGCCGGTCACCACGACCTCACCACCCGCGTGTCCGCCTTCCGGTCCCAGGTCGATGACGTGATCCGCGGTCTTGATCACGTCCATGTGATGTTCGATCAGCAGCACCGTGTGGCCGGCATCCACCAGACGGTTCAACGACGCCAGCAGCCGCTCCACGTCCGCCAGGTGCAACCCCGTCGTCGGCTCGTCGAGAATGTAGACGGTATGCTTCGAGCGCTGCAGCGTGCTCAGCTCGGTCGCAATCTTGATGCGCTGCGCCTCCCCGCCGGAAAGCGTGGTGGATGACTGACCCAGCGTCAAGTAACCCAGGCCGAGATCGTTCAGTACTTCGATCTTTTTGCAGACTGCTGGCTCGGCGGCGAAGAACGCGACGCCTTCTTCCACCGACATGTTGAGCACGTCGGTAATCGTCTTGCCGCGCAGTGTCACTTCGAGCGTTTCGGCGTTGAACCGTGCGCCCTTGCACGCGCCGCACGTCACTTCCACGTCGGGCATGAAATACAGCTGCGTGGTGATCACCCCTTCGCCCTGGCACTCTTCGCACCGTCCGCCCTTGACATTGAAACTGAAGCGCCCCGGCTTGTAATCGCGCTCGATCGAGAGCGGCGCGCGAGTGAACAGGTCACGAATCGTGTCGTAGAAGCCGACGTATGTCGCCGGGTTGGACCTGCTGTTGCGCCCAATCGGTGATTGATCGATGTTGACGACCTTGTGCACATGCTCGATGCCTTCGACGGCGTCGTGCTCGCCCGGCAACGTGCGTGTGTCGATCAGCTGTTTCCAGAGTGCCTTGTAAAGGATTTCATTGACGAGCGTGCTCTTGCCCGACCCCGACGCGCCGGTGATCGCCACCAGCGTGCTGAGCGGGAAGGTGACATCGATGGATTTCAGATTGTTCTCGCGCGCGCCGCGCACCGTGAGCGCCTTGCCGTTGCCGCGGCGCCGAGTCGTCGGCGTCGCGATCGAACGCTTGCCGGACAGGAACTGCCCGGTTGGTGATGCCTTGCACTTCCGCAGATCGTCGAGCATCCCTTGCACGACGACGCGACCGCCGTGAACACCGGGACCAGGCCCCATCTCGACGAGGTGATCGGCCGCGCGGATTGTGTCTTCGTCGTGTTCGACGACAATCACGGTATTGCCGATATCGCGGAGACGCTCGATCGTCGCGATCATCTTCACGTTGTCCTTCGGGTGCAGGCCGATGCTGGGCTCGTCGAGAACGTAGAGCATGCCCATCAGCCCGGACCCGATCTGCGTCGAGAGCCGGATCCGCTGCGACTCCCCACCTGACAGCGTGCCGGAACGGCGGTTGAAGTTCAGGTAATCCAGTCCGATTCCCAGCAGCAGTTCGAGACGGCCGCGAATCTCCTTCAGCACCTGGCGCCCGGCGTCTGCGCCGCGGCCGGTCGGCTTCACCGCGCCGAGGAACTCGTGCACCTCGTCGAAATGCAGCTGCCCGATGTCGTAAATGGTTTTTCCTTGAACCTTGAACAGCAACCGGGTGGGGCGGACGCGTGCGCCGTTGCAGTCGGGACACGTGTGCTCGATCATCACCTTGTCGAGCCACGCCTCCATCCTGGAGTTCGCTTCGCCCCTCTGCCGATACCTTCGATAGTAGCGCTCGATTCGTCGGGCGATGCCGTGGAAACCGACCTCGCGCCCCTCCTGGTCGTCGCGCTTCACCTTTGCATCCGGCGGCGAGGTTATCCGGATCTTCTTCGAGTCGATGCCATAGAGAATCGCCGACTGCACTTTCTTCGGCAGCTGGTTCCACGGTGCGTCCAGCGGAAAATCAAGTGCGGTCGCGAGGCTGTACATCATCCGCCCGTCCCACGTGTCCGGGTTGAACTTGAACGCTTCGCGCACGAAGCATCCGTTGAGAATGCTGCGTGTTGGATCCGGAATGAGCAGCTCTGGATGTGTGAGTTTGTCGACGCCGAGGCCGCCGCACGTCCGGCAGGCGCTCTCGGGGTTGTTGAACATGAAGTAGTCGGGCCCGATGTCCCCATAGACGAAGTGGTGTGTCGGGCTGCACAGTCCCTTGTAGAACCGCTCGGCTTCCGCCTTGCTCGCCCCCTTCACCACCTCGACCCGCAACAGTCCATCGCCTATCAGCAGCGTGGCCGCGATGCCTGCCTTGATCGCCTTCTCGTGCTTCCGGCTGACGATGAACCGGTCGACGACGGCGTCCATGTGCTCAACGGATGATTCATCGAGATCGAGTTCCGTCGAGATGTCCACGGGCCTGCTGTCGATGATCATCCGACGGCAGCCCTTCTTGCGCACTTCCGTGAACACGAAATCCAGGTCCTCGCCGTAGACCTTGAACACGGGCGCCCGCAGCTCGACTTCCGCGCCGTCCGGCAGCGACAGGATGGCGTCGAGGATCTGGCTCGACGTGCGATTCGGCGTCAGTTCGCCGGTACGCGGACAGTGCGCCTGACCAATGGTTGCGAAGAGCAGGTTCAGGTAGCTGGCGATGTCGGTCATGGTCCCGACGGTCGACCGCGGGTTGTTCACGAGCGTTTTCTGCTCGATCGAGATCACCGGGGACAGGCCGAACACGAAATCCACGTCGGGCTTGGCGACATGCGCGATAAAGCGCTTGGCGTAGCTGGAAAGCGATTCCATGTAGCGGCGCTGACCTTCGGCATAAATCGTGTCGAACGCCAGGCTGGACTTGCCGGAGCCGGAGAGGCCGGTGATGACGGTCAGGCTGTCGCGCGGAATCTCGAGGGAGATGTTCTGCAGGTTGTGCACGCGCGCGCCCTGGACGGCGATGGTGGATCGGGCAGATGGACGGCTCATGACTCAGGACTCAGGTCTGACTCAGGACTCGCGACTTTCATGGCTCAGGAAAAACGCCATCTCCTGCACCTCGACGTTGCTTCTCTTCGTCAATTTGACGGGCAGCGAGGCCTTCCCGATCACACCCTCGTCGGCGAGATACTCGCAGACCGTCGACACATCGCTGACGTCGAAATTGCGCGTGAAATGATCCTCGATCTCGGACGCCGACCGGGCTTCGCCGGCTTCGTCGAGGTAATCGATGACCATCCGGAACAACGAGCTGGCGCGCGTCGCAATGTAGTGGTCGATGGCGACCAGCGCCGCCTGGACCGCCTTCTCCGTGTTCGGTGTGTTGAGCAAATCTACCTAGACGGTCTTGAAAAACGACGGATTCAGCGGCAGCGCCTGCGGAATCACTTCGCGGTCGGCAATGAGACCGGCGTTAATGACTTCGATCTTCGCCAGTGCCGTCGCTGAGTAGAGGATCCACAGTGCCGTGTAATCGAGGTCGCCGCGAGTGATGAACCACTTGTGCGCCTTGTAGATGAGACCCAGCGCGCCCGACCCGGCTCGCAGCAGCTGCAGTTGCGTATCACGATCGCCGATATCGCGGAGCCTGGCGAACAGGTCGGCAATCGTGTCGTCGTGCGTATAGAGCAGCCGCCCTTTCGCGAGCAGCGAATGCATGAACGAGTTGTGAATCGATCCCTCCGCAATCTTGCGGAACTCGCTGCGCGAGACGAGATTCGCGTGCACGTTCACGCCGTCGGCATACAGCGACAGCGACCGGCAGGTTGACCGGGTCTGTTTCTCATCGATCGTCACGAGCACCAGGTCGATGTCGGACTTGGCCCAGACGGTATCGTGAGCAAGGCTCCCGCAGAGGATCGCGGCGAGAATCGAACGATCCGCCTTGACCTGCTCGATCAACGCCTCGAGCGCGCGCGCGAACTGTTGCGGGGCCGTCGCCTGGCCAGCGCCGGAGGTCTGCTTTATTTGACGGGCCATAGCGCACTCTCCGTGCGAGCGGTGTGCAGGTAAGCGTCAACCCTCTTGATCACGTCTCCCTGCTCCGCCGCCACATCATGTTGCTCAAACGGATCCTTCTCGAGGTTGTAGAGCTCCAGGGTGCCATCCTGCTTCAGTCGAACCGCCTTCCAGGGTCCCATGCGGACGGCCTGCTGAAAGC
>JBKOZS010000047.1:0-11446 GCA_046726015.1 Acidobacteriota bacterium
GGGTTGGTGTGTGAGGACGGCAGGATCCGCGCCGCGACCCAGCTGCTCTTCTCGACTGGAATGTCGAGGCTCACCTCGCGCGGCGTGCCGTCGGCAACGATCGTCCGCTTCGCCACCACGACGCCATTGACGACGAACTCGAGCGGCACTTCGCGTGTGCTCCCGATACGGGCACGTTCGAGATGCCAGTACGGTCGCTCGGCATGCGCGCGATTCCGGATCTGGTCGTCGGGAGTCGGAGGCAGGTTTGCGGCCACAAGAACACTCGCGCGCACCGGGCCTGGCTGCGCGAGACGCACTTCTCCTCCCATCTCCGCCGTGGACACGCGAAAGTCCATCAGGTGGCTGCGGCCGTCGGACACGTAGGTGCGGCCGTCGCGAATCGCGTCGACCCATCCGCGATACGACAACGGGCCATCGATTTTCGAATACGAGCGCCCCTGCCCCACGCGCTCGTCGGTGATGCATGGAAAGTCCGTCTCGCCACTGATACGCGTGCGAAACCCGGAATTCAGCACGTGATACCAGATGTTCAACTCCCACACCGGCGGCGTGTCTCCCGCCGAAATGAAGTCGACGGCCCCCGGACGCGTGACATCGACGATGAATTCGTTGGCGCCGATGCCGTCGAACGCCGGCATCTCATAGTTCGGCAAATCGCGCGAGGCGACCTCCAGGCCCCAGCCGGAGTGCGCAAAGCCGGTGGCCGCCTTCTGCGCCGCCGCCCACTTCAAGATCGGCAATGTCCAGGTCGGCCACTGCTCGATCTTCGTCGCGCCCGGATAATCCTGATCCGTTAATCCAAGCAGCACGAGATGGCCGGCGTGACTCGAAGGAAACCCCGAGATCTCGAGGTCGTAATGCAGCAGCTGCCCGGCCGTAGAGAGTGGATGATCCTGTCCGCTGAAGTACCGCTTCTGGCTGTAGTAGCACGGCCCCCACGTCAGGACGGACGCGACGTTAACCGCTTCTCCCTTCACCTGCGGCCACATATGTCGCGGTTCCACGCCTTCAGTCGGGTTGTCGTAATGCGAGCACCCGGCGGCGTGCACATGATGATCGCCGGAGTACCAGCCGCGTGACGCCGGATCGATCCAGCGTCGCAGGTCAAACGCGAGCTCCGTTGGACCACCTTCAACGGTGAATGCGCGCGTCTCGGCGATGGATTCCGGGCCACGCGAGACGGTCACGGTGAATCGCCCGTCCGGCAGGTCTATCGTCTCGCCGTCGGCGCGGTAGACCTGGTCCTGGAACGGAAGATCGGGTGCGAGCCGCTTCAGCCGATTCGGGTAGACGCGGTTGCGATCGTCGCGCACGAGAAACGCCGCCGTCGCCGGCTTCCCTTGCTCGTCGCGTACGCGGAGCTTGACGGGATGCGCCGGACTCGCGCGAAACAGGATCTCGACGTCGTTCCTGAAGCCGATATCAGCCGTTCCTTGCCCGACATCGAATCGCAGGATCGCCGACCGCTGACCCGCGTCACGACTGTAGATCTGCAGGATGGCGTACTCGACCGCCAGTCCCCTGAGACGTGGCGCCATCGGTGGCTTGTCGAAGATGGTGATCTCCGCCCAGCGATCCCTCACATCGTTCATCGTCAGCTCGCTGGGAGGCGCGTGGCTGAGCGGATCGTTGGCTGAACGTCTTCCCGAGGAATTCGAGACCTTACCGGTGTTCGGGCTTTGCACGGCGAGCGGCGCGGTAACGCCCGCCTGGTTGATCACCTTGACCAGGAAGGCGCGTGTGCCGCCCTGCACGAGTTCGGGCGGCGCGTTGCCCTGGCTCACCTTGACGCGGCTTTCCGGATTGATCTCCACCGTGACGAGCACGTGTGGATCGAGGATCTGCTCGATGCGCAGCGCCGCGGCGCGCTCGTCTGCGTTGCCAACCGCGTCGTTGATGGCCTGGTGGACGGCAGCCGGAAGCGGTTGTCCCACGGTGTCAAGCGCGCTCTCCACGCGGCGCACGTGCTGGGCGAACGGCTGCAGCGGTGCGGCGGGCCGTTGCGTGGCCGAATAGAATGGAATCAACAGCGTGATGACGAGCGCCGCCGTCAAACCACGAATGACATGGATCCGGCGGCTCGCCCGGATCCCACCGATCTCGCGGCCTACAGGCATCTCACCTGCACCTCAGCGCAGTTCGCGAATCTTGATGTTCCTGAACGCGACCCAGTCGCCGTGATCCTGGATGCCGATACGTCCCTTCGACGCGCGCGCATAGCGGGGATGATCCTTGAACTTGCTTTGCGCCACGAGCTTCTCCCACTCGGGGCTCGCGATCTCGTACTCCACCAGCTTCGCGCCGTTCAGCCAGTGCTCCACGTGCCTGCCGTTGGCGACAATGCGCGTCGTATTCCACTCGCCGGCGGGCTTCGACACGTCGCGCGCCGGCGGCTGCAGATCGTAGTTGGCGCCGGTGTGCTGCGTGTCCTTCAGCTTCTGCGGATATCCCTTGTCGTCGATGATTTGGTACTCGGGGGCAACGTGCCACATCGCCTTATCCGTGTCGTTCTCGACCACCCGATAAAAGATCCCGCTGTTCGCCCCTTTCGCAATCTTCCAGTCGAGCGACAACTCGAAGTCCGCGAACTCGTCGGTGGTGACGATGTCGCCCGCCTTGTCGACGCGTGTCAGGGCGCCGTCGACGACTTTCCAGCCGTCGGGCATCTGCTTCGCCTGGAAGCCGCGCCATCCGGCCGTCGTCTTGCCGTCGAAGAGCGGCCGCCACTCTCCCGGTGCTTCCCGCGCGGACACCATGTGCGTCACTCCCAGCGCCATCGCGATGAGCAGAAATGCGGCGAACCGCCTCACTGCCGGCTCCCCGTATCAGCGCGGCTGACGCGCTTCATCGTTTCGGGGTCCCACGCGATCGGGCGCCCTTCGAAGTAGCTGTCGTTGGTGAGCAGCGCAGGGGCCGCAGCGCGGAAGCCGAACACCGCGTCCTCGACGCTGGCCTTGCGCGTGCGCACCGAGTCGAAGAAGTTCACGAAGTGGTCGTAGCCGTCGTAGTATCCCGGCGGCGCCGAGAACGTTTCTTCCGTCACGGGCTGCAGCTCCGGCTGCGCCGGATACTTCGAGCGGTGCGCTTTGACGAGCTCCTTCTGCATGGCTTCCGGATACGTGTCGATCGAATAGCCCGGATCCTTTGCCCTTGGTTTCTTCGCCAGCGTAACGCCCCCGCCGCCGATCGTCAGCACGCCCTCGGGCCCGACGAACCGGAACGCCTGGTTTTCGCCACCGCCTTCCGCGAAGTTCACCTTCAGGGACAGCGTAAACGCAGGATGCGACGCGGTCTTCGGGTAGTCGTAGAGCGCCAGCATGACATCCGGCACGTCGCGGCCGTCGTTCCAGTAGCGCAGGCCGCCCGTCGCAATGACGCGTGTCGGCCCGTTCGAGTCGAGCACGTAGTGAATGCCCGAGAACAGGTGAACGAACAGGTCGCCGGGAATGCCGGTGCCGTAGTCGCGATAGTTGCGCCAGCGGAACAACCGGATCGGCTCGAACGCGTGCTTCGGCGCGTGGCCGATGAAGCGATCCCAGTCGATGGTCTGCGGCGAGGCATCGAGCGGCAGCGTGTATTGCCACGCGCCCAGCGCCGAGTTGCGGTTGATCCATGCCTCGACCAGGACCAGGCTGCCGATGGCGCCGGCGCGATACAGGTCGCGCGCCTTCGCATAGATGATCGAGCTGACGCGCTGGCTGCCGACCTGGACGATGCGGTTCGTCTGGCGCGCGACGTCGACGAGCGCCTGCCCTTCCTCGATTTTCTGCACCATCGGCTTTTCGACGTAGACGTCCTTGCCGGCCTTCATCGCGTCGATGGCAATCCGCTGGTGCCAGTGATCGGGGGTCGCAATAATGACCGCGTCCACTTCCGGCCGTGCCAGCACCTCGCGATAGTCACGGGTTGTGAAGAGCGGCTGTTGCTGTCCCCAGATCTCCTTCGCGCGCGTCAGCCGGCCGTCGTAAATGTCGGCGACCGCTGTCAACTCGGTTCCCGGCACACGCAGGGCCGTGCGCGTGTCGCCCATGCCCTGTCCGCCAGCGCCGATGAGCGCGATCTGCACGCGTTCGCCGGGCGGCACGTCACCAGCCTGCGGCCGCTCCTGTGCACGGAGGAAGGTCGTCGGCAACGACGCCGCCACGCTGCCGGCAGCGGCGGTCTTGAGAAATTCGCGGCGCGAAGGGCGCTTCATGCTGGTCTCCTCTTTCCCGATGATCGCCAGATCGTCGAGCAGTGGCCGGTAGCATACCCCGATTAGGCATTGACGCGGCTCAGCCGCGTCCGCTAGTATCCGCACCCTAACTGCGAGAATCGAGGATTCCTGAACCGGCCTTGCGCTGGCGTTGTCTGCCAGCTTCTACCCTGGGAACCAATGATCGCCCGCCGTGACCTTGCGCTCATCCGGTAGCGTCCGTCTCGGCGGGTTCTGACGGGAAGGTGCAGAATGCGGAAATTCTTGATGGCGATCGCCGTTTCGCTCGGGCTGTTGGCTTTGATTATCGGTTCTCACCAGGTGCGTGTGACGGCGGATACTGAACGGGGCAACAGGATTGCTCTGGCCGACGACTGCGACCCGAGAGATGTTCAGGGCTGGTTGCCGCAAGGCTGTGCCAATAACGTCGGTACCGTCACGCGCGCGCAGTTCAACGCGCTACTCGACTCACCGCTCGCGGACGCCGTCGTGGGTCATCCGTCCTGGCGGATCAGTCCGGCGTATTCGGTTCAGCAAGTCGGGAGCACACTGCTGGTCGCGAACACCGGCGGCCGCGGTCATACGTTCACCCACGTCGCGAATTTCGGCGGCGGGTTTGTGCCGCCGCTGAACGAGGGTCTGACCGTCGCGCCGGAATGTGTCGCTGCCGGTCAGGATCCAGCTGCGTCCGTGATCCCGCCTGGGGGCCACACACGAACTGCTCCGCTGACGGCTGGCGACCACAAATTCCAGTGCTGCATTCATACATGGATGCGCGCGGTCGTGCACGTCCAGTAACAAGGGACCTCTGATAGCGACCGTCGTGAACGCTGGATGCTGGATGCTGAACTACTTCAGCATTCAGCATTCATTTCGCGGCAAGCAGCCTCAGGCCGTGCACGCCCTTCAAGTCGAGACGCCATAGCGCGCCTTTACTCGTCTTCTCATCGGTCAGCGCGCCGGTGATGTAAAGGCGATCCATCTGCGGTCCCGCAAATGCCACGTTGCTCGTGGTCAGGTTGCCACCTGGATAGCTGCGCAACAGCGTGCCGTCCGGACCGAGCACCTGCACGGTGTGCATGCCGTAGTGCGCGACGTACAGGTTCCCTTGCTCATCGAGCGCCATGCCATCGGGCTCGTTGGCGATCTGATCGCCTTGTTTGGTCGGCAATGTGGCGAGCACGCGACGCGTGCCTGCCTTGCCGGGTGCCGTCACATCATACGCGAGGATGCGGTTCTGCTGACTCTCGGCGACGAGCAGCGTCTTGCCGTCGGGACGCAAGACGATTCCGTTCGGGAACGCGAGTCCCTCGGCGACCAGGTGTGTCTTGCCCTGCGGATCGACGTAGTGGACGGTTCCGATGGGATTATTGATGCTCGACCCGCCGGGATCGGTGAAGTAGAACCCGCCTTTCGGATCGATTGTCAGGTCGTTCGGCGCGCGCAACGGTTTGCCGTCGCATTCGGTCGACGCGTCCGCGAGACGCTTCCCGTCGGCATCGAGATGCAGGACCGCGCCCTTGTCGCACACCAGGTGCGTACCATCCGCGAGGATCTTGTGGCCGTTCGGCGCCTGCGTCTTCGCCCACACCGTCGCAGTCCCCTCGGGCGAGACGCGATAGATCGTCCCATCGTGCGTGACCGAGACGTAGGCCTGCCCGGCGCGATCGAAGACCACGCCTTCGCAGTACGCGGGCACTTCCACGATCTTGACGGGCTTGACGGCATCCTGTGGCGGGAGCGCCGATTGCTGGAGCGCGACCGGCACCAACACGAGGGCAAGAATCAGTTGCTTCATTCGGGGGATAGTACCCTATCGCGCCACCCTTTGACTCGGACGACCCTTGCTCCTTCGACCCTCTGCTCCTTCGCCACTTCGCGTTCTTCGACCCTTCGATTACCGGAAGCGACGTTGCAGCTTCGCGAGTTCCTCGCCCCCAGGGCACAGATCTTCGTATGGCACCTGCGTGAGCGGCGTCATGACCGTGTCGCTCTGCTCGTGGAGGTCCACCGAGTCGGGAGAGATGTAGAGCAGTCCGGTCACGACCTCGCCGTCCTTCTGGCTGTCGCGAATGTATGTATAGGTACGATCGCGATCGGTGGGGTCATAATCCTCGGCAACCTTGTGCAGCCGCACCCAGCTGCCGTCGTGCAGCATCACGTTGCGAACCGCGCCGGGATCGTACTCGGTGGTGATGGCGTGGGCGGGCGGCACGAAGTCGGCCTGCACGACTTCGACATTCTTCTCTCGCGTGTACGCGTAGCTCTTCGTCGAGCCTTCGTGATCGTTGAACGTCACGCACGGCGAGATGACGTCGACGAATGCGAACCCCTTGTGTGCGAGCCCCGCCTTCAGGATGGGCACGAGCTGCGCCTTGTCGCCCGAGAACGCGCGCGCGACGAACGTGGCTCCGAGCGTCAGCGCGAGCAGGCAGCCGTCGATGGCCGCCATGGTGTTGGCTTCACCCTTCTTGCTCGTCGAGCCTGGATCCGCCGACGCCGAGAACTGCCCTTTCGTCAGCCCATACACGCCGTTGTTCTCGAGCACGTAGAGGACGTTGACGTTCCGCCGGATCGCGTGGCAGAGCTGCCCGAGACCAATGGACAGGGAATCGCCGTCGCCGGAGATGCCTATATAGATGATGTCGCGGTTCGCGGCATTGGCCCCCGCGACGAGCGCCGGCATGCGGCCGTGCACGCCGTTGAACCCGTGCGCCTCGCGCAGGAAATACGCCGGTGTCTTCGACGAGCAGCCAATCCCCGACAGCTTCGCCACCTTGTAGGGTTCGATCGAGAGTTCCCAGAAGGCCTGGACGATCGCCGCAGTGATCGAGTCGTGACCGCAGCCGGCGCAGAGCGTCGTGATCGCCCCCTCGTAATCGCGCCGCGTGAGACCCACGGCATTCTTCTGGAGCGCCGGGTGGTGAACCTTGGGTTTCGCGATGTAGGTCATGCCGCCTTCTCCATCTTCGCCTTCACCCCTGACACGACGTGATGCGCGCTCATCGGGAACCCGCCGTAGTAGCGCACCGATTCGAGCTTCTCGGCGGCGACCCCCGTCTCCAGCATCAGGAGGCTGCGCAATTGCCCGTCGCGGTTCTGTTCGACAACGAAGTTGATGTCGTGCGACTCGAGGAACGCGGCGACCTCCTGGCCGAAGGGAAACCCGCGGACCCGCAGGTAGTCGATCGCGATCCCTTCCTTCGCCAACTGATCGAGCGCTTCCATGCAGGCGGCGTGGCAGCCCCCAACCGTCACCAGGCCGACCTTGGCGCCGCTCGCGGGACGCACGACCGGCGCCGGGACCGCGCGCGCCGCCCGTTGAATCTTGCGATCGATGCGATCGAGGACGTCGACGTACTCGTCACCGTCTTCCGTGTAGAAGCCGAACCGGTTGTGTCCCGAGCCTCGCGTGAAATACGCCCCTTTCGGGCTCGTGCCCGGCAGCGTGCGATAGGGAATCGCATCGCCGTCCGGGTCGAGATACCGGAAGAAGGTTGTGACGTTCTCCAGTTCCGCCGGCGTGAGCACCTTGCCACGATCCGGCCGATACGCGTCGTCCCACGAGAGGGCCGGCACCATCCAGTCGTTCATCCCGATATCGAGATCGCTCAGCACGAACACCGGCGTCTGGTAGCGCTCGGCCAGATCGAACGACGCCACCGCGAACTCGAACGCTTCTCTCGGGTCAGCCGGATAGAGACAGATGTGACGCGTATCGCCGTGCGACGCATAGGCGCACATCATCAGGTCGCCTTGCTGCGTGCGCGTCGGCATGCCGGTGGACGGCCCGGTCCGCTGGACGTCGAAAATGACCGCGGGAACTTCCGCGTAATACGCCAGGCCGATGAACTCGCTCATCAGCGAGATTCCAGGACCTGCGGTGGGCGTAAACGCGCGCGCGCCCGCCCACGACGCGCCGATCACCATCCCGATCGCCGCAAGTTCGTCCTCCGCCTGCAGAATCGCGAAACGGTTCCGCCCTGTCTCGGGTTCGCGGCGGTACTTCTGGCAGAACCCCTTGAACGCCTCCATGAGTGACGTCGCCGGCGTGATTGGATACCACGCGCCGACCGTCGCACCGGCATAGATGCACCCGAGGGCGGCGGCGGTGTTGCCGTCTATCAGGATGGAGTCCTTCGTGGCGTCCATCCGCTCCAGGCGGATCGGCAGCGGGCATTGAAAGTTCGCCTTCGCGTAGTCGTACCCGAGATCGACGGCTGTCTTGTTCGACTCCATCAGCGCCGGTTTCTTTCCGAACTTCTCGACGAGCAGCGCGCGGATGATGTCCGTGTCGATACCGAGCAGCGCCGCCAGCGCACCGGCATACGCGATGTTCTTCATCAGGATGCGCTCGCGCACCTGGCTGAACTGCGTGTTGCACATCTCGGCGAGTGGAATGCCGAGGTACGTGATGTCCGGGCGTGCCAGCCGTGAATCGAGCGGCCACGTCGAGTCGTACACGAGCCAGCCGCCCGAACGAATCTCCGCCACGTCTTTGTCGTACGTCGCGGGATTCATCGCGACGAGCAGATCGAAATGCGGTGTGCGCGCGGTGTATCCGTGCCGGTTCACCCTGATCTCGTACCAGGTCGGCAGCCCCTGGATGTTCGATGGAAAGACGTTCTTCCCGGTAACGGGCACGCCCATACGGAAGATGGCCTGCATGATGAGGCCGTTGGCCGAGGCCGACCCGGTGCCGTTGGCCGTCGCAATCTTGAACGCGAAATCGTTGGTGCGATCCATGGTGAATGGCTTATGGCTTATGACTCAGGGCTCATGGCGGCTCAGGGATCTTTGACTTAGGACTTAAGCCGGCTTAAGCCCTAAGCCGCCCTGAGCCTTGAGCCCTGAGCCCTGGGCCATGCCCGCGTAAGGAAGGTTCAGGACGAATTTACGCATGTCCCAGGCGTAGGTCGGGCAACGCTCCGCGCAGAGGCCGCAATGGAGGCAGACGTTCTCGTCCTTCAACATGACGCGCCGGGTCTGCTTCAGCGGCCCGGACACGAAAAGCGGCTGCTCCAGGTTATCGGCCGGCGCCCTGAACTTCGCGCGGAGTGCGGACTCGTCGCCGTTCGGCGCGATCGCCAGGCAGTCGACCGGACAGATGTCGATGCACGCGTCGCAC
Organism: Acidobacteriota bacterium; assembly: GCA_046726015.1. Classification (GTDB taxonomy): domain Bacteria; phylum Acidobacteriota; class Vicinamibacteria; order Vicinamibacterales; family 2-12-FULL-66-21; genus QHWT01. Next base: position 9,327 of record JBKOZS010000047.1, read on the forward strand.
TCGATGCAGAGCGAGTCGATGAAGTGGGTCTCGACGTCGCAATTGAGGCATCGTTCGACTTCCGCCTGCGCCTGTTCCGCCGTAAACCCCTTTTCCACCTCCGTGGTCATGCTCTGGAAGCGGATCGGCAGCTCGACGTGCATCATCCTCTGCCGCTGCACCGGGCTGTAGTCATTGCTATACGCCCATTCGTGCAGCCCCATCTTCGTGCTCGAGAGCGTCATGCCCTGCGGCGGACGATTCGTCAGCGGGATGCCGTGGCAGTAGTTGTGAATGGAGATGGCGGCCTGGTGGCCGTGCTCGACCGCCCAGATGATGTTCGCCGGACCGAACGCCGCGTCGCCGCCAAAGAACACCCCGGGCCGCGTCGACGTGAACGTCGTCTTGTCGACAACCGGCATGTCCCACTTGCCAAACTCGATCCCGATGTTGCGCTCGATGAATGGAAACGCGTTGTCCTGGCCAATCGCCAGAACGACCGTGTCGCAGGGAATGATCTCGCGGCCGATGACTTCCTGCTTGAGTCCCGATGCCGTCTCGGTCGACTTGAACTTGTCGAACTCCATGCCGGAGAGTGTGCCGTTCTCGATGATGAAGCGGACCGGCTGAAGGTTCTCGAGGATCTCGACCTGCTCTTCTTCCGCGTCTTCGAGCTCCCACGGTGACGCCTTGAAATACTTCCGCGTCTTGCGCGCGATGACCTTGACGTCCGACGCGCCAAGTCGCTTCGCCGATCGACAGCAGTCCATCGCGGTATTGCCAACGCCAATGATCAACACGCGCTGGCCGACCGAATCGACGTGCCCGAAGTGGATCGACTCGAGCCACTCGATGCCGATGAAGATCTGATCGCTGTCGTGACGACCGGGAACGTCCAGCTCCTTGCCCTTCGGTGCGCCGCTCCCGACGAACACCGCGTCGAACTCACCGCCGTCGAGGAGCGCCTTCAGGCTGTCGACGGGGGTGTTGTAACGGACGTCGACGCCCATGTCGGTGATGTAGCCGATCTCTTCGTCGAGCACCTGCTCCGGCAGCCGGAACGCCGGGATATTGATCCGCATCAGCCCGCCGGGCCGGGGCAGCTTCTCGAAAATCGTCACCTCGTAGCCGAGCGGCATCAGGTCGTTGGCGACGGTGAGTGACGCGGGACCGGCGCCGATCAGCGCGATCTTCTTCCCGTTGTTCTCGGCCGGCGCCTGCGGCAGCAGGTGCTTTACTTCGCCGCGGTTGTCCGCCGCGACCCGCTTCAACCGGCAGATGGCGACCGGCTTGCCGTCCACCCGGCCGCGCCGGCACGCCGGCTCGCAGGGACGGTCGCACGTGCGCCCGAGAATGCCGGGAAACACGTTCGATTCACGGTTGAGGAGATACGCCTCGGTGAACTTTCCATGCGCGATCAGGCGGATGTATTCGGGAACGTTGGTGTGGGCCGGGCACGCCCACTGGCAGTCGACGACGCGATGGTAATAGTCCGGGATCGCAACATTCGTGGGGTCCATGGCTGGGATTATAGGGGATTGGGCCGAAGGTCTGGTAGAATAAGGGGTTCTCCCAATTCATTTACGCGAGGAATAGGGGCGCTCTGATGATTTCTGTGGCCGGTGTGTCCATGCGATACGGTTCCAAGGTCCTGTTCGAGGACGTGTCCACCACGTTCTCGGCCGGGCGGCGCTATGCCCTGACGGGGCCGAACGGCGCCGGCAAGTCGACGTTCATGAAGCTCCTGACCGGCGAACTCCCGCCTCAGCGGGGCACCGTCTCGCGGCCCGCGAAGCTCGGCGTGCTTCGCCAGGATCAGTTTGCCTTCGATCAGTTCCGCGTGGTCGACACCGTCATCATGGGCAACCAGCGGCTGTGGTCGGCGCTCGAGGAGCGGGAACGGCTGTATGCGAAGACCGACATGACCGACGAGGATGGGATGCGCCTTGCCGAGCTCGAGGGTATCGTTGGCGAGGAAGACGGCTACACCGCCGAGAGCGACGCGGCCGTCCTTCTCGAAGGACTCGACATCCCGCAGCACTTGCACGAGCGGTCGATGGCGGAGCTACAGGGCGGCCAGAAAGTGCGCGTCCTGCTCGCGCAGGCGCTGTTCGGCCATCCGCAAGCGCTCCTGCTCGACG
>JBKOZS010000048.1:0-14560 GCA_046726015.1 Acidobacteriota bacterium
CATGTTGGCTCCGTCGTACGTGGTGGCCAAATGCGTCCACTGGTTCACTTGCAGCGGTGTGTTGGTGCGAACCCCCATGTCCGTCGTCGAGGCGACCGGGTTGGTCCGCGTGTAGCCCGCCGGTGAGTTGAAGCCGAACGGCTGCGGGGCTCCGTCGTGGGCATACAACCCATACGACAGGTTGCCGGTGCCGCGCTCCTTCAACACGATGGTGTTCCACTCGGTCATCAGCGATCCCGGCTTGACCCAGGCTTCGATCGTCATGCCGTTGGTCAGGTCGAGCGGGCTGTTGGTCGTGTCGGCAACGGTCACCCAGTCGTTGATGCCGTCGAACGACAGGGCATTGCCGGTCTTACCAGGTGCGCGGACCGCCCCACGAATGACGCCGTCGTGTGCAACCACCGACGAGTCGTCAGCACTGGTGCCCGAGGTCTCATTGAACCCGAACTGCGCGACGAGCCCTTCGGTCCCGAGTGAGACGACCATCGCGATTGCGCTACCCGCGAGCGGTGTTGCTCCCGCGGCCGGGTTGGTGCTGATGACGGCCCCAACCGGGACAGTCGCGCTGTTGCTGAACGTCACCGTCCCGACCGTGAAGCCCGCATCGACGATCAGTTCAGCCGCGTCCGCCTGCAGCAGACCCGCAACCGTAGGCACTGTGCCCGGCGCCGCCGGACCCAGCGAGACGACCACATTCACACTGCCACCCGGGTTGATGGTGCCGCCCTGCGCAGTTGGGAGCGGGTTCTGCGTGATGACGAGGCCAGCCGGTCTCTCGGGATCGTTCACCCTGGTAATGGTCCCAAGGATCAGACCCGACAGTGCGAGTTCGTCCTGAGCGGCCGGGAACCCTGGCGGCACGCCATTCACTACCGTGTGGTCGTGAATGTCAGGAATGAGCGGACCAAGCGACACGAACAGATTGACCGTGCCACCCGCGACCACGCCCACGCCAGCGAGCGGATCCGTGCTGATCACGATACCAGGCGCGATCGTGTTGCTGTTCTGCAGCGTCTGGGTTCCGACGACCAGTCCGGCTTGCTGAATCGCCAGCGTCGCTGCCGCCACGGTCAGGCCAGTGACGTTCGGCACCGGCGTTCCAACCACGCCGCCAGCGGTCGGGACGATGAGGTCGGCGAACTGCAGCCGCTCGACGTTGCGGACGGTATCGACACCATCGTTGCCGACCGTGTCAGCAACCGTGATGACGCCGCCAGCCCCGACCGTGATGGTGTAGTTCGCGCGCGGACCCGTGAACACGGCCGTGTCGCAGTTGGCGGGCGCGGCCGCCGCGCAGTCCGCCGCCGGAACGGTCGGTGTCACGATGCTGCGGAGCATCCTGGGCGCCAGCGGCCCGCTGAGCGGGATCGTGCCGTTGAATACGCCCGTCCTCAGCTGCTGCAGGCTGTTCACCGGCGCCGCCGTGCCGGATTGCAACTGCACGTTCAGCCAGCGGTCACCATCGATGATGTCGTTGCCGCCGCGACCCTCGATAACGTCGCTGCCAGTACCACCAAAGATGATGTTACCTCCGCCAAACGCGTCCATGATCCCGTCGCCGTTGCTGTCGACATCCAACAGCCCGGTCAGCAGCGGACGCAGGTTCGCGATGCGATCGATGCCGGCTGGCAACAGCACGTGGCCGTTCGTCACGCCGGTGAGCCCATCGTTGACCAGGTCGGCCTGCAGACGATTGTCGCCGCGCAGCAGGTCGTTGAAGTTCGTTCCCGACAGACCTTCAAGCAGGTCGAATCGGTCGCGGTTTTCGTTGAGCGGCGCGTTGACGGCAATGGCGCCAGTGATCAGCATATCCGCGTCGACCGGCCTGACTTCGCCGCGGTACGTGGTCCAGTCGTATCCCAGCATGCCTTCGAAGCGATGCGTGGGCAGGACGGTGCCGACCATGATGTCGTCGCCACCTTCGGCGTCGAAGTCCGTATCGCCCAGGCCGGCGATGAGGATGTCGTGGCCGGCGTTCGGATCGTCCTGGAACTGGTTGTTGTCGTCGCCGATCGCGATACTGGCTGGCGACTCGGTGCCCTCCATCCAGTCATCACCGCTGCCGCCGATCGACTCGCTCAGGCCCTTGCCCATGTAGATGATGTCGTTGCCGGGCCCGCCGAAGACCTCGGACGTATCGTTGCCGCCAACGATGAAGTCGTTGCCCTCGTTGCCCTGGAGGAGGTCGAACGGACCGGAGCCGCCGGAAATGGCGTCGTTGCCGCGGCCGCCCTTCATGACGTCTTCACCGAACGTGTCGGTCAGGATGTCATCGCCGTCACCACCGATATGGTTGTCGTTGCCGGCTCCACCTTCGGCGATGTCGTTGCCGCCACCCATACGGAGCGTGTCGTCACCTTCACTCGAGAAGACGCGGTCGGCAACGTCCCTGCCGTTCCAGATGACATGGCCGGCGCCGAGATAGCGCACCGTGCCATTCGGCAGCAGTATCAGCTCGGACTGGAGAGGATCCGACTCGTCGACGTCCGGCGTGGTCGGGTCGTCCGAGATGACACCCGGCACGCGCAGAATCTGCGTCAGGTTGAATACGAGGTCCGGACGGGCGAACACGTCGGCTGATGCGCCGCGCAGCGTCGTATTGCGCGAGATCAGCTCGAAGAACGAGTTGCCTTCCATCTGCGACAGCAGGTTCAGACCGTCGAGGCGCTCCAGGTAGTAGAACCGGTCGGCGTTCTGGAGGCTCTCCAGCTGGACCTCGAAGACGGCATTCATCGTCGTCCCGAGCAGGGAGCCGAACGGACTGATCTTCTCCGCCAGGCCGCCCATCCAGAGGTCGATACGCTCGACACCCGTCAGACGCCCGTCTCTAAACATGAAGTTGGGATCGGCGACCAGCAGCGCCGCAGCGTCACGCTTGGCCTGAACGGACGTCAACCCGGTCAGCGTCGGGTCGATGCCGTACGCCGCGACGAAGTTGACCAGCGACTCGGAGTGTTTCATGCTGAACTCGAAGTCCATCCAGTTGGCATACGGCACGAGCTGCGAATCGCTCGTCGCGGCGTACAACTGGCGACGTACCTCGTTCAGCGGAGGGATGCCGGTATCGCGGCCACGCGCGAGGTTCAACACGGGCAGATCCAGCGGCAGGCCGAGGAGGTTATTTCGGACGGCCTCCGTGATGAACTCGTCGATCTCGTTCGCGACTGTCCGTGTTCCGCCCTGGAAGACGGCGCCTGAGGCCTGGGCTGCGGTCAGCGGTCCAGCGGCACCGCCGTTGTTGAACTCGAGCGGGTTCAGGAACGCGTCGAGCAGCCGGATGTCGTTGAACGAACCGTCCTGGTTCGTGCGGGTAATCACTTCGGGCAGCATCGAGTGACCCAGGCGGTAGACCTGGTGTGCGAACTCGGCGGTGATTGCCGGGTTGATGGTGGGCACGAAGTTGATGCCGTCGCCGATGAACTCGTTGATGCTCGGCACCAGCTTGCGCGCGAACTCCTCGAACACGAGATGCTGGTACTGCATCTCGGTGACGAAGCGCGCCGCCTGGAACAGGTTTTCCCCATAGGCCCAGCCGCTCGGCACGTGCGTCGTGCGCCATCCGTTGATGTCGGCCTGCGTCAGCCCGGCAGCGTTCCGGCCCGTCGCGGGATTCACGGCCCCGCTGATCATCGCGTCGATGTTGTCGCGCAGGCGGTTGTGCTCCAGGTGGAACACCGTGTGGACGGAGGTCAGCGCGATGTTCTCGTTGCCGCGCCCGTCACCGGTGCAGAAGTGCGCCTCGAGCAATTCGTTGTCGTAGGTCCCCGGAAGGCCATCATCCACGCCGGCCACTTGATCGGCGTCCGGAGCCAACGCCGCGCCAGACGACGAGCGCGGGTTCGCCATGTGCGCGATGTCATCGAGGAACGCGTGGCCGGTGCGCAGGGCATTCGCGGGCACCAGAACCGGTGCCGCCCTGTTGCCTTCGACCAGGCCAGTCGCAGTCCTGATCTGCGGCTGTCCGCGCGCAGGGCCAGGCTTGAAATGGCCGTACGGATCCACCTCGATCTGCGGAACGTTGAGCACGTCCTGATCGGTGAACTGAATACCGAGGAGGGCCGCCGCCTGCGCCTTCACCTCACCCCAGTTGCCGATGTTCTTGACCGGCACACCGTTGATCAGACCGCCGCCGTCAATCATGCGGCCGGTAGGCATCGGATCCAGGCGGTTTCCGGCCAGCGGGTTCGCGACCAATGCGTACTCGCGCAGGAACACCTGGTGCGCGGGATGTGACGTGTAGGTCTGGTTCTGATCGACGAACGGGGTCGTCTGGTTCGTGTGCTCCTGGATGTCGTCGGCGCTCTCGTCAGCCGGCGTCGCGGGGTTGTCGCCCGAAATGCCGTCGGCACCGGCAAGGTTGGTCGCACGCGTCAGCAGCATGAAGTTCGTCGTGCTGCCGGGAACGAACAACGGGTCATCCGTCTGCAGCGGCACGATGACAGTGCCGGCACCCCCCTTGTTCACGAGGTCCAGGCCGTGATCGAAGAACTGGCCGAAGAACGTGAACATGATGTTGAAGGGGGCCGACAGACCGACGTCAGGAGCAACGTTCGGAATGAACAGCGTTCCAGACTCGTCGGGCAGAGCGTCCGGACCCGCCACCGCCACTGCCGCCGGATTCGTCGACGTCTGGTCGGCGATCAGGTTGCTGATGATGCGCGGCTGCGAATCGATGACGTTGCCGCGCTTCTGCGTGTAGGACGTCCCCTGCTCGGCCGGGCGGAACATTCCTCCGATGCCGTCGGCCGGATCGACCGCCAGGCGCGGGAAGGTGACGTCCGACGCACCGAACAACGTCGTACCTGGGAGGAGATGGTTGAACGAACCATCGACGGTGCGCAGGCCGAAGGGAAGGCGCGATTCCGGCACCTGGTTCGGTCCCGGCCCCAAGAGCTCTCCGCCAGCCGCGTGGGCGCGGGCAATCTCAATCTGGTGAAAGATGAACCGCAGGTCGCCGGCGTCGAGGACGAAGCCGACAGCGCTCGCGTCTCCAGCGGATTGACCCTGCGCGTGCACCGGTGGAACAAGGAGTGGAGCGCCATTGGTCGTGAGGACCATGGCGAGCATCGTCACGACCGCCCAGCGCTTGGCTGAACGTGTCCGACGACAGGTGAACGGTTTAAATGCGCGAAATCGTGTGGTGGGCGGACTGTTTGGGTGACTTGTCGCGTACAGCATCACATCCTCCTGGCAGACTCAGCTAGGAACAGGTTGACGGGCAGGCTTCCGTCGGGGATTGCCGATCCCCCGAGCGCGCGGGACGGGCGCCGCAGGCCGAGGGTTTCGTCGACGCTGAAGGCGGACGAACCAAACGAGAGGCTGCGCTTCCAGCTCTCGTCATCGTCGTCGTCGTCTTCCTCGCCGAGGCATGCGTCGGGCGCGAGCGGGTGCAGGCCGTTGTCGCGTCCGAGGTGGAGAGGGGGATCGACGGCTCCCGTGATCGCTTCACCGGACGCGGTGCAGCTCGCGGGAGTGGGTACGTTGGTGTCGCCGATGACCGAATCGGCGTGGCCGGCCGACGTGACGTTGATGGACGCGGACTGGCTGCCTTGCAGCGCGTGCACGGTGCTCGCGGCGATCAGCACGAACAGCACGCTCAAGACAACGATTCCGATGGCGGCCATCACCGCATGCCAGCCAACGGCATGCGCATCATGGGATGGGTATGAGTTGCTCCGCATATTCCTCTCCGACGGTGACTACAGGGACACACACCTGGAGTACGGGTTCACCGCTGCCGGTGGGCACGCGGCTGAGCAAGTCGCACGCCACAAACTGCTGAGAGTTCTTCGGAGAGTTGCGCGCGATCGCGCGAGCGAAGTCGGAGCGTGCGGAGCCTAAAGGCTCCGTTCGCAAGGTTCCGTGAACTTTCTTTAACCGCTCGAGTGCACGTGGTGCATCTCGATCGATCAACGAGCGCGGTCACATGCGCGCGCTCGCGTCAGCGTGATGATGGTTGGATGAGGCTGACTATTCGGGATTCGTGCCAGCGCGAGGAGAGATTAGACACACGCGACGGAGACACCGGCGTTGATGTCTGCCATCAAGAAGATTTCAGCGGTGATTGATGAAGGAGAGCGCTTACACGTCGGCGCGAAGCGCCAGCGATGGTTCGACGCGTGTCGCGCGTCGCGCGTCGCGCGGAATGATAGGTTGCGAACGCGGTCGCAGCGATCACCAGCGCGAGGCCCCCCACGAAAGATATAGCGTCGAGCAGCGACACGTTCTGCAACCGGATCGCGGAGTTGAGCACGTTCAACACGACGAACACCACGGTCAGACCCACGGCTGCGCCGATGCCCGCGAGCCGCACCGCCTGCCGCATCACGAGTCCGATCACTGCTCCCGACGTTGCGCCGAGCGCCATGCGACTGCCGATTTCGCTGGTGCGCTGGTTCAGCATGTACGCGAGAACGCCATAGAGTCCTGACACGCTCAAGGTGAGCGCAATCGCGCCGAGGAACGAACCCACCCACGACGCGGCACGCAGCGGATACATCTGCGTGGCTTTCATGTCGTCGAGCGGCAGGAGTTCGAAGATTTCTGGATCCGCCGCAACCTGCCTGAAGAGTGACCGCATCGATTCAGGCGACAGGTCATGACGTTCGATACGTTGGCACTGGCGGTCACCAGCACGAGGGCAAAGCCCGCGAAGATCGGCGAAAGCACCGCCAGGAGTTCCCACGACAGCGGGTTCGCCGTGCCCTGCGGGCGAAGGTCGGCGCGAACGTCGCGCACGTCACGTTCGCGGACGGTTAGCCGCCAACTGCTTACTTCTTCGCTCGCGCCTTCAGCGTGACCGCGAGCGCGCTCATACGGGCCGCATCGGGCCCGCTGGCCTCGCGCGCATCGTGCTCGAGTTCCGTGGCCAGCGTATCGAGCTGATCGAGTGCGGCACGCGAAGGATGATCGCCGCTGGCACGGTCGAGCGCCGTCTTGAGCGCTTGCGCCCGTGCCGGCTCGATGCTGCTGCCGCGGGTGAGCTGATCGAGATACGCGCGCGCGACGGTCACGCTCGCCGGCCACGTGACGCGCTGTTGTTCCTGGACGTTGAGCTCGTCGACGCGCACCAGGCTCGCCGCATCGATTTCGTTCTGCGACAGATGCTCGCTCGGCAACAGCCGGAAGACGTCGATGCCGCGCGCGATCTCGGAACCGTAGATGCGGCCGTTGTACCAGTACGCGGACCAGTACCCGCCGGTGATCAGGGTCTTCGCATCGAGCGGCCCGCGATCGAAGAAGGCGATCTCCACAGGCTTCCTGGAATCCGTGAAGTCGAACACCGACACGCCCCCCTGGTACCAGCCCTGGACCATGATGTCGCGTCCCGGCACGGGGATGATCGAACCGTTGTGCGCGACGCAGTTCTCCTGGTCGGTCTGCGCGGCCGGCATCTTGAAGTAGCCGCGGAACTCGAGCTTCTTGTCGACGACGTCGAAGATGGCGTCGGCCCCCCAGTTCGGGAGATCCGTTGCGCGGCAGCGTGGCCGCGTGCCGCCACCCCACTCATCGGTGAAGATGACCTTCGTCCCGTCGTTGTTGAACGTGGCGGAATGCCAGTACGCGAAGTTCGTGTCGGACACCTGATCGAGCCGTTTCGGGTTCACCGGATCCGAGATGTCGAGGAGGATGCCGTTGCCGGAGCAGGCGCCCGCCGCGAGGCCGATTTCAGGAAACACCGTGATGTCGTGGCACTGGTTGGTCACACGCGCGCGCTGCGTTCCTGGCCCGCGGTCGCCCCCCGTTTCAAGGCCCGCGATGTTACCCGTCTTCTCGTCGGCAAAAATGCGCGGACGATTGACGATGCGCGCTTTCTCGGGAGTGGCGATCGGCACTTGGATCACGTCGATACTGAAGAGCGCGGTGTTCGGATTCTCCTTGGGGCTCCCGGCCGAGCATCCTTCGAGCTCCTCGCCGGAGCGAATCGAACTGGTGCCCGAACCATAGATGTAGATGTTCGCCTTGTCCTTCGGATCCTCGACCAGCGTGTGCGTGTGGGATCCACGGCAGGTCTGGACGGCGGCAACCTGCTTTGGTTTGGTGATGTCGGTGATGTCGAAGATCCGCACGCCGCGGAACCGTTCCTTGCTGACGGGATCGGTGACGCCCTGCGTGCCGCAGTCGATCCGCCCGCGCGTCTGCTCGACCGACATGAACAGCAGGTTGCCGTGAATCGACATGTCCCCCTGGCCGCCCGGGCACACGACCGAGGCGAGCAGCCGCGGCTTCTTCGGCGACTCGATGTCATAGCTGTTGAACCCGTAGAAATTGCCGAGGAAGAGATCCGCGCGGCGGAACGCAAGATCCGAGTTCGCGTAACTGAGCTGGTTGGCGCGGGCGGCGCGCGCGGCCTGGCTTGCCGCCGGGTCCGGTGTTTCCGGCACCTCACGGCCGGCGTCATAGGCGGCCATCTGCTCGGGTGTCGGTTCCCGTTCCGGGCCTGACGGCGGCCCTGCAGGCGCGCTCGGATCGAAGAACCCCTTTGGCTTCGGCAGCGTGGCCACCAGTTCCATGTTGCGGGCGGCCACGCCCGCATCACGGAAGCCAGCCTTGAGACCGACGCGCGGATCGGGAGACGCGGGCGCGGGACGATCCTGCGCGCCGACGGCCATGACGAATAACAGCAACACGGCGGAGAAAGCCGAGACCTTACCTGCAACCCGTCTCATTTCTGCAGCTCCTTGAGCATCGCGCCCATTCGATCGATCTCCATTCGCTGGTCCGCATCGACGTCCGACGCAAACGCAAAAATCTCTGAATCCTGCCCCGCGCCCGGCGTGGCGAACAGGTCGTGCACCATCGTGAGTGCGCCGCCGTGATGCTTGATCATGCCTTCGAGAAACAGGCGATCGAACTCCGGCCCCTTCGCCGCGGCCAGGCGGTTCATTTCATCTGGCGTCAGCATGCCGGGCATCAGCGTCGCGCCGTGCATGTGCATTGCATGGGGGCCGGGTACTTCCTGCCCTCGGACGGTCAGCCAATGCTGCATCATCTTGATTTCGTCCGCCTGGGAGACTTCGATGCGAAGGGCGAGCTTCCGCATCTCCTCGCTGTTGGTGCGCGTGCGCAGGAGATTTGTCATCTCGATGGCTTGAGCGTGGTGACCGATCATCCCCTGCATGAACTTCACGTCAGCGGCGGTGTAGCCCGGCTGGGGCATGTCGACCGCCGCGTTCCCGGTGAGCACGCGGGGCGATTCGCCAGGCGCGCCAGGCTGAACGATCGGTGCCGCCGGAGAGGTGGTGCGGCAGGCAGCCGCGCCAAGAACGGCGAGGAGAACGGCGGCAGCCCGGCGTGCGGGACCCTTCATTTTCACGAGTTCAACAGATAACTCTGACCATCGGCCGGCGGTCTTGTCAAGCCACCGTTGTACCGGTGCAGCACAGCGCCCCTGCGATAGTCCCCAGAAACGGCCGACAAAAGTACCTGAATCGCACACCGGTGAATGTGGAGGAAGGCTGCGAGAGAGATGACTTCGATCGGTCGTGGCCCGGGAGGACCGTGCGGAGGCGGCGGCGATCGCCTTCGAGCGGGTACAGGGCACGGGTATTTGGCGTGGTCCGCAGTTTGCGTGATGTCGCGATTCGTACGTGACAAGGAGCATCGATTAGATCGTTGCTGGAAAGAAGTCGCATGCGATGACGGGCGGCGTGTTCGGTAGTGGTCTCACACACGATCAGCGGGCGCGAGACCTCTCTACCGCAATACTGCTGAGTCATGCCCCACTGCAGCATCCTATATTTCCGTTCCGTCTGATCGACCCTCTCTGTCAAGACCCGGCAACGCGGCGCCGTGGAAGTCACCTGCGAGGCAGACACCGTGCGTTCCCGGCCCTGTCCACCATCACGCGGACGAAACTCACATCGACAAGAAGGAGAGACACAATGCGTTTAGCAAGGCAGATCGCTCGGCTGGCGTGTGTGTCGATGGTTCTGTTGAGTGGAGGCGCAGTCGCGCACGCGCAGGTCGTCACCTTCTCGGACGTCAATGATGCGGTGCCGAAGAGATTTTTCAACCCCGCGACCACTCGCCCGAGTTCGCTCAATCCCAATACACTGATCATCGGCTTCCATCCGTCGACGATCGACTTCACGACACTCAAGACCGCCGATTTCAAGGCGTCAACGACGTCGTTCAGCTACAACAACGCGATGGATACGATCAGCTTCCGCGTGCGCGCGCCGAAAGGCTATTACATCGCGAAGATCACGTACACGCAGCGCGGCACCGGCTCGGTCCTCCGGACCGGGCAGGTGTCAGGCGGCACGCACTGGGTGGTTGGGGATCTGGCGTCGAGTCTTGGCGTCTTCACGATCAGCCCGGGCCTGACACGGACGCTGGATCTGTCCGCCTTCAAGCTGACCTACGTGCCGGTATCGATCACCGCGAGCCTGTTTGCGTTTGCGACACCCTCGCTCGGGTCCGCGACGCTCAGGCTGACCGGCGCGGAAGTTCGCGTGTCCTTGTTGCCGCTGTAAGGAAAGATGACATCGCGCCGCCTTTAAAAGAGGCGCCGCAGCTGATCGCTGGCGGCGCCATGTCAATGACGAATGTCAAATGCCAAATGCCGAACTCGTTGAAGTCTGGCGTTTCGGCATTCGTCATTCAGCATTGATAGCAGGCTGCCCGTTTTCAGCAGCCTGTCAAATAAAGGCGGCGCGATTGTCTCGTCTACTGGACGGTCTTGAAGGCGGTCTGCACCATCACCGCCTTCGTCAGTTGACCGGTCATCAGGTTTCTCTCGAACCTGGTGCTGAATATGATCGTCGCCTCGCTGGCAAGCCTGGCCGAGACGTCAATTCTTGCCGCGTTGAAGCGCTGGGCGAACGGCTGCTCCACGCGCAGGCGCTCACCGGTTCCCGACAGCACGAGCCAGTCCCGCGGGGCGTAAAACACCTGGGCGTACGACGCCTGTTGCCGGAACGTCGTGTGCGTCGTGACCCGGCGGATGAACTCGGTGACATCGTGTTCGCCGAGGATGCCCCACCGGCCGAACCCAAGTCGCGCATACCCGCCAAGCATGCGGCGATCGCCGTTGCGCGCGGTGCCGTTCAGGTAGGTGGTTCCAACGACCGTGTGTTGATTTCCGAGGACGTCGAACTCCGCGAGCGCGCCGCCGCCCTTCTCGTACTCGCCCGAACGTTCGTTGCCGCCCGGCCCGTACACGAACGGTGTGACCTGGTGCCGCTTGCCCCACCAGTACATCTTCACCTGTGTAGGAGAGTCGTAGTAACCAAGCCGATTCCGTGACTTGATGTACGCCCCCAAGTCGGGAACGTTGATGCCGCTCGGCAGCTGATCGCGACCAGCGGCAAATTCCAACGTTGGCCGCGCCCGGTAGTGCACGAGCGCGGTGTTGACGAACAGCGTGGAGTCCTTCGTCGGCGGATCGTAGCTGCGCACCGGACGCAATGCCGTAGCCCCCTCGAGCGTGGCCATCCCCGACACGCGGAATGCGTTCGAGAGGTGCGTGACATTGCGGTACATCAATCGCGGCCGGAATCCATTCGGTCGCGATTGATTGTTTATCCACGCGCTCGTCTCCTGCAGGACCATCCGCAGGTCGTGGGTCAACCGCCGGTGCTCTTCAACGGCGGCCTGGTACTCGCCTCCGCGCAGGCTCTGCGCTTGATCGATCCCCTTGCCGTAATCGTTCAGCGGTCCGCCGCCCTGCGGTGAATAGTGGCAGCTCGCGCACCCGGTGTAGCCGATCCGGATCATGGTCGGGAGCGCGAACGCCGGCAACGCCGGTGCGATTGCCAGGACGGTAAAGACGGCGACGCGAACGGCCGTACGAGGCGAGGTCATTTTATGACTCCGCTAGTGGCCACCGGCGCCGGGCGGGCCGTGAAGTCCAGCTTCAACTTGACGTCATCTTCGGTCCGCACTCCGAGCTGCGAGGGCTGCTCGATCCCATACGTGCTCAACTTCACGACGCTGTCCCCCGTCGCCCGGTAGGTGCCGTTGTTCTCGGTGACCTTCAGCGCGATGTTGAACGGCTTGGCGGTGCCGCGAATGACCAGGTCGCCCGCGACCTGGCAGGTGCTCTGGTTCCCCGAGCCCGAGCACGTCGCCTTGTCCGCAACGAAGCGGACGTCAGGCACCTGGCCGTCGCTCGTCGTGAAGATGTACTTGCGCATGTGTTCATCACGCAGCTTGAGCCCGGTCTGAAGAGTCTCGACCGGCATCTTGGCTTCGATCTGCTCGAGGAGCGGACCCTGGGGACCACGGCGAACACGCACGCGGCCTTCGAGCGCATTCGACTTGCCATGCACGCTCAACGCCGGCATGTTCGTGTCGACATCGAAGCTCGCGGTGCCGCCGCGCACTTCAACCGGCTTCGGATCGTCGGCGTTCTGCGCCCGTGCAACGGTGGCCATACCGGTGGCGGCTACCAACGCAAATGCCATCGTGAGGGAGCGGTGGGTGAAGAGTGCCATCATCGGATCCTCCTGCTGTTTCGGAAATATCTCGGTTGGGCAGGCTCGCGCCTGCGCGACGTGCGGTCACGAAACGGACGGGCGTGACAGTACGGACTGCGGGATGTGCCGTGGAGCGAGAGGAACGGACGGGCGTGACAGGCGGTAAATGGATCGACGCGTCAGCGAACGCGCGCCACGTAAGTGTCATCGCGCAGCTCGACGCGATCGGCAAGCTGCGCGAGAAGAATCACGACGCGATCTTCCAGGTCTTCGATCGGGACCGCGCGATCGAAGTGCCGAAACAACGCGTGCGCGAGCGCCCGGTGGTCCCGTGTCTTCACGTCCCCGAGGCGCTGGATCAGAACTTCGAGCAGATACGCTTCCGTCAAATCCTGGAAGCGTGCTCGAAGTCCCGCGACCGGTGTGGCCTGAGCCGTGATTCCCGGCAGAATCGGCTGACCGTCCGGCGCGAGCAGCACGCCAGCAAAGAGCATCGCTTTGATCACAGCCTTGCTGGCGGTATCCCAATGATGAAACTCGAACCCGGCGCGATGCGCCTGGTGCCGCGCGCGCGACGCGGCATCCCGCGTCAGGCGCAACATCATTCTTGGCTCCTCGTCGTCCGACCGTTCGGCGATGATTCCTTCAATCACCGTGAACAGGAGATCGCGAGGACGCTTCTCTGAATACAGCAGCTCTTGCCTAAGGCAGTCCGCCATCTGGCGCGAGCGGGCAAAGCCGCGGCTGCTGCCTTCCTTCCTTCCATCAACTAATGGAGCCCGCGAGTCGGTAGAGTTCCATGCACGCCGCAGGCGGGCAGTGACGCTACCGTCATGCACGACTACTTTTCTGCTGTCTGAGTCCCGGGACACTAGGCGGGACGAAGGAGCACAGGACGTGCCACTCGCGGAATCCGATTAGAACGCATTCTTTCATCGGAAAACCCGGGCCGTACGCTACTGGACCAGTCGCGGGTCACGCAATTCTTACCAGCCGACTGAGCAATAATTACGCTGAATCTCCGGGGTCTTGCGCGTTTTGTGCGTAAAAATGGCCGTTTCACAGATGAAACCACGAGGCGCGTGCGAATCCACCTGTTAGTTCGCGCGCAGCACGGTAAGTGGGTCGACTCTCGACGCGCGATACGCAGGCACGAGGCTCGCCAACAGTGAGACGAGCGCAAGCGTAAAGGCCACGGCGGCGAGCGACAACGGATCCGACGGACTGACGCCGAACACCAGTCTCTCGAGTACCTTTGCCGAGGCGAGGGCCGCGGCGGCGCCAATCGCGATGCCGATGACGGCAGGCGTCATACCTTCCGCGATCACGAGCCGCAACACGTCCGCCGTTTGCGCGCCGAGCGCGGTTCTGATGCCGATCTCACGACTCCTGCCTCGCACGATGTACGACAGCACGCTGTAGATGCCGACCGACGCGAGGGCGAGCGCAACCGCGGAGAACAGCCCGAGCAGCAGTGCACTGAAGCGCTGCGAGGCAAGCGTTTCATCGAGGACGCGATCCATCGTACGGATGTCCTCGACCGGCTGCTCTGGATCGATCGAGCGCACGGCAGCGACCGCTGCCTGGGCGACCGACAGAGGCGGCACCGACGTCCGCATCGCGAACGCGAACGTCGACACGCTGCTCTCGCGCGTGTATTCGTAGACGGTAGGCATTGCCGCCGCCGAGAGTTCTCCTTGCTTGACGTCGCCGACGATCCCGATCACCTGCTTTACAACCGTCTTCGACTGAAGCGGCAGCGTCACGCGCCGGCCGATCGGATCGTCGTCTCCCCACAAGAGCTTCGCGGCACCACGGCTGACGAGCATGACCTCGACGTCGTTGTCCGCCACGTCGCGCCCGCGTACGAGCGGGATTCTCATCGCGCGCAGGTAGCCGGGCGAAATTTTGCGGACCTCGACCGTTGGTTGATCGCGCGGCAGCAGTTCCGCGCGCCCCTCGAGGACGATCGGCTGCACGGATCCGCCCGTCACCGGCAGGTCGTCGACCGCGCCCACTGCTTCAACGCCCGGAAGCGCGGCAAGACGTTCGTGGATCGCGGCAAAGAACCCACTGAGCTGCGCGCGAGTCTTGTACTTCGTGTCTGGGGGGTTGACGCGAACCGTCAGGACGTTGTG
>JBKOZS010000049.1:0-30603 GCA_046726015.1 Acidobacteriota bacterium
CCACCAAAGACCCGTGTCGTCGTTCTCGGTCAGAATTGCGAATGACTGGTGCGCCTGCACGAGTTGTATCACCAGCCCACCAACGTGCAAGCCTTCGCTCACTACTTTCCACATCACCGCACCTACTCTAGCTTAGGGCGGCAATGCGACGATTTCCTCGACGCTCCAGATGTGATCGGTGACGCCAGCTTCCATCGCCGGGGTGACGCGCAGCGTCTGGAGGAGTTCAAAATGACCCACTACCCGCTGCTGCGCATTCGCAAACGATCCGTCACCTTCACTGGCGGCCGGGGGTGGCAAGCTCGGTGGCAAGCTTCGCGGGTGGCAAGCCCGGTGGCAAGCCAAAAATAACGGAATCTGACGGGCTCCGACGGAACGGAAAGGATCGGGAGACCACAACATCTTGCGGCGGTCTCCGGGAATATCAATTTCCTAGTGTGCTTCCTGAGACAGGGGACATTTTATTCCGGCCCCCACCGCCGGTATAAACCGTCACCCATGTACCCGGAATAGACCGAAACGATTTGGCGGGGCCGACGAGACTCGAACTCGCGACCTCCGGCGTGACAGGCCGGCGTTCTAACCAACTG
Source organism: Acidobacteriota bacterium (assembly GCA_046726015.1). Classification (GTDB taxonomy): domain Bacteria; phylum Acidobacteriota; class Vicinamibacteria; order Vicinamibacterales; family 2-12-FULL-66-21; genus QHWT01. The sequence goes on from JBKOZS010000049.1 coordinate 591, forward strand.
AACTACGACCCCGTTCGCCTCCGCGCTGACGCGCTTCGGCGGAATGAACATGGCGTCTACCGCTCTTCCGCGATCGCGAGTGTCACCCTCGCGTGCGTGCACTCCGAAAGCGAGTGCTTGCACACCCTAGCTCGCCGAAGGCGAGCGAAGGTGTGGGCGGTACAGGATTCGAACCTGTGACAGCCGGCGTGTAAAGCCGGTGCTCTACCACTGAGCTAACCGCCCCCGGACGCGGCTGCCAACAGCTGCCCGAAACCAAGAGTATATCACCGCAACCGCAGGGCCAGCAACGCAAAGGCCACGAACAACCCGACCAGTGCGCGATATTCGCGGTTCCGCGCGGCGCGACGCAGGCTGAACCGGCGCACCTCCGCCCGCGCGATGCCGTTGCGATAGGCGGGATACGCGCCACCGAACTTCTCCGTCAGGTGCGCCTCTTCCCTGCTGATCGCCGCCCCGAGCGTGATGCCGAGATAGCCGAGCACGAGCAGCGCGACGATGACGCTGTGAGCGGCAATCGCGAGGCCGATACCCATGATCGTCGAGCCGAGATACAGCGGATGCCGCATGAACCGGTACGGACCGGTCATCGTGACCTCGCGCCCCTTCTCCAGGTGACCCGCGGCCCAGATGCGCAGTCCTTCGCCGATCGCGGCCACGACAAAACCGATCGTCATCGACGTCTGGGTCGGGCGGGCTAACCACGCCGCGATCGCGCCACAGACGAATCCCAGCGCAACGCGCCGGCGGGCAATCCATTGCACCACGTCAGCCACGCGCTCTCCCGGCCAGGCGCTGCTGGACTCCCGCACTCACCTCGGCGACGGTCACATCCTCGAGACACCACCGCGACGCGTGACAGCGGCGATCGTAATGACATGAGCAGCGATCGAACCGCGACACGCTCACATCGCCCGGCGACCATGGACCGTTGCGATCGGGATCGGTCGGTCCAAAAATGCTGACGGTGGGCGTGCCGACGGCCGTGGCAATGTGCAACGGACCCGTGTCGCCGGAAATGACGAGCGCGGCGGCGCGACAGAGTGCCACGAGATCCGTGACGCTGGTTGGCGGCGCAAGAACCGCGTCATTGCCAGATGCGGCCATGACGGCGTGCGCAAGATGTTCTTCGCCAGGTCCCCAGGTGATGACCGGCGTGAGGCCGGGCGCTTCACGGAGGAACGAGGCAAGCTCGCCGAATCGATCGGCCGGCCACCGCTTGTTCGGCCACGCCGCGCCTGGATTGATCAGCGCGAATGGCCGCCCCCCCGTGCGCTGCCGCACATCCTCGAGCGCCGCCGAGGCCACGTCCGCGACGGGAAATCTGATCTCCTCGTCCTCGATGCCGAGAACGCGAAGCAGGTGCAGGTTCTTGCGAATGACGTGCGCCCCTTCCGCGGGCGCGGACGCCGAGTAGAAGGGACGCGCGGTCTTCTCCCGCAGATGCCAGATGGAAAAGCCGATGACCCGCGGAGCGCCGGACGCGCGCGCCAGGACGGCAGACTTGAGGAGGCCCTGAAAATCAATCGCGATGTCGTACGCCGTCGCGCGCAGTTTGCGCGTCGTGGCGATCCACGCAGCGAGTGACGGCCGCTCGAGCTCGATCGTGCGATCGATCGCCGTCACGAGATCGACGATCGCGCGATGCTTTCGCTCGACGAGCCAGTCGAGGCGGGCACCGGGGTAGGCCCGCCGCATCGCCGCCACCGCCGGAATCGCATGAACGATGTCGCCGAGCGCGCCGAGCCGAACGATCAGTACATTCATGCCCGAATGCGCGCGAGCAGATCGCGTGTCGAATGATCCTTCGGGTCGCCGACGATCGCGATGCGTCCGCCATAACTGGCCACGGTGTCGCGTTCCGGCACGGTCGCGACGCTGTAGTCAGTGCCTTTGCAGTGCACGTCCGGCCTGAGCGCGAGCAGGAGCGGCGTGACGTTCCTCTCGGGAAAGATCGTGACGTAGTCGACGCCGCGAATGGCTGCCACGATTTCCGCGCGATCCGACGCGGACAGGATTGGTTGGCCGGGTCCTTTGAGACTCGCGACCGACTGATCGTCATTGATCGCCACGACCAGGCGATTTCCCTCCTGCGCCGCCGCTTGCAGGTACCGCACGTGGCCAACGTGCAGCAGATCGAACACGCCGTTTGCGAACGCGATGGTTCTCCCGGCGGCGCGATCCGCGGCAATGGTTTTCACAAGCGCGTCACGTGAGAGCACACGTCCCACGAGCTAGTCCGGCGCTCCGGCAATCGCCTGGCGCAGCTCCGACGCGCTCACCGTTGCGGTGCCGCGTTTCATCACGACAAGGCCCCCGGCGAAGTTGGCCAGGCGCGCGGCTTCAACGAACGTCGCTCCAGCGGCAAGCGCCAGCGTCATGGTCGCGATCACGGTGTCCCCCGCGCCGGTGACGTCGGCAATCTGGTCGGAGCCGAAGATCGGGATGTGTTCGGTCCGCGTGTCCGGCTCGAACAGGGCCATGCCGCGACTGCCCCGGGTGACGAGCACGGCCGCGGCGCGCGTGCGACGCAGCAGCTCGCGTCCGGCACGCTCGAGCGTGCGGGTGTTGTCGCCAATGCGGATCCCGAGCGCCTGCTCCACTTCCGATTCATTGGGCGTGCACGCGGTCATGCCACGATAACGGAGAAGCTGATAGCGTGAGTCGACGAGCACGATCGGCATGCGCATGACGTCGCGGGCCCGGGCAACCAGCGCAGGCGTGACGAGACCGCTTCCGTAATCAGAGACCAGCACGGCGTCGCACCCGCGCGCGGCGGCAAGCACTCGTCTGGTGAAGGCATCGCGTGCGTGATCGTCGGCCGCGGCAGAAGAGGCACGGTCGATGCGCACGACCTGCTGTTTCGCGGAATGGATTCCACCGGCGAGGATTCGTGTCTTCGTCGGTGTGCGATAGCCGCCGGGACGCGCGACGCCGCCAACGTCGACTCGACGCCGCTTCAGGGTGTCCAGCAGCCGACGCCCCGTATCGTCGCGCCCGGCAAGCCCCACCGCACGCGCCGCGCCGCCAAGCGCCGCAACGTTCGCGGCGGCGTTCCCGGCACCGCCCGGCACGATCTCGGTCGAGTCGTAATTGAGGATGAGCACTGGCGCTTCGCGCGACACGCGCGCGATCTGCCCGTAGATGAATTCATCCGCAATCAAATCTCCGGCCACGGCGACGCGCCGGCCTTTCAGCGCGTCGACGAGCGCGAGCATGCGCGAGCGATCGGATGACATCACGCAGCGCGCAGGATCCACGAAGCCGCTTCAATGAGGTTGTCGACGATGACCGCCGGGGCGAGGCCGGGTTTCGGCGCGGACTCCTCCGTGCGCCCGTAGCCGGTGCGGACGAGAATGCCGCGCGCGCCGACGGCCGCGCCGGCCTGGATGTCGTGCCACCTGTCGCCGATGACAAACGACCGCGCGAGATCGAGCTTCAAGTCGCCGGCCGCGCGCCGGAGCATTCCGGGCTGCGGCTTACGGCATTCGCACGACTGGCGGTACTGCTCGATCGCGGCTTCGGGGTGATGCGGGCAGTAGTAGAACCCATCGACCCTCGCCCCTCCCTGCGCCAGCTTCATCGTCACATGCCGGTGCGCTTCGCCAACGAAGGCTTCACGGAAGATGCCGCGCGCCACGCCGGCCTGGTTCGTGACGATCACGAGCGCGAGATTGGCGCGATTGAGGAGCCGAACGGCGTCGACGCTGTATGGATAAAAGACGAGACGCTCGAGACGATCGAGGTAACCGGCTTCTTCGATTAACGTGCCGTCGCGGTCGAGAAACACTGCAGGACGCAAACTCACCAATTCACCCACTCACCACATCACGAACGCCCCAGATGCCCCGCCACCGACTGCACCACGTCGTCGACATGGATCCGCTTCATGCATCGGTGATCGATCGGACACTCGCGCAGCATGCAGGGGCGGCAAAACACCTGGCGCAGGATCACCTCCGAAGGACCGTGCGACCTGGGCGCGGTCGCCCGCTCGTCAGTCGGCCCGAAAATCGCGGTCAGCGGCACGCCGAGCGCCGCAGCCACGTGCATCGCGCCCGAATCGTTCGAGACGAACGCCGAGCACCGCGCAATCACCCCCGCGAGCGTGCGCAGCGTCGTTCTGCCGATCAGGTTCACGAGACGCGTACCGGCGAGCAACGATGATTCTATCTCACGCCCGGTGACCCGATCGCCGCCGGCGCCCGCGAGCACCGGCACAACCCCGTGCTCGGACGCAAGCCGCGCGATCAGGTGCGCGACACGATCCGGCGGCCATCGCTTCGCGTGACCATACGCTGCGCCTGGAGCAAATCCGACGAGGCGCTCGGTCTCGGCGACGCCGGCGCTGCGCAGCAGACGATCGGTGGCGGCACGGGTTGATTCCGTCACTGCGATGCGTGGCGCCTCGTCGGTTACCTCGATCCCAAGCCCCTGCACGAGCGCCCGGTAGTAATCGACGTGATGAACCTTCTGCTTCGGTCGACCGACGCGACGGGTGAGCAGCCAGCCGCGTCCCGACGAGGAAAAGCCCCATCGCTCGGCAATCCCGGCACGACGAGCCGTCCAGGCACTCCCAAACGAATTGGGCAGGAGGACGATCCTGTCAGCGCGCACGGCCCGCAACTGCGAGAGTTCGCGCTTTTCGTCGAGGGTCACGATCTCGTCGGGTGACGCGCTGGTGTCCTCTTCGAATAACGGCGCAATCGAAGGGCGCGCAGCGAGGATGAGCGTTCCTTTGGTGTCTCGCCGAAGCGCCGCCATCGCCGGCAGCGCCATGACTGCATCGCCGAGCCAGTTCGGCGCGCGAATGACGAGTCGGTGGGAATCGGCAGTCACTCGCCTTCCTCATCACCGCTCGCCGCTGCGGGGAACATCCCCTTCACAGGCGTCGACAGTTCAACGTCCCGCCAGCGGCGATGCATCCACAGCCACAGTTCCGGGTACCTGCGCACATACATCTCGAGGACGTCAGTGCAGCGCTGCGTGAAGTCGTGCACCGCGTCCGGATCGTCCGCTTTCGGTGGATCCACGGCGTGCTCGTACACCATTCGGAACCGTCCACCCGGTAGCGGCAGCGCGAAGACGGGAATCACCGGTGCACCCGTGCGCAACGCGAGCGCGGCCAGCGCGGCGGTCGTTGCGGCAGGCCGATTGAAGAAATCCACGTAAACGGCATCCGTATGAATGTGCTGATCGATGAGGATCGCAACCGCCTGATTCGAGCCAAGCGTCCGCAGCACGCGGCGCAGCGCGCCGCGCCGGTAAATGACGCTGTTCCCGGTACGTTTGCGAACGTCTTCGAGCAGGTCGTGCAGGAGCGGGTTGTCGAGCGGCCGGGCCATGACGGCCATCGGATGCATCGTCAGCGCGTGCACGAGCGCGTTGATCTCCCAGTAACCAAAATGGCCCGTGAACAGCAGCGCGCCACGCCCCTGCGTGTGTGCGGCCACGACCCGCTCGTGCCCTTCGAATTCCACCCGCTCGAGCATCTGTTGCGGCGTCATCGTGCTGAATTTCAGCAGCACCATCAGGAGGCGGCCGAAATGCGCGAACATCTCGCGCGCAATCGCCTCGCGCTCGGCCGGGGAACGTACCGGAAATGCGGCCTGCAGATTCACGTGTGCCAACCGTCGGTGGCTGCGATCGACGGCGTGAAACGCGCGGCCGAGCAGCGTCCCGGCCGCGAGCACCGCGCGCATCGGCAGCGGGCGCAGGGCCGCGCGCACCAGCATCACCGCCGCATACTCAATCCGGTGCAGCAGCGTTGGCCTGCGCGCCTGCTCGTCGTGCCGGTTGCTCACTGACAAACCTCGCGCGCAGTGAGCAATGCCGAGCCCAACCATTGGTTGAACGCCTCGGCAGGCTCGATGCGAACGGAGAGCGGTACCCACGCGACCGACAGCGGAAACGGCCGGAACGGCAACAGGCGCACCAGATCCTTTTCAGTCGTGACGACGAGATCTGCTCCTTCCGCGCGCGCGATCCGAAAGATTCCGGCCACGTCCCCTTCGGAGTACGGATAATGGTCGCGAAATGCAAGCTCGCGGGCAATCGGCCAGCCCGCCGCACGCAAATCCGAGAAAAAACCATCCGGCCGCGCGATGCCGGCGACGGCAACGACGCTTCCACTCGATAGGTGCGCCGACGCGCCATACGGTTCGACGAGCCTCGCTTCCTCCAGCACTCTCCGCGCGCGCCAGATCGGACGGCCCGGCGCCAACCCCTGAACCGGCGCCTCGTCAAGCGCGATCACCGCGCTCGCCGCGGCAAGCGCATCGATCGGCTCGCGGAGACGCCCGAATGGCAGCGTCCGCGCATCCTCGAGATCCTCCCGTCCAATCACGACGATATCGACGAGACGCTGCAACCGGAAATGCTGAAACCCGTCGTCGAGCACGTGCACCGTGCAGCCGAAGTGGTGCTCCGCCACGCGGCCCGCCAGATAACGATCGGCGCACGTCAGCACCGCCACACCATCGAGACGCCGCGCAAGCATCAACGGCTCATCGCCTGCGCGATCGACATCAGCACGCACGCCGGACGGATCCCGCACCACGACGACGCCATCTTCAGGGCGTCGGCGCGCGTAGCCCCGGCTGAGTAGTGACGGGCGCTCCCCTTCCGTGACGAGATGCGCGGCGATCGCTCCCGCAAGCGGCGTCTTCGCGCGACCACCGACGGCCAGGTTCCCGACGCTGATCACGGGATGTGAGAGTTGACGCCGGCGCTCGGGATGCGTCGCGTAATAGCGGCGGCGATACCGAGCGACAGCGGCGTAGAGGCTCGAGACGGGATCCACGTGGCTCAGTTGGGTGTCGACCGGAACAGTGTCAATGACGAATGCCCAATGCCGACCCTTCCACGTTGCTCAGGGTCGCCCTGAGGCTCTCGAAGGGCGAATGCCGAACTCACGGAAGTCGGCGGTCTCGAGAGCTCACCACTCGTCTTCAACATTCATCATCGACAAGCTGGCGCGGCTTCAGCCCCCATCAGTGAACGATCCGGAACGGCCTGACATTGCCCGGGTTCTGCGGCGGCAGCAGCTGGGCAACGGCCGTCATCGTCTTATTGCGCGCGCCGCGGTTCGCCTCGACGAGGGCGCGGGCGGCGGCGCCGAGACTCGCGCGGCGCACCGGATCGTTCAGGAGACCAAGCAGCGCGTGCTCGAGCTCGCGCGGGTTGCGCACCTGGATCGCGGCGTCGTTGTCGAGAAACGCCCGCGCGATCTCCGAGAAGTTGTGCATGTATGGGCCGAACACGATGGCCTTCCCGAAGACGGCCGGCTCGAGGACGTTGTGCCCTCCCTGGTCCACGAGGCTGCCGCCGACGAACACCGCGGTCGCAACCTGGAACAACTGCGCGAGCTCGCCGATCGTGTCGAGCACGATGATGTCGTGGCGGGGCTCGGCGTCGACGCGAAGTTCCGTACGGCGCGCGACGTTCCATCCGCCACGGCGCGCGAGCTGCTCCACTTCGTCGAACCGTTCGGGCTTGCGTGGCGCGATGATGAGCAGCGCCTGCGGCAGGCGGGCGCGAATCCGCTGGAACGCCTCGAGAACCGGCTCTTCCTCCCCCTTCAGCGTGCTCGCCGCGATGATCACGGGCCGGTCGCTGGAGATCCTGAAGAAGCGGAGCACGCGATTGCGCCCGCGATCGTGCGCGGCGCCCGGGATTTCGAGCGAATCAAATTTAAGGCTCCCTGTCACAACGACCCTCTCGGGATCCGCGCCGATGTCGACGATGCGCCGAGCGGACTCTTCTCCCTGCATGCAGAACCGATCGACGTGGGCCAGCACGCGGCGGATGAACGGACGCGCCAGGCGATACCGCGGATATGAACGCGCGGAGATGCGACCGTTCACGAGCAGCGTCCTGACGCCAGACCGACGGCAGGCGCGCAGCAGGTTCGGCCAGATCTCCGTCTCCATCATGATGAACAGCCGCGGCTTCACGAGACGGAGCGTGCGGTTCACGGTGAACCCCAGGTCGAACGGACAATAAAAGACCTCGTCAACGTAGTGAACGTTGTGCTTCGCCACCTGCTGTCCCGTTATCGTTGTCGTCGACAGGAAAATGCGGAGCCGCGGGTACCGCTCGCGCAACTGCGGCAAGAGCGCACGCGCCGTCAGCACCTCGCCAACCGACACCGCGTGAATCCAGATCGACTCGTCGCCGTCGAGATTGAACGAGATCGGCAGATAGCCAAGCCGCTGGCGCAGGCTGCCAATGTACTTCCGGTACCGAATCGCCTGCCACGCCAGGTACGGCGACATGACGAGGAAGAACGTCACGATGAGGACGCTATAGACCGCGTACATGGCTGCGCCAGACCACTGAGTGATTGCTCTTCTTTGATCCGAGAGATCCGTGAGATCCGTGATCCGTGTGAATCCGTGGTTGTCGCTACTGTAGCGAGGGTTTGACCCCTGCGCAAGCGGCCAATAGAATTAGCAGTTTGGGTGCGTCGGAGGATTAGATGGCAATCAAAGTTGGTATCAATGGATTTGGCCGCATCGGCCGGAACATCATGCGGGCGTCGCTGGGGTCGAGCGACATGGACTTCGTTGCGGTCAACGACCTGACGAACGCCGCCACGCTCGCCCACCTGCTCAAGTACGACTCCATTCTCGGCAACCTGAACGCGAACATCAGCGCCAGCGGCGACAAGATCAAGGTCGATCGCGACGAATTCCAGGTCCTGTCGGTGAAGGATCCGGCGCAGCTGCCGTGGAAGGACCTGGGCGTTGAAGTCGTGTTCGAGGCGACCGGCCTGTTCACCGACCGCGATGCCGCCGCCAAGCACCTGGCCGCGGGCGCCAAGAAAGTGATCATCACCGCGCCGGCCAAGAAGCCCGACATCACCATCGTGCTTGGCGTCAACGACGATAAGTACGATCCCAAGAGTCACCACATCATCTCGAACGCGTCGTGCACCACGAATTGCCTGGCGCCGATCGCGAAAGTGCTGCACGAGACGTTCGGCATCCGCAAGGGCTGGATGACGACGGTGCACTCGTATACGAACGATCAAAACCTGCTCGACCTGCCGCATAAGGACCTGCGGCGCGCCCGCGCAGCGGCGCTTTCGATTATTCCGACCACCACCGGTGCGGCGATCGCCGTTGGCGAAGTCCTGCCCGAATTAAAGGGCAAGCTCGACGGCATCGCGATGCGAGTCCCGACGCCAAACGTGTCGGTCGTCGACCTGGCGGCGCTCGTCGACAAGAAAACCACCAGCGAGGAAGTGAACGCTGCGTTCAAGTCGGCGGCGAACGGCAAGCTCAAGGGCCTCCTCGAGTACGTCGACGCGCCACTCGTGTCGGTCGACTTCCGCGGCAATGCGCACTCCGCGGAGCTCGACGCGGCTTATACGAAGGTGATGGACGGGGACTTCGTCAAGGTGCTGGCGTGGTACGACAACGAGTGGGGGTACTCGTCCCGCTGTGTCGATCTCGTGCGGCACATCGTCAAGAAAGGCCTGTAGTGCGTAAACGCAGCATCACGGATCTGAATCTGAAAGGTCGGCGCGTTCTCATACGCGTCGACTTCAACGTCCCGATCAAGAACGGCAAGATCACCGACGATACCCGCATCCGCGCGTCGCTGCCGACGATCAATTACGCGATCGAGCACGGTGCTGCGAGCGTCATCCTCTGCTCGCACCTCGGCCGGCCGAAAGGCAAGCCCAATCCCGAGTATTCGCTGAAGCCCGTTGCGGCACGCCTGTCGGAGTCAATCAAGCGCCCGGTCGTGTTCGCCGAGGACTGTGTCGGCGAGCCGGCGCGGCGTGCGATCGAGCAGGCAGGACCCGACGGGGTCGTGCTGCTCGAGAATCTCCGGTTTCACCCGGAGGAAGAAAAGAACGATCCGGAGTTCGCGAAGCAGCTGGCGTCGCCCGCGGACGTCTACGTCAACGACGCGTTTGGATCCGCGCACCGCGCGCACGCGTCGACCGAAGGCATCGTCCGCTTTGTCAAAGAAACGGCTGCGGGATTCCTGATGGCCGCCGAGCTGGAGCACCTGGGACGCGTGCTGGAGCGGCCTGATCGCCCGTTCGTGGCGATCCTTGGCGGCGCGAAGGTGTCCGACAAGCTCGAAGTGATCGAAAACCTGATCCCGCGCGTCGATGCGCTGCTGATCGGCGGCGCGATGGCGTACACCTTCTTCAAAGCGCGCAACCTGCCGGTCGGCAAGTCGCTCGTCGAGGAGGAGCTCGTCGGGGCCGCGCGCGACATTGAAACGCGCGCAAAGGCGCGCAATCTCAGGTTCGAACTCCCGGTGGACCACGTCGTTGCGCCCAAGATTGAAGCGGGAGCACCGGCCGAGACGCTCGACGTCAGCGATCCCAAGATCGGCGACCGCATGGGGCTCGACATCGGGCCGAAAACCATCGCGACGTATCGGGATGTTATCAGCGGCGCGAAGACGGTGACCTGGAACGGGCCGATGGGCGTATTCGAGATCGATCAGTTCGCCAACGGGACCATCGAGATTGCGAAAGCGGTTGCGTCGGTGAAAGGGACGACGGTGATCGGCGGAGGCGATTCCATCGCGGCGGTTGCGAAGGCCGGCGTGAGCGATAAAATCACGCACATCTCGACGGGCGGCGGGGCCTCACTCGAATTCCTGGGGGGCCGCGAGCTCCCGGGCGTCGCGGCGCTCCCCGACGCGTGACCGGCTTATGGCTTCTGGCTCACGGCTTATGGTGGCTTAGGACTTGAGTCCCGAGTCAACAAGGATCACCATGCGCACACCATTCATCGCGGCGAACTGGAAGATGTACAAGACCGTCCACGAGACGGTCGCCTTCGTGAAAGAGCTGCGGCCGATGGTGAAGGAGGTGCACGACGTCGAGATCGTGATCGCGCCGCCGTTCACGTCGCTGCGCCCGGCGGTCGAAGCCGCGCACGCATCGAACATCGGCGTCGCCGCGCAGAACGTGTACTGGGAGCGCGAGGGAGCGTTCACCGGCGAAGTCAGCGCACCAATGATCAAGGAGGCCGGTGCCGAGTACGTGATCATCGGCCACTCGGAGCGGCGCCGCCTGTTCGGAGAAACCGACCACACCGTCAATCGCAAGTTGACGGCGGCAGTCGCCGCGCAGCTGACCCCAATCGTCTGCATCGGCGAAACGCTCGACGAACGCGAGCGGCAGGAAACGCTCTCCGTCCTCGATCGACAGATCAAGGATGGTCTCGACGGGTTGACCGCGGACCAGGTGGCCGGGCTGGTGATCGCGTATGAACCGGTCTGGGCGATTGGCACTGGCCGCAACGCCACGCCGCAGCAGGCGGGCGAAGCCCACGCGCACATCCGCGGCCGGCTGAGGCAGTGGTTTGGCGGTCTCGCCGCCGATCAGTGCCACGTGATTTACGGCGGCAGCGTAAAGCCCGACAACATCCGCGACCTCGCCACGATCGACGACGTCGATGGTGCGCTGGTCGGCGGCGCCAGCCTCGACGTCCGCGGGTTTTTCGAAATCATTACCCGTAGTCGCCCGGCTGCGAAGGTGTAACAGCGACCCTCCGACATCGGGCTTCAGGCCTGGCCCTCGAACCACGGGCTCGAGGCGTGTTATAATTTTCCTCTTATGGTGTATTACCTGCTCGTCGGCCTGTACGTGTTCGTGTGTTTATTGCTCCTGCTCGTGGTCCTGTTGCAGCAGGGCAAGGGGGGCGACATGGCGAGCGCTTTTGGCGGCGGCGGCAGCAGCCAGACTGCGTTCGGCGCGCGCGCCGGCGCGACCGTGCTGACGCGCGCGACGACGATTCTCGGCGCGCTGTTCATGATCGGCGCGATCGTGATTGGGATTTACGGTCAGCGCGGCCCTGGTTCGGTGTTGAGCGGCGTGCGCGGCCCCGCGCAGACGCAGCAACCGGCACCGGCCCCAAAGCCTGCGCCGACAACGCCGCAGAAGTAGGCCGACTCGAGATGTAGGCCGGGTCTTTAGACCCGGCGGCAGAGCACCGAAACCGGCAGAACGGATTTCGATTCGGCGTTAAGCGGGCTTGACCTGCGACTTCATCCCTCCCGAGCGGAAGTGGCGAAACTGGCAGACGCACCAGCTTGAGGGGCTGGCGGTAGCAATACCGTGGGGGTTCGAATCCCCCCTTCCGCACCAACCTTCGCTCACGCTTGCCAACGACCGCGTGAGCTACGGTTGGCAAGCCACGCGAAGGTTGTCCGCCGTAGCTTTGGCGGAGGCGGACCTGCCCGCGTTTGCCGCGAGCTTCGGTTGGCAAGCCATGCCTTCGCTCATGATTTCAGGCGAAGGCTGTCGCCGCTGTAGCGGCGTCAGCCGCGAAGGCGGACCTCATCGCTCGCATCCCTCGGCAACAGAGCGTCGCTTCGGCAAGCCAGGCAAGCGAATTAACTCGCGAAGGCTGCCGCCCTGTAGCGGCTCAAGCCGCGAACTCGGTTACTGATCGCCCCAGACCATCAACACGATCAGGCCACTCGCCGCGGCGAGCACTCCGACTTTACGCGAATGCCTGAGGCGCGTATAATCGCCGCAGTTCGATGACTCGACCGGCTTTCACCATCGTCATTCCGTGCTACGTCGCCCTTTCGGGCGAACAGGGCATGGGTGTCGCTCGGTAAAGCCGGAAGCGTAGAGATTCAACAGCAGTCGCGCCCTTCCGGAAGCCTCTCCGGAAGGGCGTTTTTCTTTTCCCCGAGGCTTCGGCAGGGCGGCACGGAGTGGTCGCCATGCAGCCCGCCGTCCAACTGAGTCGCGTCTCGAAGTCGTTTCGCGTCCGCCGCGCGCGCGGCGGCGGCATGTCCGCGCGCGCCCGCGACCTGTTCCGTCCGCTCACCGAGACGGTGCACGCGATCGACGGGCTGTCGTTCTCAATCGCGCCGGGCGAGCGCGTCGCCTTCATCGGGCCGAACGGCGCAGGCAAATCGACGACGCTGAAGGTTCTGGCGGGAATCTTGCGGCCGGATGCGGGAGAGGTGCGCGTGCTCGGCTTCGTCCCGTCGGCCGAGCGGCGGCGGCTCGCGTTCCACATCGGCACGGTCTTCGGCCAGCGATCGCAGCTCTGGTATCAGCTGCCGCCGCGCGATACGTTCGAGCTGCTCGGGCGCGTCTACGAGATCGATCGCCGGCAGCACCGGCGTCGCATCGACATGCTGACGGCGCTCTTCGAGCTCGACGCGCTGGTCGACACACCGGTCCGTCACCTGTCGCTCGGCGAGCGCATGCGCTGCGAGATCGTCGCAAGCCTGCTCCACTCGCCGCGGCTGCTGTTCCTGGACGAGCCGACTATCGGGCTCGACGTGTCGGCCAAGGCGGCCATCCGCGACCTGTTGCGGACCGAATCCGAGCGTGAGCGGGTGACGCTGCTGCTGACGTCGCACGACACCGGCGACATCGAGCGCGTCTGCAGGCGCGTCATCGTGATCAATCACGGCCGACTGCTGTGGGACGGTCCGGTGGCGGCGCTCCGATCGGCGGTCACCGGCAACGGCGCACTGGAGGACGCGCCGCTCGACGACGTGATCCGCGCGTTGTACGCGCAGGGCACGCGCAGGAGGTGCTCGTCATGATGGCCGCCGTTGCGAAATACCTGGCCTTCTCGCGCGTTGCGGCGGCGCAGGTGCGGCACGAGCGCGGCGACATCGCCGGGCGCGTGGCGTTCTTTGCGGTCATCCTCGGCGTGTTCTCGAGTCTCTGGCGGGCTGCTGGCGAAGCCGGCCTGCCGATGGGCGCGGACTCGAAGCAGCTCCTGTGGTACCTGGCCGTGACGGAGTGGATCACGCTGAGCACGCCGCAGGTGCACCTGGAGATCCAGGACACGATCCGGCGCGGCGACGTGGTCTACCGGCTCGGCCGCCCAGCCTCGTTCGTGCTGGGCGAGCTGGCGACGGGTCTCGGTCAGCTGGCGGTGCGCCTGCCCGTCCTCGGCGTCACGGCCTTCGTGTGCGCGTTCTGGTTCACGGGCTGGGTGCCACCGCCGGCCGCACTCGCGATCGTGCTGCCGTTCGGCATCGCCGCCGCGGTGATGCTGACGACGCTGCACGTGTGGATCGGACTGCTCGCCTTCTGGCTGCAGGACGTGTCGCCCGTGTACTGGGTGTCGCAGAAGCTGCTCTTCGTGCTCGGCGGCATGATGCTTCCGCTGCATCTGTATCCAACGGTCGTCCAGCGTCTCGCGGCGCTGACGCCGTTCCCCGTGCTGCTCACGGCGCCGGCCTCGTTCGTGTTCGGTGACGGCGCGATGACGGCTGGTGCGCTCGCCGTTCGTCTTGCGCTCTGGTCCTGCGCCATCGCGCTCGGGATGCGCTGGACGTTCCGGCGCGCGGCGGCGCGCCTCGTCATCAACGGCGGATAGATCGCGACCGCAAGGCGCACCCTTAGGTGCGCCGGAATCGACAGGAGGGACAATGAGCTCGAACAGCCTGGCGTTCGCCCGCGGCCTGCTGGCCACCAATCTCAAGGCGACGGTCGCCCTGCGCGGCGCGTTCGTCATGCAGGTGGTCTTCATGGCGCTCAACAACCTCACCTTCTTCGTGTTCTGGTGGGCGTTGATGCGTCGCGTACCGGTGATCCGCGGCTGGCACCTGGGCGACGTGCAGCTGCTCTTCGGCCTGGTCGCGGTGGCGTTCGGCCTGACCGTGACGGTTGCGGGCGGCGTGCGTCATCTCGGCCGGTTCATAGAGGACGGCGATCTCGACACGCTGCTGACACAGCCGCGGCCGGTGCTCGTCTATGCGCTGGGCATGCGCTCGCAGCCCTCCGGCGTCGGCGACATCATCTCCGGCACGTTTTTGATCGCCGCCTCGGGATACCTGTCGCCGCACTCGGCGCCGCTGGTGATCGTCGCCATCGTCGCGGCAGCGGTCATATTCCTCGCGACCGGGATAGTGTTCTTCAGCCTCGCGTTCTGGCTGGGGAAGGTGGAGACGATCGCGCGCCAGCTGTGGGAACTGCTGATCACGTTCTCGCTGTACCCGGAGCCGCTCTTCGGCGGCGTCCTGCGCCTGTTGCTGTTCACGATCCTGCCCGCGGGCTTTGTCGGCTATCTGCCGGTGGCGGTCGTGCGCGCGCCGTCGATGCCGCAGGTGTGCCTGCTGGTCCTCGCCGCCGCCGGCTATCTCGCGCTGGCCGTGCTCGTCTTCGATCGAGGCCTGGGCCGGTACACGTCCGGAAGCCGCTTCTCGACGTGCGGATGAGCGACCCCTTCACAATCCACAAGAGCTATTCTGTGCTCTCTTGTCGCCAGTCGATAGGACGTGCGCCTTCTCGGCATCGTCGGCTCGTGCTTTGAGGAGTGTGTGTCGACGAAAAGCAGAAGCAAGAGTTTCGTGACCTTGAGAAATCGGAATATCTGAAGCAGATTCGCGAATTCGCGATGGCCAGGTGCGTGCCGTTCTTCTGGAGCATGCAAGAGAACGGCAAACTCCTCGCCTGCTGCACAATGGGACCATCTGTTACGTCGACACTGGCCAGCGGCAGATCGGGATCACGAATAACCAACGCGGTCACCGCGTCGCATGATCCCTCTCAAGCGGTCAGCCTGACTGTGCCTTCGTTCTTCAACAAGTATGTCGTGATGCTCCTCGACGAGAACTCGGCTGCGATTTAGCTACAGGCGCCTGAGAGGCCGTCCTTCGACCGTGATAAGGAGACGTCGAGAAGTTAACCGAGGAGCACCCAGAGCAGGCAGTACGGGATGAGCGGTTGCCGCGCGCGGGATGGATCACCACTCGAGGTCGAGCGGTCGGTTGTAGTAACGCGCGGGTCGCAACGAGGAAAACAGCGGCGCCGATCTTCAGGGCGGGCTGCGAGACAGCCATGAGGCGGACAAGTAACGCAAAGCGTGGTGACGAACTCATCCGTGATGACTAATATCCGACCATGTACAACGCTGCGACCTTGTTGGACATTCACGGGCGCGCGCACGAGAGCTTCCGTCGGCTGATTGCCTTCGGCGGCGATCTTACGTATGACGAGTTGCGCAGCCCATTAGCCGGATTCGGTTTCCCGACGGTCCTCGGCCAGCTCGAACACACGATCAGCGCCGAAGTGTACTGGCAAACAGTGTTGACGAGGGGCTACATAGAGGAAGCGACGCTGCCGACATTGCCGGACGTAGCCGCTATGGAGGCGTTCCGTCACCAGACGGCGTCCGCGACCCGATCCTATCTCGACCGCGCCAGCGAGGAGGAATTGAACTCGCCGCGCGCGATGATCAGCGACCCGGGCCAAACGCGGATACTTCGCCCGGCCGATGTGATCATGCGTGTCGTGACACACATCTTCAACCACCAGGGACAGGTACTCGCCATGTGCCGGACTCTCGGCAAACCGAACGACAAACACGATCTGGATTATCCAGTGGATTGAGAGAGTAACGTCCGGTGCGCCGAACGCCGTGGGTTGTCCTCAGCCAGACGACCGAGCCTGTTCGCATTACACCTTCGTCTCATTGCTTCATCCCCATGCAGGTGGTTCAATGCGGGCAGGAGCTCGACATGACTGAGTATCAGTTGCATTGGTGGCCGTCAGGCACCCAGCAGCCGCCGATTCCGAGTGTCACGCTGAACGCGGAATCACCGCTCCAGGGAGCAGCACTTGCATTGCTGCATTTTTCGCAGCTCGGGTACGACATCACCGCCCCGCTGGCTCACGTCGATGTAACCGAAGCGAACGGGAGCAAGCACACGCTACTCGTCGACGAGATTTTCGAGTGGCTGAGCGACCCGAAACAAACGGCCTTCCTTCAGCGCGAGGGTCTTGCCGCCCTGCTCCCCTAACGGTTAGACAGGTCGCCCAGCGTCCAGGTCAGCGCCTCCGCGGCGACGCTCCGCGCGGGCGCTTTCTCACAATCCACCATCTCCCCTACTTTCGTTGGGTAGAGCTCGCGATCAAGAAGAAGAATCCAGACTCGCCGTATTTCGTCGAGGTGCCGGACACTCTGAAGTCGCTTTCGTTTATCGAGAAGGACTCGGACAGATTTCCGAACACGCACGGATGGGCATTTGCCCAGTTCGACTACGACCCCGGGTCCAAGACGTTCAAACCTTCCGTGACCGGATCCGAATGCGGATATGCGTGCCACACGAAGGTGGCATCGAGGGACTACATCTGGACCGCGTATCCGCCTCGGTAATGCCACGAGCCGTCCTGAATCAGATCCCTGGCCCGAATGCAATAGCGAAGTCACCATGGATAGCGTACGAAAAGAGACAGACAGCCTCGGAGTCGTCGAAGTGCCTGCCGACAAGCTCTGGGGCGCTCAGACTCAGCGGTCGCTCGAACATTTCAGCATCGCCACGGATCTCATTCCGCGCGAAATGATCACCGCCTATGCCATTTTGAAGAAAGGCGCGGCGGCCGCGAACCACGCAGACAAGCGGCTGGCCATTCAATTGTTGACGCCGCATTTACGCCGCCTGCAACGCGACCACCGAAAAGCGGGTTGTTACAAGAATTTCAACGAAAAACTATCGTCTCGTTAAACGCTGATTACATGTTTTCAACGCGTGATTGGAGACTCGGAATGGGCCGTGAGCAGGTGAAGGGTGACAGTCCGCGTTTACTGATCGCCCGAGACCGCCAATACGATCAGGCCAGCTGCAGCGGCGACGAGATCCCGCACGCGCCGCAGGAGCGCCAGCGTGAGTCCGATTGCCGCCGGCAGCCCGATCGCGCGGGCGAGCAGTGCGTAGACGCCTTCCAATGCGCCGAACTGACCCGGAATGAACGCGAACGCGATCCCGACGAACTTCACGCCTCCTTCGAGAATGAACGATTGATCCCAGGAACGCGGCACTCCGATCGCAACAAGCACGATCCAAATCTCGAGGACGAGAAGCAGCTGCGCCGCGGTCTCGATCGCGAGCACTTCGGCCAGCCGCGCGCGATGGTCGTGGAGAAACCGGATGATCGCGTCTTCGACGCGCGTGAAGGCCTGAACGGCGCGCCCGGCCCGTCGGGCGCCGATCACCACGCGCGAGAACCCGAGGATCGGCACTATCAGGCCGATGCCGGTGATCGTCGCGAACGTGAACGCGGCGAGGAACGCGATCGTGAGCGCGATGACCACAACGATGCCGGATTGCGCGCCTGGCGGAAGCGTCCCGCGCGCCAGCAGTAGCGACAACGCGACAATCGCCAACCCTGAAGACGTGACGGTGTAGAGCAGGTATTCGGTAACGATGGCCGCGAACGCATCGGCCGTTGGTACCCCCCGGCGCGTCAGGAGCCATCCTTTCGCGGGCTCCGCGAGAAACGGTCCCGTGAACGTAAGCATCTCCACGGCCTCGCCCATGAACCGGATGCGCAGCACGTCTGCAAAGGGCACATGTCTGCCGAGAAGGGTTCGCGACAGGGCAGCGGCCCGAACGCACACCTGCAGGCCGTAAACGAGGATGAAGGGCACAAAACTCCAGCCCGTCCGGACGAGCATCCCCCAAACGAACCGGGGTCCGGCACGCGAGACGAGAATGGCGGCCACGCTCAGACCGATGACGAGGAGCGACACACGGACGGTGCGCGTCACCAATCGAGATTACTTCGCGCCGCGCACGCGCCGTCGCCGGCGATTTCCAACGGTCATAGCGGATACTTGCCGTATACAGACCGAGTGGGCTAGCATCCCCGCCGGTACTTTTGTCCCCACCCCGGGTTCTATCGATGGGCTTCGCGCGCGCGTCGAACGCACGTCACGATCGCGGCGAACGAGTGTTGGAGTGACGAAAATGGCGTTCGGCGTCGAGTTGTTGGAAGAGGACCGTATCCTCCTGGCGCGGTTCTGCGCACCCTCAAATCCAGACGAAGCCTGGCAAGGCATCCAGGCGATTAAACAGCAGGTCACCGCGAGCCCCGTCGAAGGAGTCCTCGTCGATGTGAACGGCATCGAGTACAACGCGACCGCCGCCGAGGTACGCAGCTTCGCGGCGGAATTCGTCAGCTTTCTCGGACGCCGTCGACTCGCGTTCGTGACGCGCTCGGGGACGCACTTCGGCATTGCGCAGATGATCGCGCTGCAGGCGGACGCGCGAGGCGCACAGGTCGAAGTGTTCAAGAACGACGATGCGGCGCTGGACTGGCTTCAGAGTGCCGACGTGGCGTAATCAGGGTCGCGGGGCGAATGCGACCACCATGACAACGCAAGCCGGTTGCGACTAGGATGTCGGCATGCTGTATACACGACGCGAACTCGGTAAGATGGCACTGGCGGTGCCCGCGGCATCGCTCATCCCGTTCCAAACGAAACCAAATTCGAAGTTCAACGGCGTCCAGATTGGACTGAACGTGCCGTATAGCTTCGGCAACAACCTGATGAGCGCCGACGAGACGCTGCGCAACTGCGTTCAGCTCGGGATCAGCGCCGTTGAACTGCGATCGCAGCCGATTGAAGCATTCATGGGTGTGCCGACCGAGCTGTTGCGCCGTGCCTCGCAGAAGGCCGATGTCGAGGCCTTGAAGCAGCCGCGACTCGCCGCGTCGATGGAGAAAGCGTCGGCGTTACGCAAGCAGTGGGAAGATGCGGGCGTGCGCATTGAGATCGTGAAGTTCGACGGCATCTACAACATGTCGGACGAGGTCCTCGACTACGCGTTCAACCTCGCGAAGGCCATGGACGCGCGCGCGATCTCGTGCGAGATCTCCGCGGACGGAACGAAGCGCGTCGGCGAGTTCGCTGACAAGCACAAGCTGATGGTCGGTTATCACGGCCACGCGGAAACCGGACCGGAACACTGGGAGACCGCGTTCAGCCAGTCGAAGTACAACGGCGCGAACGTGGATATCGGGCACTTCGTCGCCGGCACGAACACGTCACCTGTGCCGTTCATCACGCAACATCACGACCGCATCACGCACCTTCACGTGAAGGACCGCAAGAAGAACAAGGGGCCCAACGTGCCGTTCGGCGAAGGGGACACGCCCATAAAAGATGTGCTGCGGCTCCTGCGCGACAAGAAGTGGAATATCCAGGCGACGATCGAATACGAATACCCGGCTCCGGCGGGGTCCGATCGTATGGCCGAGATCGCTAAGTGCGTCCAGTACTGCAAAGAGGCGGTGGCCTGAAGGTTCGGGGCGCACAAACGGACGGGCTACTGCGAGAAGCCTAAACGACTGGCTTACAGATGGTTGGCCGCCCTTCCGATTGTGCTTGCAATCGGGGCAGGCGGCGAAAAACACTGGGATTGCGTCGTCTCGGAAAAACCCCCTCATGCCTGGTCCCACTCTTTGCCCGTTCTGCCAGTCCTCTCAAATCAAAGCCAGGCTGCCCGTCCACGAGCTGCATGAATACGAATGCGAAGCGTGCGGGCGGACGTGGCTCGTCGCGCGCCCCAAGCGCCAGGCCAAGATCGTAGCGTTCCCGAATGCCGCGGCACGGGCGAAGCGCCGGGCCGGGAGCGCGAGCGGGGACTGACGCGTCGCTGGCGTGCCGAGAGGCCGAGGTCCGAGATCCGAGTTCCGTCGAGGTCCGAGGTCCGTCGAGGTCCGGCGCCCGAGGTCCGAGGCCCCGAGGTCCGTCGAGGCCCGAGCTCCGAGGCTCGTCGACGGTTCGATTTAGTGATTCGCCGAGTGTGTCGTTTCGACGAACCGGCCGCCTTGCGTGACCCGCCAGGTGTGCAGCTCGTCGAATCCCTCCGCGAGTGACGGCGGGACCAGGCGTTTCGCGCACGTGAAGATAGCCACCTTCGGCACCCTTCCCTGCTTCTCCGGTCTTCGCTCGTTTCGTGCGACCGCTTCGCGCGTGGCGGCCTCGATGTAGTGGCCCACGATCCGCGCGCCGAGCTCGCGCGCGATGGCAATGACGGTCGCGCGTTCTGCTGGCGAGACGTTGGTGTTGTCGACCGCGACGGACTCGCCCGCGGTGAGCGCCTCGCGCACGAGCGCGTCCTGCCGCGTCTGCTTGTTCTTTGCGTTCTTCAGTAGATCCTTGCTGACGTGACGATGGGTCGCAGCGAGCCGCTCGCGATAGAACGTCGACTTGCCCGCGCCTGGCAGCCCGACGAGGATCGCAACCTCCGTCATGCGGCGCGTTTACGGATCGGCGGCTTGCACACGGAACAGGGCCAGTACTTTTTCCCCGCGGCGTCGAGCGTGATCCGCTCGCGCTTCCTGCCTAGCTTCGAGCAGGTCTCGCGGTGATACAGCTTCCCTCCCGGTTCCACGAACACGTACTGCACTGCCGGCTTCGCTTCCCTGGTGTTGGCAGGATCGCACGCCGCGTGCGGCTTCAGCCCGCGAGATTCCGCTTCCGCGCGCGTCATCGCGACGATGTTGGTTGTGTCGCGGACGACTTCGCATCCGGGCCGATGGTATTCCTTCGACCCTTGCTTCACCAGGACGTATTCCGTTGCACCTTGAGGAAAGACCCACAGGACGGCAGCGGCGAGAAGAAGGGCCCGCATCCGTCAATGGTAGATCGGCGGGCGAAGACGGAAGACGGAAGGCGGAGGACGGACGAAGAGCTTGTTCCACCTTCGCGCTGCGCGCTACGGTGGACAAGTCGCGCGACGGGTAAGCTCCGCCTGCGGCGCGAAGGCGGGTCAACCGTCGCCGGTCACCTGCTCTTCCGATTCAGCACTGAGCCGTCCAAGGCGCGCGAGGATCGTGGCTTTCAGATCCGCTTCGGACATGGACGAGGTGAGATCGACATCCGCGTCGGCCACGGCATCGAGCAGCGCGCGGATCAGTTGCGCGCGACTGATCGCAGCGCCGCTGTGCGCGCGGATGTTGGCCGCGAGACGATCGAGGAAGACGATTTGCCGATTGAAGAGTACGACCGTGACCTTCGTCCATGCTTCTTCATGCACGGGCGGTCGACCTGGCCGTCGTCCTTGCGGCGGTGCTTCTGAGCGCGCCATAGTGGCTCCAAGGCCATCCTGCGTTGTTGAAGCTGAGTTGTGCGGTCATTGAATCCGATGAGGAGCATGAATTCAAGCTCTGCCTTCCCTTGCCACGACAGTTCGCGGGATAATCGAAATAGCGCATGAGATTGTTCGGATGGCTGAAGGGTTCCACGGCACGAGGCAACGGAAAACTCGACGCGTGGCGGCGTGAATGGACCGCAGCGGTCACCAAGCCGGATGCGGCGGCACTCGAGCGGCTGCGCAGCGCGCTGCATCTCGACCCGCCACTGGCGGACGACATCGAGATCGAAGAGGAGATGCTCGAGGGGCTCGAGCGATTGATTGCGCTGACCAGCGATCTTGCCGGGGGACGCCTCCCTCACCTTGAAACCGCTCACCGCGTCGTTGGCGCCGACGCATGCCATTTCAGTGCGCCGGTGTCGATGCCGGAAGACGCGGCGCAGCCGACCGGCCGTCTGCTGCTGACGGCAACGCGCGCGGTGTTTGCCGGTGGCGTGCGGCCGACGACCCTCGCGTGGCATGCGGCTGCGGAGGTCGTACAGGCCGAGCGAGACGTACTGCTGATTCGCAACGATCGCGAGACCGCGTATCGGTTCCGCTGCAACAACTATGGCGACGCGCTGACGGCCGCGGCCATCGCGCGTCATCTCGTCGCCCGCGCGCGCGGTGGCGCGAGATCCCGCACGCTATAATCCGCAGATGCCCGTGCGTCTTGGTATCGAACGGCTGCTCGACGGCACCGATAGCGATCTGATCGCCGGACGCCGTGTCGGCCTTGTCTGTAACCCGGCGTCGATTGACAGCGCCTTTCGCCACTCCGCCGATCGGCTCGCCAACCCGGGCGAGGGGGACTGGAGGCTGACGGCGCTCTTCGGGCCGCAGCACGGATTCCACTCCGATCTACAGGAAAACATGATCGAGTCGCCGCACGCCCGCGACGCCAAGCGGCGCGTGCCGGTGCACTCGCTGTACAGCGAAACGCGTGAGCCGACCCGGGAGATGCTCGCGGAGGTCGACGTGCTCGTCGTCGATCTCCAGGACGTCGGCACCCGCATCTACACCTACATCTACACGGCGGCGAACTGCCTGCGGGCGGCGCGGAAGAACGGCATCCACGTGATCGTCTGCGATCGCCCGAACCCCATTGGCGGAGAGCGCATCGAGGGGGCGACGCTCGATCCGGCTTACTCGTCGTTCGTCGGGCAGTTCGCGATTCCGATGCGGCACGGCCTGACGATTGGCGAGAGCGCGCGGCTCTTCAACGATCACTTCGGCATCAACGCCTCTCTCGACGTGGTCCCGATGGACGGATGGAAACGGTCGATGTACTTTGACCAGACGGGGTTGCCATTCGTGCCGCCCTCACCAAACATCCCCACGATCGAGACCACGGTGGTGTATCCGGGCGGGGTGCTGTTCGAGGGAACGACCCTGTCGGAGGGACGAGGCACCAACAAGCCGTTCGAAATGATCGGGGCGCCGGGGATTGACGGGGAGCGATTTGCCGACGAGATGAATGCGCGTGGCCTTCCGGGCGTGTTTTTCCGTCCCGCATTCTTCGAACCGACATTTCATAAACACGCGCAGACGCTGTGCGGTGGGTGCCAGCTCCACGTGACGAACCGCGACACGTTTGCGCCGATGCGCGCGGCGGTGGAGATGCTGGTCGAGTTCCACCGGGAAGCACCGCAGCAGAAGCTGTGGCGCGACCCGCCGTACGAGTACGAATACCAGAAACCGCCGATCGACATCCTCTACGGATCCGATCGGCTGCGATGCGCGGTCGACGGCGGCAAAGACGCCGCGGTGGTCACCGCCGACTGGGCGCGGGACGAAGAAGCGTTCGGGAAGCTGCGACAGAAGTTCTTGCTGTACTAGAGGAGATGCCGCGTCCCCCAATCATTTCTTTAGCGACCCGCGAGCGATCCGGATCTGATCCGCGTGACGATGTGCGTGCGGTCCGTAGATCCGGAGCCACGTGTCGAGGCCGAAGTGGCCGACTTCCGTGTGGGTGCCCTCTCGCAGCCAGTCGGCTTCGGTCAGGCACGCCATCAACTCCGAGGTGCCTGCGCGCGCGGCGCGAAACAGTTCGAGCGACGCTTCGTGCGGACGCTCGTAGTGCAGCCGCCGCGCGAATTCGTCCTGATCGTAGCCCTTGATCGTGGGACGGTCTTCCGCGAGCAGCAGGCGGAACCGCACGGCCGCCGTCATCTCGCTGTCGCCAAGATGATGCACGATCTCCCGCGTGGACCACTTGCCGGGTGCAGGACGCGCGTCGAGCTCCTCCGGTGAGATCTTCAACAGCGCCTCGCTCACTACGCGGTAGCCGTCCTTGTACTGCGCCATCAGTAGTTCGCGTTCTTCGCGTTCCATACAGACGTCCTCAGCCGCGTGTTTTCGCAATGCCCGGCGCGCGATTCTCCTGGGCGGTTTCCGGCACGAGGTGGAACTCCATGAGGTGCCCGCGCAGCTGCTCGAGCGCCTCGTCAGGAGAATCGACCCATTTCATCAGCTCGAGATCTGATGCATTGATCGCGCCCCATTCGTCCATGGGCTTGAGGTCCAGGATCTGTCCCCAATATTCCCGGCCGTAAAGGATCACGCACATCTGCTTGGACAGCTTCTGTGTCTGAGCCAGCGTCAGGATCTCGAACAGCTCGTCGAGCGTGCCGAATCCACCAGGAAAGACCACGAGCGCTTTCGCCAGGTAGGCGAACCAGAACTTCCGCATGAAGAAATAGTGAAACTCGAGATGCAGCCCGGGCGTGATGTACCGGTTGGCCCCCTGCTCGAAAGGCAGGCGGATGTTCAAGCCGATGGTCTTCCCGCCCGCCTCGTACGCGCCGCGATTGGCCGCTTCCATGATGCCGGGGCCGCCTCCGGAGCAGACGACAAAGCGATGCCGTGGAGACTGGAGCGAGAGGCTCCAGGTGGTGAGCTGCCTGGCGAGCTCGCGCGCATCCTCGTAGTACCGCGACCACTCGAGCGCCTTGCGGCTCCGCTTCAGCGCGGTGGCATAGTCAGGTCCGCGTTTTCCGCTGCGAAGTTTCTGCAACGCACGCTCGGCGTTGACCCGGCTATGCACTCGTGCGGAACCGAAGAACACGACAGTGTCCTGGATGTTCTGATCCCTGAACCGGCGCAGCGGCTCGAGGTACTCCGCGAGGATCCGGATCGGACGTGCTTCGTCGCTTTCGAGAAAGTCCAGGTCGTGGTACGCCAGCGGCTGGTTATGCATGCTCGAAAAAATGTATCATTCTTGTATGCTCCGAAAGGTCAATGTCATTCCAGTTGCACTCCTCGTATACATCCTCGCGATGACATTCGCTACCGTGGGACAGGCTCAGCAAGAGACCGACGGGAGTCGTCCAGGTGGATGGACGCTGCCGCCCACCGCCAAGGACGAGAAGAACCCGCTGACGGCGGACGCGGCCACGGTCGCGGCTGGTAAAGAGGTTTTCAAGAAAAAATGCGAGCGCTGCCACGGACCCGGCGGACTTGGCGACGGGAAGGACGCGGATCCCGACGCGCAGCAGGACATGGATCTTACCGTGGCACGCCGCGCCGCGCGCAATCCGGACGGAGTGGTGTTCTACAAGGTGCTGAACGGACGCAAGAAGCCCAAGATGCCGGCGTTCAAGGACGAACTGTCGAAGGATCAGATCTGGCAGGTCGTCACGTACGTGCAGACACTCCGCCGAACGTCTTAACTGCGGAATAACGGCTAGAGAAACCGCGTTATGAGCTCCCCGATCACGTAGCCTACGGCCGCGACGCCGAATCCGACGAGGAACATGTCGCGGCCGCTCGCCCAGACACTGCGCCCGGTGAACAGGCTGCGCGCCGCGCCGATCGCGAAGTGCGCGAGCATGCTGACGGCGAGCGACATCCACACCGCGGTGTCGTGCGACATGAAGAGAAACGGCGCGATGGGAATGAACGCGCCAACCGCGGTGGCGGTGCCGGTGACGACGCCGTCCTTGAGCGGCGCAAGTTCCGCGGGGTGAATGTTCAACTCTTCGCGGACCTGCGTTTCAAGCGCACGCGCGGGATCCAGCATCATCGCCTTTGCGGTTTCCCGCGCGCGTTCCCTGGACAGTCCTTTCGCCTCGTAGATCAGTGCGAGTTCGTCTTCCTCGAGATCCGGCATCAGCCGCATCTCGTGGCGCTCCATTTCGATCTGGTGCGCCTGCACTTCAGCCTCGCTCTTCGCGGCCAGGTAACCGCTCGATCCCATTGAGAGCGCGTCGGCAAAGGCGCCCGCGAGGCCGCTGATGATGACGACGTGGGGAGCGACATCAGCGCCAAGGACGCCGGCGACCAGGCCGAAGTTTGCTGTCAGGCCATCGTTGAACCCATAAACGATGCTGCGCAGCATGCCGCCGGCGCCGCCGACGTGCCACGGTTCCCCTTCGCGTCCCATCACCTCCGACAGCTCGCGCGCGTGCACTGCGGACTCGGACGCGATGTCGACCGCCGCTTCGTGGGTCTGCCGGTTCGTGGAATGACGCGCCAGCCCCAGGTACGCCTGCACTTCGCGCCCTTCTTCGGCGAGGATCAAGGGGAGGACGCTCGACGGACCGAACTGTTTTGCGACCCACGCCAGCATCCGCGTGCGACGCGAGGTCGAGTAGCGGGGCAACGGCCGTTCCGCCTGGGCGAACAGCGTTTCCCAGCGCGCCACGTGCTGGTCCTCAACAACGGCGAGCCGGCCGAAGAGATCGCGTCGTTCCTGGTCCTTCTCGACACCCGCGAGTGCGCGATAGAGAAACGCGGCATCTCTCTCGTCTGCGTAGTGCTCGTCCCAGCTCTCATCCGCCTGGGGCCGCTCGGTCGACATGACCTACAGTGTACATGTGATGCCGGCCCCCCCGCCCGAGTTCGATTACACGATGCTCATCAATGCTGCGCCCACGCGCGTGCTCGCGGCGTTCGTCGAGCCGGAAGCGCTGGCGGTGTGGTGGCGCGTGACGCGATCGGTGACAACGTCACGCGTCATGGGGGTGTTTGCGGTCGAATGGGCGCCCGCGGTGGAGGCCGATGAAGTGCTCGGTCACCTGGGCGGAATATTCCACGGGACCGTGATGGAGTACATCCCCGGACGCGAGCTGTTCATCGGGAACGCGTGGTGGATTCCGCCGGAAGGAGATCCGATCGGCCCGATGGCCCTCTCAATAAGCTGCCGGATGGACGGTCCCGCGTGCCGGCTGCGCGTGCGTCAAACCGGTTTCGAGGAAGGGGCACGCTGGCGCCGTTACTACACCGTGGTTGCGGGTGGCTGGCGATCGTCGCTGGCCGCGTTGAAGCTGTATCTTGAACAATAACGCTCACGCGCCGAGTTGCTGTACGTGTATGAAGTTCCCGTCTTCGCGGTGGAGATCCTGGCTGACGTTGACGAACACGACCACCGCCCCGGCCGGGATATCAGCGAGTTGACGCAGCGGCTGCTGAAGGGCAGCGACCTCACGGTGCGGCGAGACGATCGGCGCAACACCCCAGTGGAGCGCCAGCCGGCGCGCGATGGCGTCCGACGGCGTGACAGCAACGATCGTTGCGCGGGGACGCAAGGCTGAGAGGAGTTGCGCGGTTTTCCCCTGCCGCGTGACTGCCACAATGGCTGCCGCCTGGCCCGTCGTCGCCAGCGTCACGGCCGCTTCTCCCATGGCGCGGCCGTGGCGGGAGAGCGTCAGCTCGACTTCCGGTGGCACCATTTCGCCGGGAGGAAGCTTCTCCGCATCGCAGATCACCGCCGCCAGCGTTTCTACCGCACGGACCGGGTATGCGCCCACTGCGGTCTCCCCCGAGAGCATGATGGCGTCCGCCCCTTGATCGACCGCGCTCGCGGCATCGCTCACCTCGGCCCGTGTCGGGCGCGGCTCGGTGCGCATCGATTCAAGCACCTGGGTTGCGACGATGACGGGCCGGCCGAGCGTTCGCGAATGACGGATGATCAACTTCTGCACACGCGGCACTTCTTCCAGCGGGCATTCGAGCCCGAGATCTCCGCGCGCCACCATGACGCCATCCGAGACGTTGGCGATGGCATCGAAGTTGTCCACCGCCTGGGGACGTTCGATCTTTGCGATTAATGGAACGAGATGGCCGGCGCTCAAGGCAATCTCCCGTGCGCGCAGCACATCGTCGGCAGTCTGCACGAAACTCAGCGCGACGAAATCGACGCCGAGCTCGAGGCCGAACTGCAGATCCACTTCGTCCTTCTCGGTAATCGCGTTCGCCGGCAGCTTCACTCCGGGCGCATTGATGCCCTTGTGCTCCGCCAGCGTCGTTCCATTAACAACCGTCGTTACAAGTTCCTGCGGCGTCGACTCCTTGACTCTGAGCTCGACGCGGCCGTCGTCGAGCAGCAGTCGGTCGCCGGGCCGGGCCGACGTGATCAGCGGCGCGTAGCGCACGAACACGCGGCCGGCGCTTCCCTCTTCGTCACCGCTGGCAAGGCGCAGCTCGTCTCCGGGACGAAGCGTCAACGCCTGCCCGCCTTTCAACCGGCCCGTGCGGATCTTTGGACCGCTGAGATCCTGCAGGATGGCAACATGGCGTTTCGCGCGTGACGCAGCGTCACGAACGCGGCGGAACACTGCGGCATGCGCATCGTGTGTGCCATGGGAGAAGTTCAGCCGGAAGACATCGACGCCGGCGGCAATCAAGGCATCGAGCGTCGCCGGGTCGCTGCTCGCTGGACCAAGCGTCGCGATGATCTTGGTGTGGCGTCTCATGCCCACGGATCCACGAGGGCCTTCGGAATGCGCATCGCTTCCGCATCCGCCAGCGCGGCGTCGAGTTGCCCGAGGCCGTAACGGCGGGCGCCAACCTCGCGCCACGGGATCGTTGCGGCATGGCGTTCGAGAATTGAGAGAGCGCGCAAGAAGTGACGCGGCTCGCTGCCCCAGCAGCCATGGATGTCGAGATGTTTGCGATTGATCTGGCGGTGCGCGTTGATCGAGCTGTCGCCGACGTCGGTGTAGTGACCGGCAATCACATAGCGGCCACCATCGCGTGCGAGGTTCAGTCCCTCTGCAATGGCTGCCGCGGACCCTGCGGCTTCGATGACGATGTCGGCTCCTTCGCCGTGCGTGGCAGCGCGCACCTGCTCGAGTCGCTCGACCTCGGACGTCGATGCGAGATCGAGCACCATGTCCGCTCCCATGCGTTGCGCAAGCTGAAGCCGTTCCGCCGGAGCGCCAATCGCGATCACGAGTGCAGCACCCGCGACCCTGGCCAGCGCGGTTGCGCTCAGGCCGACGGCACCGGTACCTTGTACAACGACGGCATCACCAAGCCGTATGCCCGCGCGCTCTGCGATGTGCACGGCTGTCAGCAACCCACAGCCGCCGCCGATGTAGTCGTCAACGCTGACAGACCTGGGTAAGCGCGCGAGCCCCACACCCGGCTCGAGATAAATTGCCTGTGCCCATCCTCCGAAGAGTCCCTCTGATGCAGGATCGGTGATTCCATACACGCGCCGTGCGCTGCAGCGCGTCGGAGTCCGATGGACGGTGCATGCGCGGCACCGTCCGCAGGTGCGATGGACGTCGAAGAAGACGACAGCATCACCTTCGCGAATCTCCGCGCCGTCAATACCTCTCAGAGGGCCTCGCATCGAATCAATGACGCCCGCGGAGATGTGACCAGGGATGATCGGATATGGCACGCCGGCGAGGCGTCCATGCCACAGATGAACGTCGGTGCCGCACACTTCGGAAGACGACGTGCGAAGCAGCGCGGAACCGGGCGGGAGGTCGGGCCGCGAATACTCGCGAATGTCGATCGGCTGCTCGGGAGCCGTCATGACGGCCGCGAGGATGCGGTCACTCACATGGTTACGTTATCCTTGAACGGATGCTGTTTCAAACGCTCTCAGCCGCGTGGCTCGTCGCGGCCATGACGACGCCGCCAGCGATGCCAGCGCAACGCGACGTCTATCAGTCACCCAAGGCGCGCAAGCATTTCATTACGATCAGTTACGACTGGCAGTACTCGCACACGCTCTCGTTCGAGAAACATCCACTCGAGGATCTCCTCGGCAGGCCGGTTGACGAAGCGCGGCTGCAGTCATTCCAGTACCGGACCACCGACGGCCAGACGTTCGTCAACGTGCTCCAGTTCAATCATCCAGGGAACGGTCTGGGCGTCACCGTATATCCTTTTGGAT
>JBKOZS010000050.1:0-16827 GCA_046726015.1 Acidobacteriota bacterium
CACGTCGATTGTGACCGGCACCAACTGATGCTTCGCCGGCGACAGGACCGACGGCGTTGCCGCGGCGGACTGGATCACCGGTGGCGTCGTGTCGAGCACGGTCACGACGAGTGTGTCCGATGCGGAGCCGCCGCGGCCGTCGCGTACGGTCAGCGTGATCACGTGCGTGCCGGCCGGCAGCGTCACCGAAACGTTGGCGCCTGCCGCCGTTCCAAAGGGTCCCGTCCACGTGAACGTGATGGGATCGCCATCGGTATCCGATCCCTGGCCGCTCAGTGCAACGGTCGCGAGGCAGGCTGCGTCCGCCAGCACCGTCCGATCCGGTCCCGCATCCGCCGAAGGCGGCTGGTTGCGGTATTCGAACGCGCCCATGTCGACCCGGGCGTCGCCGTCAAGGTTCCCATCGACAATGCGTGTATTTCCGGACAAATCGGTCGCCGGAAGATGCGGGGCCGCATTGTCGCCAGCGTCGATTGCCGGCGATCCGTTCTGGAGATGGTAGTCGCCGGCCACGTCGCCGAAGGCGGGTTGGAGGAACAGCGGGTCCACTGAGAGATTGCCGCGGAGTCCGGTTTGATCGGCACACGTTCCGCCGTACGCCTGGCCGCCCGCGCTGAACACGAGACTCGCGTTCACCACCGGCGACGGCACGGAGCTGTAATTGCTGCAGAGAAACGCCGTCTGCCCTGCCTTCGCCACGACGATGTTGTTGTCGATCACGTGTCGCGTGTCGACGTAGCTTGCGTAAATGGCTGATCCCTCCGGCGCGTCGTTGTCGGCAAACGTGTTGTTCACGAGAGCCACGGAAGCCGTGGAGCTGGTGCCGCCCCAGTAGAACCCGCCTCCACAGCCGGCCGCGTTTGCGGTGATCACGTTGTTGACGATCGTCGCCTGCGAGTTGTTGACCATCCAGATGCCGCCACCCTGCGCACAGGGGCTGAAACCGCTGACGATGTTGCGCGCGATGACATTCGACTGCAGGATCGCCCGGCCGGCTGCGAACAGCGTGACGCCGCCGCCATTCGCGAACCCGTTGTTCTCACTGATCTCGTTCTCGATCAGTTCGGCGGCAGAATCGCCACCGATGTAGACGCCGAGGCCCGAGGCGCCGCTGCACGCGTAGACGAAGTTCCTGGAAATCGTATTGCGCTGGATGAGCGGAGAACTGAAGTAACTGTAGATGCCGGCGCCGGTGCACGACCCGTTGTTCACGATGCGGTTGCCGATGATGCTCGGCGACGAGAACTGAACCAGCACGCCGCCGCCGTTGTAGCTATTCAAACCGTTGCGGACGGTGAAGCCCCGGAGGACAGCGTTCCGGGTTTCGCCGGAGTTGAATGTCACGACCGAACCGGCGCCGCCACCGTCGATGATGGTGGCCTCGGGTCCCTGTTCGCTTTCGACCGTGATCGCCTTCCCACGGAAGGTAATGATTTCGTTATAAGTCCCGGGCGCGACGAGCACGCTGTCGCCGGCCACGGCAGCATCGATGGCCTGCTGGATGGTTGCGGCATCAGCAGGGACGCGGATGGTTGCCGCCTCGCTGTGCTGGGGAAGCCACAGGGTGAGTCCGAACGCGAACGCCGAGAGCCCGGCACGATGAGAGCAATGGGCGCGAAGTGTGAGCATGACGCGCGTCCGGTTGCGACGCGCGTGCCACTCGGAATGCTCGTATTTGACCGGACCGCTGCCTGCGGGATTTACACGAATCACCCGCGGGATACATTTCTGAGTGTCTGTCAGAAGACCGAACCGGCGAGTTGAAGCGTTCGTCGGCGGTCAGCCCGTGGTCAGCACGAGGCAGGCCGCTGGCCTCGATGGTCGCGCGCGGCAGTGCGAGGTAGCGTGCGGAGAAGACGATCTCACGCTGAGACGCAGAGGTCGCGGAGCCCGGAGAGAAGGGCTGCGGACTGGCGCATCGCAGCCCGCGCGAAGCGCGGGCCTGGCGATGCACCACTGTCAGCCGCTTCTTCAGTTGTCTTCTCCGCACGCATGCAGCTCGGCGCCTTGGCGCCTTCGCGTGATTCATTCGTGACAATCAGAACGGATTCGCTGGTTGCCTCGAATGGAATGGGACAACGAGGGCGGGCCTGTCCGCGATGCTGTTTGGTTCGCGCCCGAAGCCGCGATACGCTGCAAAGCGTGCGCGATCGGCTGGGACGCTTTCGGATTACCGGCACCCTTGGCGAGGGAGGCATGGGTGTCGTCTATTCCGGCTTCGACGACCGCCTGGCCCGTCCCGTTGCCCTCAAAACGCTGCGTCCTTCCGGCCCGGAGATCGCCTCGTACGAGCGCCTGGAGCGAGAAGCGCGCGCCGCGGCGCGGGTGAACCATCCAAATATCTGTCAGCTCTACGAGCTGGGCGAGGACGAAGGAGAGCTGTTCCTCGCGATGGAGCTGCTCCAGGGGGAGGCGCTCGCCGCGCGGTTGACGCGCGGCCCGATGCCTGCGTCCGAAGCCGTCGGTGTGGCGCTTGCCATGCTGGCCGGCCTCGACGCGCTGCACCGCGAGGGCATCGTCCACCGCGATCTGAAGCCCTCGAACATCTTCCTCACGCCACATGGAGTGAAGCTGCTCGACTTCGGGGTTGCGTCGACCTCAGCCGCCGTCGACACGTCGCTGTCGCGCCTGACGTCGCCGGGCATGTTCATTGGGACACCGTTGTACTCGGCGCCCGAACAACTGCGCGGTCAGTCGGTGGACGCGCGCACGGACCTGTATTCGACCGGCGTGCTTCTCTACGAGATGCTTTCGGGGACTCCGCCGTTCGCGGGACGCAGCCTGCCGGACATCTTTCACGCGATCTCCCAGGAGCCGCCGCCGCCGTTGGCCGGCGTGGCTTCTGCCGCGATCGACCGGATCGTTCGCACCGCCCTCGCGAAGCAACCGGAGCACCGCTACGCATCGGCCGACGCGATGGCACGCGATCTCCGGATGGCGCTCGCGGTAACCGACGCGTTCGTGCCTGGCGCCACGCGGTCGCTCACACGGCTGATCGTTCTGCCGCTCCGCGTGCTGCGGCCCGATCCGGAAACCGACTTTCTGGCGTTCAGTCTCGCCGACGCGATCACGAGCGGCCTGTCGGGCCTGCAGTCCCTGGCCGTCCGATCGAGTGCTGCGGCATTGCGGTTTGCGAATGCGCATTCCGACCTGAAGTCCGTCGCATCCGATGCTGAAGTCGATGCCGTGCTGACCGGTACGCTCCTGCGCGGCGGCCCGGAGCTCCGCGTCGCAACGCAGCTCGTTGACGTTCCGAGCGGAACCGTGCTGTGGTCGCACACGGCGCAGGTGCCGGTCGGCGACGTGTTCGGCGTGCAGGACGAGCTGACGCACCGCATTCTCGAGTCGCTCGCTATCCCGCTCACGGCGCGCGAGCAGCGCATGCTCGACAAGGACATCCCGTCGAGTCCGCGCGCGTACGAGCTGTACCTCCGGGCCAATGAATTGAGCCGCGATACACGGCAGTGGCGGGCCGCGCTCGATCTGTACCACCAGTGCGTGACCGACGATCCCCGCTATGCGCCCGGTTGGGTTGGACTCGGTCGCGTTCACCGGATGCTCGCAAAGTACGTTGAAGGTCCTGGCACGAATCACTTCGCCCATGCAGAGGACGCGTTGAAGCGCGCCCTCGATCTGAACCCGGATTTGTCGTCCGCCGAGAACACTTACGCCTACCTCGAGGTGGATCTGGGACGCTCCGAGGCGGCCATGATCCGTCTTGTCAGACGCGCGCGCGAACGGCCGTCCGATCCGGAACTGTTTGCGGGCCTCCTGCATGCGTCGCGGTATTGCGGCCTGCTGCGCGCGTCGCTGGCGGCCGGCGAGCACGCCCGCCGCCTCGACCCGTCGATTCGGACGAGTGCGGTACAGACGTATTTCATGCGAGGCGAGTACGAGCAGATACTCGAGCTCACGACCGAGCCCTACATGCGTGCCCTGGCACTCGCGTCGCTGGGCCGGCGGGATCAGGCGATTGCGGTGCTCGAGACCCTGGACCAGTCCGTGGACCACCTGCTCGTGAAATACTCGGTCGCCTTGCTCCAGTTGCTTCGGGGTGAATGTGACCGCAGCCTGGCGCTCATCCGGCAGCTCAAAACCATGCACGATCCAGAGGGGCGCTTCTACGTCGCGCGTCACCTCACGCAGCTTGGTGAGCCGACGGAGGCGCTCGAGGTGCTGGCCGGCGCCGTGAACGACGGCTTCTTCTGTGTGCCGGTCATCGTCGGCGATCCGGCGCTGGACCCGCTTCGCGCGCTGCCCTCGTTTGCGAATATCCTTCGCGACGCCGAGACCCGTCACCGCCGCGCCATCGTCAGCTTCATCAGCGCCGAAGGCGATCGCGTCCTGGGGCTCGAATATCCTGTGTGAACGGCCGGGTTCAGCTTGATCAGCCGTCACGCGGCAGCTACACTGCTTAAATAAAGGATGCGCCGGATCGCGGTCCGGAACCTGTGCAAGTTCAGCCTACGAACCGCGTCAGGGCCGGAAGGCAGCAGCGCTAAGTAGACCCTGTGCTGTGCCGCAGGCCCTCCGGATCGCGGTCGGGTGCATCCATTCTGGCCCAGGCTTCAGACTCCAGACTTCAGGCTACAACTCCATTGTCGTACCAAGTTCTCGCGCGTAAGTGGCGCCCGCAGCGTTTCGATGATGTCATCGGCCAGCGCGGCGTGACGCAAACGCTCCGCAACGCGATTGGCGCGCAGCGCATTGCGCAATCGTTCGTCTTCTCCGGGCCGCGCGGCGTCGGCAAGACGACGACGGCACGCATTCTTGCGCGCGCGCTGAACTGCGAAACAGGTCCTACGGCGGACCCGTGCGGCGTGTGCGACGCGTGCGTCGAGATCGCGCAGGGACGCGACATCGACGTGCTCGAAATCGACGCCGCCACGAATACCCAGGTCGACAAGGTCCGCGAAGTGATCATCGCGGGCCTCGGCATGGCGCCTGTCCGCAACCGCTACAAGATCTTCATCATCGACGAAGTCCATCGCCTCTCGAACCAGGCGTTCGACGCGCTGCTGAAGTCGATCGAGGAACCTCCGCCCCACGTCGTCTTCATGATGGCGACGACGGAAATCGAGAAGGTTCCGGCGACGATCCAGTCGCGCTCGCAGGTGTTCGAGCTGAAGACCATTGGCGTCAAGCAGATTGCCGACCAGCTCCGGAAGATTGCGGATGCCGAGAAGATCGACGTCGACGATGGCGCACTGATGCTGGTGGCACGCGCCGGCGACGGCTCGATGCGCGACGCGCAGAGCGCCTTCGACCAGGTGATCGCGTTCGCAGGGAACACCATCACGGCCGACGACGTGACGACGGTCCTTGGCCTGGTGCGCCGCGATCTGCTGATCGAGATTACCGACGCCATTGCGCGCGAGGACGCCACGGCGGTCTTCGCCCTCGCCGGACGCGCAGTCGAATCCGGCTACGACCTGCGTCTTGTGATTCGCGAGCTGGCACGGCTCACCCGCGACCTGCTGGTCCTGACGATCGATCCCTCGCGCGCGTCAGATCCGGAGATCGCGGCGGATGCTGAACGCGAACCCTTGCTGGCGCTCGCCAGGCAATTCTCCGGCGAGGATTTGATGCGCGCGTTTGACGTGCTCACGAAGGCGGAAGTCGATATCCGCGCATCGATGCAGCCGCGCTATCACCTCGAGATGGCCCTGCTCCGGTGGATCCACCTGCGCAAGCTCGTGCCGTTGACGGATCTGATCGAGCAGATGAAGGGTGGCCCGGCGCCGGTGCTAACTCGCAGCACGCCCGACCTTCCGCCTTCGCGCGATGCGCTTCGGCGAGACGGGCCTGCTGGGGGATCAATTCCTGGAGCCACCTCCGGCCCCACAACCGTGTCTGCGCCTGGCGCGGCAAGGGCGAACACCGTCAAGGCGGTCGAAGCGAAGCGGGCGACTGCGCCGGCGCCGGTCAAACCGCAGCCCTCGAGTACCGCGGTTGCAACGGAAACGCTCGCCGAACTCAAGGCAGTCGGTCCGTCCGACCTGAAGAACGCGTTCCTCGAGGAAATCCGCAAGACGAAGCGCTTCTTCCATGGAACCGTCGTCGCGCAGGCGCAGCGCATCGACGTCGAGGCGGACAAGGTCGTGTTCGTCTTCTCGCCTCAGCACCGTGCGCTGAAGTCTCAGCTCGAACAGACGCGTCCCTGGCTCGAGTCGACGGCCTCACAGCTTGCGGGCCACCGCATGAGCGTGGTCTCGGCCGAAGGGACCGCCACGGCTTCCGCACCGTCGCGCGAGACCGGTGCCGATGCGCCGGGCGGATCGCCGCAGGCCCCCGACCGCCAGCAGGCGCTGAAGCAGCAGGCCATGGCGGATTCAGGGGTGCAGGCGCTCCTCGATGTCTTCGCTGCCGAAATCAAAGATGTAGAGAAGATGTAGGCCGGGTGAACCGCATGAATATTCAACAGATGATGAAGCAGGCGCAGCAGATGCAGGAACGCCTGCAGAAGCAGATGAACGAAATGAAGGTCGAGGGGACGGCCGGCGGCGGGATGGTGACTGTCGTCGTCAACGGCGCAAAGCAGGTGCTGTCGCTCACGATCGATCCCGAAGCGGTCTCGAAGGATGATGTCGCGATGCTCCAGGACCTGATCCTGGCGGCCATCAACGACGCTCAGCGCAAGGCCGACGAGGCCATGCAGAAGCAGATGAGCGGCATGATGGGCGGCATGAAGATCCCAGGTCTCTTCTGAGCTGCCGACCCCACAGGAACGTTTGAGTAGAGATGAGCCGTCCTGATCCGCTGACCAGGCTGATCGAGCAGCTGCAACGCCTGCCCGGCATTGGCGCAAAGAGCGCGCAGCGGCTGGCGTTTCACGTGCTGAAAACCCCGCGCGAAGAGGTGGAGCGGCTCGCCGACGCGATGCGCGAGGTGAAAGACCGCGTCACCTACTGTTCCATCTGCAGCAACATCACCGACACCGATCCCTGCTACTACTGCACGCATCCCGGGCGCGACGCGCGGGTCATCTGCGTCGTCGAGGAGCCGGAGAACGTCACCGCGATCGAGAAGACGCGTGATTTCCGCGGCATGTATCACGTCCTCATGGGCGCGCTGTCGCCGTTGCACGGCGTTGGTCCCGACGATCTGAAGATTAAGAGCCTGCTGACGCGTGTAGGGAACGGTGGCGTCGAGGAAGTCATCCTCGCGACGAATCCCAACGTCGAGGGGGAGGCCACCGCGATTTACCTCGCAAAGCTGCTGAAGCCGCTTGGCGTCCGCGTCACGCGCATTGCCATGGGTGTTCCCGTCGGCAGCGATCTCGAATACGCCGACGAGTTCACCATGCACAAGGCGATGGAAGGCCGGCGCGAGGTGTAACGGCTCAGGGCTCAGGGCTCAAGGCGGCTCAAGGGCTGGGGCTCAGGGTTTAGGGCGCCGCGCTTACAACTCCGGCTGAACGCGCACGCTTATCCCATAAAGAAAACGCCGGATGCGCGTTGCGCATCCGGCGTCATGCCATAAGCCCTAAGCCCTAAGCCCTGAGCCCTGAGCCCTGAGCCGCTCAGGCGGCGACGGTCTCTGTTTGGTCGCCGCCCAGCAAATACCGCAGTTTCAGCACCAGGCTGATCCAATACACATTCGACCCAATCGCAGCGAGGACCACGAGCAGTGGAACAAGCCCGAGCAGCGTGAGCACCATGATCCCGTATGGCATCGCGGATCGCGTGGCGCAGAATGACAACCGCCAGACGAGCCGCGACCACCAGGACGGTTCCGCCTTGAAACGCTCGCGTGCGATGGCGTGCAGCTTCTGCGGTTGTCCGGCGGTGATCTTGCTCCTCAGGAAGATCAGCAGCGCGAACGAAATGAGGGTGCCGGCCAGCGCCGCTGCGCCGAACCAGTAGAAGATCGACATGCCGGTAAACTTCACAGCGCCCACGGTCATGCCAATGAAGATGGCGATGTAGTACGAGTAGTCGCCAAACGTTTCAATCCAGCAGCCCAGCGCGGACTCCTGATACTTCAGCCGCGCGATCTCCCCGTCGCATCCATCGAGCACGCTCGCGGCCAGGCTCAGGAACGCGGCAAGCACACTCGCCCCGTAATGTCCGAGGCTGAAGAGCCACGCAGCATAGAACCCGATGGCAACCAGCGCCACCGAGAACTGGTTCGCGGTCAGCGGCGTTGGAATCAGCGCAATGCTGATCGGCAGCGACATGCGGCGATTGAACCGCGCAAGGGTGTTGTCCGTGTTCTTGTAACTGGCAAGGCGGATCGTCTGCTCCGCGGCGATCAAGTCCGCATCGTCGTGTACCCGCAGCACCAGCCGTCCGAGCTCATTCGAGACATCTCCACCTGACGGCAGCGACGGCCGCGACACGAGACGCGCGTGCAGGTGCCCGGCAAGGATCTCCGGGACCATGGCGTCCGACGCCCGCAATCTCAGCACGCCCGACACCGGCCAGGTGCGGCCGGCCGGCACGTCGCTACCACCTTCCGCGGCTGGAACGTTCACCGCATCCTCGAGA
This sequence comes from Acidobacteriota bacterium, assembly GCA_046726015.1. Taxonomy (GTDB): domain Bacteria; phylum Acidobacteriota; class Vicinamibacteria; order Vicinamibacterales; family 2-12-FULL-66-21; genus QHWT01. The sequence goes on from JBKOZS010000050.1 coordinate 8,490, forward strand.
AGCGCTGGCGACACCACGGTCCCTGCGCCAATCGCCGTGACCGCTTCATCGGGCAAGACAGCACCCAACGCGTCACGCCATCGTGACGCGCGCACACACTGGACGAACCCACCGACGCCACGCGCCAGCCGGCGCATCGGTATTTCGGTGGTGTCGTCGACCAGCACGATAGCCCTTCGATAACGCGCGCGTATCGCGGACCGCAGCACGCGCTCCGCGATCGGCAATCCTGCGATGCGTGCGAACGGCGACACGTGCACGGCAGGATCGGTCGGGATGTACAGGAGAATCGGACGGCGAGGTTCGTTCGCTTGCGGCATCGCGGGTGGAGTCACGGCAGGGTTCCGGCGCCACTTGCGCGGATAGATCGCAAGGCCGAGACCCGCCCAGAAAAGCCCGCGGAGCCGGCGAGCGAGCGCGAGTGGCGCGCCCGCGCCCGAGGCACCAACCGCTGCGACGGCTGCAACGCTGGACGCTTCGAGCGCTCCGAGATTTGCGGGAATGAACGCGGACGCAAAGCTCGCGACCCGCGAGAACGTCTCGATCGTCATCGCGCCGGTCAGCGAGATGGGAATATCCATCGCGCGCAGGATCAGCCACGCCTCGGCTGACATGCAGACGTATGCCGCGATGGTCGAGGCGATCAGCATCGCCAGCCGTGCCGTGTTGCCGCGAACGAGTTCGAGGAGTTGCCGTTCGACGTCGGTCGTGAATCGCGCGATGCGCCCGTCGGCGAGACGTGTGTGCCATGCGCGATCGATGCGGCACAGCGCTCCCGCCATGTACGTTCCGCGACCGGTGAGCACGAGCACCGTCAGGAACGCGATCACAGCTGACGCAATGGCGAACGCGCGGAACACCCTGAACCAGACGGGCGTCAGCGGCAGGACCAACAGGGCGATGAGCGACCCGATCCCGACAATCAGCGTTGTCCCCACCATGTAGGCGAGCCGCTCGAGTGCAACCGCGGCTGTGGCTTCGCGCGCATCAACCTCGTCGGTGAGCAGGACGATCTTCAGCGGCTCACCCGCGATTCCACGCAATGTCAGGTAGCTGAAGGCCTCGGCTGCGAGCCGCACGCGAGCGAGCCGTCCGAACCGCACGCGCCGCGGACGCTTGAAACACCACGCCCATGCCCACGTGCGCGCCAGGTGCCAGAGCCCGCTGGCGACGAGCGAAAGCGCGAACGCGAGGCCGAGCTTCCGTCCCGACGCGAATACGAGTTGGAAATCGATGTAATACAGCGTGGCGAGAAACAGCACGCACCCGGTGGCGAGGGCCCCAAACGAAATGAGCGCCCGGCGTCGTGCTGGCGTCATGCGCGTTCGGCTGTTGCTCCGAGGGCGGACTCGGCCGCCTCGAGGTCCGATACCGTATCGATGTCGCACCAGGTAGCGTCGCCGACCTCGGCGGCACGCATCAACCCGCGCGTCGCGAGTTGCCGAATACCGCCGCTCAACGTCGTATCGCCGGCCGCTCGCGAGGCTTCGAGCGCGTCGAACAGCATCGGCGAGCACACGAACATGCCGGTATCCAGCGCATCGTATTCAACGAGATCCTTCCCGATAGCAACGATACGCGAACCGTGACGGCGGACTTTCGTGGCTTCGGCCGCGACAGCCGCCGGCACCGGCCGCGCATCGACTGCGAGCACCGACTCATCACGAGCCATTGAGAACTGCAGGAGGCGCCTCAGCACCGCCGGTTCGAACACGTGATCGCCCATCAGCACGGCGAATCGCTCCGTGTGAATCGAAGAACGCGCGGCGAGCACCGACACGCCGTTCTCGAGGTGCCAGTTGGGATTCAATACGAATGAGATCTTGACGCCTGAAGGGGCCGATGCTTCCACGAGAGCACGTACGCGATCGGCCTGGTAGCCGACGACGACGGTAATGGTCCTGACGCCCGCGTCGCGTGCCGAGTCGAGCGTACGCAGCAGCAGCGGTTGACCAAGCAGAGGGTGGAGCAGCTTCGAGTCGCGCGTCCGATTGCGAAATCGGTCTCCATTGCCGGCAGCCAGCACGATTGCGTTCACCACAACCCTCGAGTCTGCCGGCTGGGGACGCCGGCGCGATCAGATCTCAGGAGCGTGAACCTTGTGCCGCCCCTACTCGTACCTTTTGACGCACGTTGTACGGCTGGCGTTTCCGTCACAGCCGTAAGGCGATCTTATTGCCCGTTTCGGGTCATCACCGTGGCGCCGTTGCACGCTCCGTGCCCTGCGTCACGAAATAGCACCGACTGATCCGTGTCCTTCCGTGTCCTTCCGTGGTGTGTTATTGCTGACCCTCTGGGACTTCCGGGCTGCGCGGTACCAAGCCCTCCCGCGTCAGGAGAATGCCACCCGCGATCGTCCACGCAAGCACGCGCGCCTTGCGGACGATGCCGAGCGTGACGCCGGTGTTTGCGCCAAGGCCGAGCACCTGTGTGAAGAGACCGGTGGCCGCCTCGTCGACTCCCAGCCGCAACGGAACGAACTTGAAGACGACGGTGATTAAGCGGTTGGTGGTTTCGAGGATGAACGCCGTCAGTAGAGAAGGTGGCGCGCCGTAGAGCAGCCACAACGTCAGGTAGATCTCAGCGACACCAAGCGCATGAAAGCCCGTCTCTGCTGAAGCGATCGCGGGCAGCGCAACCCGATGACGAGACGCGAACGAATAGATTTGTTCCTCGAGCTCGCGAACGCGCGCCGCATGCCGATGCAGCGGCCCGGTGCCGCTCGGACGTGACACCACGCCAAGTGCGCGGCTGATGAGAGCGGGCTGACGCCACAGCAGCCAGAGCGCGATTGCGAACAGCGCGATGGTGGCGGCGATCGCGACCTCGCCGACGTCCCTGAGCGCGGCGGGCAGTTCGAACCGGAAGAGCAACGCAACCATGCCGGCGGCAATCATGGCCGCGGCGGACAACGTGTAGAGGACGTTTTCAATCGCAAGCGCTGTCACGGCCGGACCGAGCGGCACGCGACCGCGCACGAACGCGGCCTTGGCCGGTTCCCCCACGAGCGGTCCGAGCGGCGTGAGATTGCCGATCGTATCGCCGCAGATCACCGCGGAAAACGCATCGGACAGGGCAAGCCGATGCGGCGGATCGAGACACAGCCGCCACGCAACGGCGCGCATCAGGAACCGCAAGCCGCCGATCGCGATGATCGCGATCAGCCCCCATCCAACCTGCCGGAAGTCGGCGGCAATCTGCGCAACGCCGACATACTCGACCACCCACGCGAGCAGCGCCAGGCCGGCGGCCGCGGTGATGAGGGCGGTGACGTTGAATCGACGGCGCATGTCTTCCAACGACTATAATCGCAGTTTCATGCTGCCGGCTTCGTTCCAGACACCAGCCGCGATCGTCCTCCTCGTCGGGGGCGTCATTTCGTGCTTCGCCGGCTATCGCGTGTTCCGCATCGTGCTCGGCATCTACGGGTTCGTCCTCGGCGGGCTGCTGGCGAGCTCCGCCATGGGCACCGAGCACACGGTGTGGATGATCGTCGCTGCTCTCGTCGGCGGCGTCGTCGGGGCGCTGATCCTGATTGGCGCGTATTTCGTTGGCGTCGCGCTGCTCGGCGCCGGCATTGGCGCACTCGTCGCCAGCTTGATCTGGGCGTCGCTCGGCAGCGAGCCGAACGCATTCATCGTGATTCTGTTTGCAGTGGCCGGTGCGCTTGGCGCACTCGCGCTGCAGCGCTACGTGATCGTTGGCGCCACCGCTTTTGGCGGCGCGTGGACGACCATTGTCGGCGGGCTTGCGCTGGCCGGGAATCGCCTTGCCGTCGATGCCACCGCGCACAACAATGTCTGGCTGGCGTACCCGATGAATCCCGCGCCAGGCCAGCGCTGGATTCTCATCGCCTGGCTCGCGCTCGGCCTCGTCGGCACGATCGTGCAGCTGGGCGTCACCGCTAAAGAGAGGCGCCCCATGTGATCGCTGCGGGCGCCGAGTCAATGTCGAATGACGAATGCCAGATGCCAGATGCCGAATGCCAAAGGCCGAATGCCAAAGGCCAAAGGCCAAAGGCCAAATGCCAATACTCCATTGGGCATTTGGCATTGACGCGCAGGCTGACCATCTCTTGTTCGGCAGCCTGCTAACAGTAATAGGAGAGATCGAATGGCGACGTTCTCGCGCAATGTGACGGTCAACTGGGAAGGCTCGCTGATGGAAGGCAAGGGACAGGCGAAGGCCGGAAGCGGCGCGTTCACGCTCCCCGTGTCGTTTCCGCGGCGCGTGGGTGACGCGGAAGGGCAAACGAGCCCGGAGGAACTGATCGCCGCGGCGCACGCGGCATGCTACGCGATGGCGCTCAACGCGACCGTCGGCCGCAAGGGAGGCCAGATCAGCAAGACCGACGTGACGGCAACGGTAACGGCTGACAAGGGTGAAGGCGGCATCACGATCACGACGTCGAAGCTGTCGGTCACCGCGCGCGGCCTCACGGGAATTCCCAAGGAACAATTCGCCGAGGTCGCGCGGGAAGCGGAATCGAAATGTCCCGTGTCGAACGCGCTTCGCGGGTCTCTCAAGATCGAGCTCGACGCCAAGGCGGTGTAGTTCACAAGAGATCAGGAGTTCCAGGAGAACAGGAGAAACAGGAGGCATTTCTAAAATGGACCTCCTGATCTCCTTAACTCCTGTGAATACTTGCAGCGATGGCTACTGACGAACTCGAACGATTGCGTTACCCGGTCGGGAGGCAGCCGCGGCATCCGGAACCGGTCAGCGCGCGCGAGCGTGCCGAACATCTGGCGATCATCGAAGGGCTGCCCGCGCGGCTTCGGTCGCTGGTCGGTGGTTTGAACGATGCGCAGCTCGAGACGCCGTATCGGCCCGGCGGCTGGACGATCCGGCAGGTCGTGCATCACATCGCGGACAGTCACGTGAACGCTTACGTGCGTATGAAGCTCGCCGCGACCGAAGATCGACCGACGGTCAGGACGTACCACGAAGATCTGTGGGCGGAATTGCCCGAGGCAAAGTCTGCCCCAGTGGAGACTTCTCTCGCGCTGATCGAGGCACTTCATCACCGGCTGATTACCTTCCTGCGCGCGCTGCCGCCGGAGACCCTGGGCCGTGCGTTTGTCCATCCCGAATGGGGAACGGTGACGATCGACGAATGCATCACGATGTATTCGTGGCACTGCCGCCATCACTCGGCGCACATCGAACAGGCGCTGCGCCAGTTCGCGACCAGCTAAAGGTCCCTTCTCGCTCTTCCGATCGCCGCTATTGATCAGGTACGGATATGGCATACTGCCGAGTTATGCCACTGCGCTCTCGATTCCCCAGCGTGAGCCTTGTCCTCCTGGCGATTGTCCTTGGAGTTGGCGCACCAGCACTGGCCCAGACGACCCATCTTGTTTCCGATGACGCGTCGCTCCGGGCGGCACTGACGTCCGCGAACCCCGGCGACTCCATCGTCTTCGACGCCAACATCACGCTGACGGGCGCCGACCTGCCTTCGATCGCAACCAGCATCACCATCGATGGCGCCGGACACACGCTGTCGGGCGACAACACGTATCGCGGACTGACGGTTGCCGCGTTTGGCCCGCGCGGTATCCCGACGCTGATCGACGTCACGATCCAGAACCTCACGATTGCGAACGCGGTTGCCACTGGCGGAGCAGGAGGCGCGGGCAACAACGGCGGCGGCGGTGGAGCGGGCCTCGGCGGCGCGCTGTTCGTTGGTACTCAAGCGAACGTCACGATCAGCAACGTCGCGTTCGTTTCCGGCGGCGCGACCGGCGGCGCTGGCGGTGCTGCCGATCCGGCAATCTTTGGCCCGGGGGGCGGCGGTGGTCTTGGTGGCGCCGGCGGCAGCGGGATGAACGGCGGCGGCGGCGGCGGCGGCTTCGGATCGAGTGCGAGCGGTGGAAGCGGTTCCGCCGGTGGTGTCGGCACGTTGACCGGCGGGGCATCTGGAGGGGACTCCGGATCGCCGGGCGGCGTCAACGGTGGTGGAGGAGGTTCGAGCGGCGCCGGTGGCGCCGGTGGCGGTGTCGGCGGAGTGGGTGCCGCGAGCGGATTCGGCGGCTCGGGCGGATTTGGTGGCGGCGGCGGCGGCGCAACCGATGGCTCCGCAGGTGATGGTGGATTTGGCGGCGGCGGGGCTGCAGAAGGCAACGGCGGGTACGGAGGTGGCGGCGGAGGCAGTTTCGGTCAGCCGACCAGCGGCGGATTCGGCGGTGGCGCCGGCGGCGTGAGAGATCCGCTGTCGGAGATCCCAATTGGCGCCGGTGGTGGCGGCGGCGCAGGTCTCGGTGGCGCCGTGTTCGTGCAAGGCGGCGGCATGATCACGGTCACTGGTCCGCTCACAATCGACGGCAGTACGGTGACCGGCGGCACAGGCGGCGGCAACGCCGGGAACGGCTCCGCGTTCGGCAGCGGCATCTTCTTCGAGGGCTCCGGCGAGATCAACTTCAAGCCGGCTGCCGGAACGACCGCAACCATAAACAACGAGATTGCCGACGAGTTCGGCTCGACCGGCGCGGGTGGGCGCTGGGCGGTCATCAAGGACGGCGAAGGCACGCTCGTGCTCAATGCCGCCAACACCTATTCGGGAGGCACGCTCGTCAGTGCCGGCACACTGAGCATTGCCGCCGACAACAATCTTGGAACCGGTCTGCTCGGGCTGATGGACGGATCGCGGCTCGACGTCACCGCGAGCGGCGTCTTCGCACACGATCTCATTCTGGCAGGCACGCCCACCCTCAACGTGGGCAGCGGACGATCGATCTCCTGGACCGGAGAGATTTTTGAGTTTGTACCGATCGAGACGATCGAGAAGACCAACGGCGGCGGCAAAGCGAACCAGGTAATCAGCGGTCTCGAAGTGACGGGTGGCGGCACGGTCACTCTCGCGAATAACGCAAACTCGTATTCCGGCGGCACGACGGTCACCGGTGGAAGCACCGTTGCCGTGAGTGGCGATGGCGCCCTGGGCGCGGCGACGGGCGGGCTCACCCTCGGAAATGCGACAAGCGGCGGCACGCTTGCGGTCACGAACGGCAGCACCTTTACGTCCGCGCGATCCGTGCAGCTCGGCGCCGGCGGCGGCACACTCGATCTGCAGGGAACCGCGGACGTCACCCTGACCGGCACCGTCTCGGGTGCGGGACGTTTCACGAAGCACGGCAGCGGGACGTTGACGTTGTCGGGCGCGAACACCTATACCGGTCCGACTTTCCTTGCGGCCGGCACGCTGCGCGCGGGTGCCCTGAATGTCTTCGGCGTCAACAGCGCGATGACGATGACGGCCGGGTCGACGCTCGCGCTCAACAACTTCAATCAGAAGCTCGGGTCGTTGAGCGGCGGCGGCAGCGTCACGCTCGGATCCGCAACGCTGACCACCGGTGGCAATAACGCGAGCACGACGTTCACCGGCGTCATCAGTGGCACGGGCGGACTCGTCAAAAGCGGATCCGGCGCCCTCGTGCTCACCGGCGCGAACACGTACAGCGGCGGCACCACGGTGTCCGGTGGAGCGCTCATCGGAACGACGACAAGCCTGCAGGGGAACATTGCGAACAACGCGCTCGTGGTGTTCGCACAGAACGCGAGCGGTACCTACGCCGGCAAGATGAGTGGGAGTGGCTCGCTCTTCAAGATTGGCACCGGCACGCTGACGCTGAGTGGTGGGAACAGCTACACCGGCGGCACGCTGATTAGCGGCAACGGCGCGGTTGCGATTGGCGCAGACTCGGGGCTTGGCGCGGCAAGCGGCGCCGTGGTGCTCGGCGACGCGGTGTCGCGCGGCACCCTGCTGTTCAGCACCGGCAGCGCGTTCTCGGCGATTCGTCCCTTCCAGCTCGGTGCGGCAGGTGGGACGTTCGACACCGGCGTCTCTTCCGCGATCCGGTTGAACGGCTCAATCGCCGGCAGCGGCGCGCTGGCAAAATCAGGAACCGGCACGCTGATCCTCGGCGGTGCAAACACCTACGCGGGCGGAACGGCCATCCAGGCGGGCGTGTTGCAGGCCGCGGCCGCAAACGTTCTTGGTTCGGACGGGGCGGTTGCGATCAATGGCGGCGCGTCGCTGAATCTCGACGGCTTCAACCAGTCGGTCGGATCGATTGCGGGCGCGGGTTCGATTGCGCTGGGCGGCGCCACGCTGACCACCGGCAGCAACAACGCGAGCACGACATTCTCCGGCACGATGAGCGGTGCGGGATCGCTGGTGAAGGTAGGCGGCGGCACGCTGGCGCTCACGGGCGCGAACACGTACTCCGGCGGCACCACCGTTTCCGGCGGCGCGCTCGTCGGAAACAGCACGAGCCTGCAGGGCAACATTCAGAATGATGCGCTCGTGGTGTTCGACCAGGGATCGAACGGGACC
>JBKOZS010000051.1:0-12311 GCA_046726015.1 Acidobacteriota bacterium
GCGCAGCGGTATGAGTGAGCTGCGGTCAACAACGAGGACGCATGCTCGCTTTGGACGAAAAAAGCGGCCCAGTTGAGAAAGTCGTCCAGATTGGTGAGCCACGTCCTTAGAATATTTCAATACGCGTCCGACACGATTCGCGAATTGTGACATGGACTGTGACGTAACTCGTTTTTCGTGATGCCTCGGTGCAGCCGCTGCAGCCGGTTTTTCCGGCGGGACTGGTGTTCTCGTCGCGGTCGGCTCCAGCGCGGCGGCTGCTTGGTTAAGCGCCCGCCGCCGAATGTGGCTGTAGGTCTTCATCATCTCAGGCGCGACGTGTCCTACCTGCGCCTGAATCACCCAGTCGGGCAGACGCTTCTCGGCGAGGGTCGTGATCGCGGTATGCCGCCCGTCATGGAAGCGCACGCCGGTAAGGCCGGCGGCCTTGCGAATTGAACGCCAGGGCGTTCGCCACGACGTCATAGGCTTCGTCGAGGCGGTCGTGCGACTGCATCCCGTTGCCAGTTTTGAGATGCTGAGCGCTGGCGATCCAAGCGGCGATATCGCCGACACCGCCAGGCAATGCGCCGGCGCCAATGGTCTGGCGAAGTGTGCATCCGCGCAGGCAGCCCTCTGGCTTCCGCCACCAGTGCCAGCAAATTAGCGTGCACTCCAGCGAGAGGAACGCGTCGTGGATGTCGGCACGTTTGTCGTAGCGACGGAGACGACGGAATTGCTTGAACCACGCAAGCGTACGTTCCCTGGCGAAGTTGTCAGGGACAATGCTTTATACCTGATCGACGTGGTCATACGTCCTGTCCACTTGAGTCGAACTATCTGACGCAGCCGCTGCAGCCTCCCGCCGAGAATGACGGGCCGCCGCCAAGATTATGCCGAGACTCACGACAATGAGAAGGATCACAAAGATTACGTCTGCAGTCATACCTATCCTCCTAGCCATCAAGCGGGCTGCAACCATCGTTCTGCCTCGGATCGGGATTGAAACACCGTGCAGAACGCGCCTGCTTCTTCGTACACCGTCGCAAGCCGCCACGCAGGCAGGGTAGACTCCGCGTCGCGAACCACGATAGCAATCCGTCGATCACGCAGGATTGAGGCGTGAGTCGCGAGATATGTCGCGACTGTCTGCGTGAACAGAGGCGGCACGGGCCCGACTTCAGTGCGCTCCGAGAGCACACCGATCTGTCGACGAAACGCAAACGTCGAGTCCCCGCGCAGCCGCTCGAAGACACGACGCCAGTCATCGAAGGAATATGGGTCGGTGTAGTACACGCGGGCGAACGGAGCGCTCTTATCGACGACGCACGACACAGGCACCGGTTTCCTCCAGTGGCGAGACCGCCCGGCCGAGCCATCGAGCCCCATTACTCTTTAGCAACGACGTCAGACTAGCGAACCACGCTTCACTCGAGCTTGGTGGCCACCTCAGGGCGATGAATCGCTAACGAGTGATGGCGGGCGCCGAGTCTCTCGGTCGCCAGGGCAGGCCTGCTGCGCGGTACGACTCGGGTCTGAAGTGGGATACGTCGCGCCACCATCTCTCGCGCTCGCACGGTCGCCCGACTGACGCTCAGACGGATGTCGCCTGCGGTCCCACTGGCGATCACTCGACCGGGCACTTTTAGCGTGATACGCAGCCGCGTAGCCGTGTCTTTCGGCGCAGCGTGGAATCTGTTCGATTGCACCAACGACATGGTGAGATCGACTTCCTCAATATGCCTCGCATACCGACCGAGCGTGCTCCACAGTCGCCGTCGCGCGTAACGGTTGATCGGATCTGACCGTTGAAACGGAGTTGTGATGCGCACGGCTCACATGCGTGAATCAATTACCGTTTGATTTCGGAACGCGACCGTGCGCACCGCCAATCGGCGCGGTCTCGCGTGCTGCTTCAGTTGCTGAATGCGCCTGCCGACTGCCACTCTCGCGCGCGCCGCCGCACGGGTCACGCTCACGTAAAGTCGTCGGACCTTGCAGACGTCACGACACTTCCGGTCGGATTCAGGGTGATGTCTATCCGCGTCAGCTTGTCATCCGCGCCGTGCCTGGGCCCGTTCACATCCGAGAGTCGGAGCACCACGTACTTGATGTGGTCGGCGTGCGCGCGGAGCGCGTGATCGATCCGGCGCTCGATGTGTGCACTTAAAGCCGGCGAAAACTCAAAGTTGCTCTTCACTGCCAGAGAGATGGTCATAGCTCAATCCTCCCGAGCGAGCGGCGGACTCCCCGTCTGCGGCTGCGTTGATGCCGGCGGACGCCCCTGGTCTCGCTACCGTGTTCAGAGCAAGGCTCAGTCCGTGTTTGCCAGTGGCAGTTGTCCGCAAACTCCGCGCGTCGATGTCCGGCGTGCATTTCAGGCTGATGTGCGGTGCTACATTCTGAAATGTTTCGGCGAGCGGCCATCACCCGGCATGACCGAGTGCGAGTCATGCATCTCGGACTGAAGCCGGCTGCGGGTGCAGTCGAGAAACCAAAAGTCCCCGTACGCAGCGAAGACCGTCTGGATCGGTGTGACGTTACGTCGCGACTCGCTGGACTACCGGTTCCAGATACAGAGCCGGCGGGATGGTGTCGTCGCCCTCCCCCGCGATCGGGGCCGCGAGCGCAACATTTCAAAACGAAACGCTTCACCTCACTCTGAAACATCCTCGCTGCCACGTTGCCGCAATTCTCTTAGCAATTCGACGGGATCGAATGTTGCTCTAAGAAATAGCGTCACGCTGCGACGCTGCACGCAGGCCATTTAACGGGCCAGCGAGTGGCCGCACGACTCTAACCATGCTTGCCGCCTCTACTCCTTCGTTCGGCGCCCTCCTTCATCACGGCGGTGCCGGAGGCGTGAACAGAACGGGCCGACGCCTCTGGCGTCCGCTCTTGTTCGCGCCGCTGGCTCCCGGCACTGGCACCGCCGGTCCCGCCGATCGACGCTGATCGTCGGCTTTCAATCGCGCTGATTTGATTCGGTGTGACAGTCGGGTGCCTGGCCTACGCAAGACGGCCTTGGTAGCGAACTCACATCAACTGAGCTTGAACTCGAAACGAGACTCGCTGGCGAGCCTCGTTTCCTCATCCACGTCGGAGGATCGCGTCGCGCAGGCGTGCCGCGAGAGGGGGTGGGTCTGACATGAATCCGTACGTAATCCTTGGATCACGTCTTGGGACATCTGAAGCAGCGTCGTTGTCCGATCGTCTCGCGGCATGGCACGACTCAATGGTCGCGCACGAGCGGCGTCTGCGCGCCGGCCGAACAAACGACGCGTGCGACGACGAGTGCCCTCACGTCGAGGCCGGTGTCCTGTGGGCGGAGGCGGTGGCGACCTTTGGCGCGGAAGCCGATGAACTGGCGTTCCTACGATCACATGGAAGACGGAGGTCTAACCAGTGAGTTTGCGGCAATTACTCGGGCAAGATGCGCGACGTGTTCACGAGCAGGTCGATGAGCTGCTGGACAGTGAAGATGCCATCATCGTGCTTTTCGACGGTCAGCGAGCAGTCAATTATGCCGCCGGATTCGCGCTATCGGGGTCTCAGCTCGAATGGCTCGCGGTTGACATTGAGCGGCTGGCGCGCGGCGTCACAGGCGCGCACGCGCGAAGAAAGGGGAGGAATGAACGTGACAAAGATACGAACGTTGGGCGCGGCGCTGGTCAGCATTATGGCAGTCGTCAGCGCATGCGTCGGAGTCGTATGGCTGACAAACGATCTCAGGGCGATCGGTTTGGCGATCATTCCGCTGGGCCTGATCGCATCGGGACTGGTCGCGTACTTCGAATGGCGACTCAAGTTGCGGCGCCGAATCCTGGCTGAGTCTGAGGATGAACGGAGAGCCGCATGAGGAGGAATCGTGTTTGAGACTCGATCGGCAATTCAATATCAGAACGGCGCTGCCGCCGCCATGCTCCCGCGTACCGCGCTGGCTGGCGCGGCGGTCCGCAAGGCGGACGTTCGACCGAATCATCTGGCCGCCGACCACGCGGTCGACGAAATTCTCGCAGAGTCATTCCCTGCGAGCGATCCGCCATCGTGGAACTCGGGAACTGCCCATCTGAATCCAGTCGGCCGTCAGATGGGTCTGGGACGGCCTATTGAAAACGCGACGGAGAGTAGACACACAGCGGTGTCGGGAGATGGTGTCATCGATACCTCTCGAGAAGGCACCGGCGATATGACGTTTGTTGACATCGTCATTTCATTCGCCGGAGCGACCGGCATCGTGCTGCTCGTCCCTTTGGCCATTCTGCTGGTCGGGCTTCCGATCGCGCTCTCGGTTCGAGGCGTGGTCGAAGCGTTCGCTTGGCTGTTCGCATTTATCGTTTCCTGACCATGGAGAACAGCTTGCAAGAGGTCATTCCCAAGGAGATGAGGCGCTCAGGGCGTATTCATGCCCGCGTAGTGGCCGGCGCCCCGTCAACGGAGATCGTTCGCATCGCAAAGGATGTGAATGCGGACCTCATAGTAGTCGGCGTCCCTGCTCGAGGCGCCATTGCTCGGGGACTCTTCGGAGCCACCGCGACGCGCGTCATGCGAACAGCAGGTTGTCCTGTACTCGCGGTTCCGGAATTCGCGCGCCGAACAACAGGGACGCCATCCGATCCCGATCGGGTGACGCGTGCCGCGTGAACGCCCATCACGGATTCATTTACCAGACATCGCCGGCGTCGCGATGGCATCCGCGAGCGCTTGGCAGCGACGAAACGTGGTCGTTTGCAAGATGTCGCCATTCGATTCGGAGGGAACGTCGTAATGTCGCACACGCTCAGGGAAGTTGAACCGAAAACCGAACGGATTCGACACCTGATTCGGAGAGTTCACGCTGAGTACTCCGAAATGCCGGGTCTCAGCGTGACGATGCCTCAGGCGCAGCGGCTGTTTGGTATCGATTCGCAGACGTGCGTTGCCGTGCTGAACACCCTGATCGTTCGTGGGTTCCTGAGGCGAACGCCGAAAGGCACATACGTTCGGGTCTGAGCCTTGCCTCTTGTGCCCAACGGAGCTCGGTTCGCGACCGGCTCGTTCGTCAGACCGTCATCTGCCGCTTGGCCCCTCGATAATGCTGTTGAACCCGTAAGCGGGCTCGATTGTCCATTGAAATGTCCTCCTGCTCATTGGAGTTCAGGCGTTCGGGAAGGTGACACCTTCGCGCGATCTGTCACCTTTGGTCGGCTGGCGACTCCTTGTACTGGAGCCAAAACGATGATCACTGCCACGACAGCTGCCGTGTTTCCAGGCGCCGACCAGAGCGACACAGACGTCATTCGGCAGGTTCTCGAGGGGAACACCGCCATGTTCGAACTGTTGATGCGCCGCTACAACGAGCGCGTCTACAGAGCGGCACGAGCGATCGTGCGCGACGAGCAGGAGGCGGAAGACGTCATGCAGCAGGCATACGTCAACGCGTTTACGCACCTGCACCAGTTCAATGGCGCGGCGCGGTTTTCAACGTGGTTGACGAGGATCGCGATTAACGAATCGCTGGCTCGCGTACGGCGCCGGGGCCGGTACGAGACATTCGACGACGAACTCTCGAACGTGGAGCCTTTCATGTCCCGTAATGTGCCTGAGAATCCCGAGAGACAGGCGTTCACCGGTGAGCTGCGTGGCCTGCTGGAGTGGGCCATCGACATGCTGCCGGATGGCATGCGCGAGGTGTTCGTCCTCAGGGAAGTCGAGGAGCTCAGCACGTCGGAAGTGGCCGAGGCCCTTGATGTCTCTGAGGACGTCGTCAAGACGCGCCTCTCACGCGGGCGTGCGGCTCTGCGGCGCGTGCTGCTGGAGCGCACCGGCGCGACCGCGCCCGAAGCCTTTCGATTCTACCGTCCTCGGTGCGACAGGGTTGTTGCGCAGGTTCTTTCACGGATTCTCAACTGAACCGTGCCCGTCGATTGGCACGCGTCGGAGTCCAAGGAGGTACCGACCAGCCTGATTCGATACGCACGGCACATTCGCGCGCGACCGCTTTGGTGCGGAGCTCACTTCGTTTCGCCCTGACACTCTGGACATTGACTCTGTAAGTACGTGACCCACTCGACAAGTTGAGCGGGATGAGGCAGATCGGCGACATCTGATCCGATGGCGACGTGAACAATCTCACCCCACCGATCCGCGACGACGACGCCGGGACTGGCGATTCCGGGCACGCGGTCTCTGGTGATGACACACTCAGTCTCGTGTTCGCAGAACGCCGGCATTTCGGCAGCGAGCTGGAGGACGTACTTCCTGGAAGACTCGGAGTCCGATGGCGGAAGCGTGATCAGCACAAGGTTCCGGCGCTGCCAAATCGTCGAGTATTGGACAGTCCCGGCCAGGAGAGTCGTTACGCTAAAGTGCGGAACCGTATCGCCTCGCTGGACCATGGTCCCTCCGCGTAAAAGTGTTTCATCCTGCATTGCACGCCTCTCGCGATGAACGACAGCAAACAATGATCCGTCCGGACCGGCGCAATTCTGGTGAACCCAGGCCTTGTGCTGAGAGCCTCTCGCCGCCGATACAAAATGAAATGACCTTGTAGAATGGACCCGAGGGCCCGCGTGAAACGAAACCCGCCTCTCGACTCGATTGATGTCGAGGCCCACCACCTCGCAGAGTTGGTTGATTTTCGGCCTGATCAGGGCATTATTCGCCTCCACGAGCAGCGTGTCGTCCTTCTTAGCGCGGCGGCCATGGGCCTCTTGCGCAAGGAGCTCATCGACACGTTGGGCATCGAGACCGCCAGGCGCGTGTTCTTGCGGTTTGGCTACGCAGACGGGTACCACGATGCGGTGAGTATGCGCGATCGCTCGAAGTGGTCGAGCCCGCTCGAGGGCCTGCGCGCCGGTGCTGTGTTGCATAGGCTCGAGGGGATCGTGCGCGCGGAGATCCTCGAGCTGGAGCATGACGTCAATTCCCGCCGCTTTCACGAGGAGGTCGTGTGGCATGACTCCTATGTTGCGGAACAGCACGTGCACCACTACGGCAAAAGCAGCGCGCCCGTCTGCTGGTCGCTGGCGGGGTATGCGAGCGGCTATGCCAGCGCGTGTCTGGGACAGGAAATCTACTTTCGCGAACGCGAGTGCCTGGCGCAAGGCGCGACGACGTGTACGGTCGTCGGAAAGGACGCGGAGAGCTGGGGGGACGAACTCGAGGCACTGCGCACCGATTTTCATGGCGGCAGCCTGGGCCGGGAGGTCGAACGCCTTCGCGAGGCCGTGCACCGGCGTCTCCAGGAGCTGGATCGCCGTGAACGACTCGTGGCCAAACGTGAGCAGGAACTGAACCTGCTGCGCGAGCGGGTCGCTCGTCACGCAGCGTCCAAACACTTTATTGCCGGCAGTGCCGTTATGCAGGAGGTGCTCGAACTCGCGGCACGCGTCGCGCCGCTGGACACGACGGTTCTCATCTACGGGGAGAGCGGCACCGGCAAAGAGTTCATCGTTCGCATGATCCACGACCAGAGTCCGCGCGCCGGCGGTCCGTTCGTGTCGATCAACTGCGCCGCGCTCACCGAGACGCTGCTCGAATCCGAACTCTTCGGCCATGTCCGGGGCGCCTTTACCGGTGCGGTCCGTGACAAGGCAGGCCTCTTTGAAGTGGCGGGGAATGGTACGCTCTTCCTCGACGAGATTGGCGAAGTCGCGCCGACCGTCCAGGCAAAGCTCCTGCGCGCCCTTCAGGAGCGTGAGATTCGGCGTGTGGGCGCCGAGCGCACGATCAAGGTAAATGCGCGAGTCGTGGCCGCCACCAATCGCGATCTGCGCGCGGCAGTCGCAGCCGGCACCTTCCGCGAGGACCTCTACTTCCGGCTCGGCGCATTCGTCATCACCGTTCCGCCGCTGCGCGACCGTCGCGAAGACATCCCGCCGCTCGTCCATGACTTCGTCCGCCGCGCCGCCACACGCGTCAAGAAAGACGTGCAGAATGTGTCCTCAGACGCGATGACTGCCTTGATGAACTACAGCTGGCCGGGCAACGTTCGGGAGCTCGAGCACGCGATCGAACGAGCCGTAATCGTGGCTCGCGGGAACAGCATCCGGCTGCGCGAGCTGCCACCGGAGGTGTCGCAGAAGCCTCGCCAACTGGTTGCGGGCGACAGCCTCGACCTGCCGGCACTGGAGCGAGCCGCGATCGAGCGTGCGCTCGAGCGGTTTCGAGGGAATCGGCGCCAAGCGGCCGAAGCCCTGAAGATTAGTACGGTGACGCTCTGGCGCAAGATGAAGCAGTACGGCCTCGTCGCGTAAATCCCATCACCGAACTTTTCGGCGTTATGTGGTTGTCCCGCACGACGTACTTCTGCACCCACTCGTTGCGGAACGCCGCTCCAGTGCTCCGTGAAGGGCCCCTCACTCGCTACCAATCACAACGACCGTGTCGCCCTGTGCCACGAATTCGGTGGTATTTGAACGCCGTGATCTCCAGCCGTCTGATAATGCCCTCGAAGGAACGCCTGACGTTCGCGTGGCCCACCAATTCCGGTTATTGTCAACTCTGAGAATCATTCTTTCCTTGGAGGAGAGGTGCCGCCGCAGCCTCGGTCGTCCGCTGGGGACGCTCTCCCTCAGCACTGCCAGGTCATAGAGATCCGCGTCGCAGAGCTGCGACAGCTCTTCAACGCGATCGATCCTTCTCCGTTCCGTCAGCGCGATCTGGACCCGCGAGCCGAGGAATTCATCGTCGACTGGGCGAGCGACCTGCCGGCGGACAAGCCATGGGCCCTGGTGGTACATTTGGACCGCCCGGCGGCCGCAGCTTCGTCGGCTCGCCCGCCGCAGCAGGGGCAAGGGAGCGCTGACAGAGTCACGTGAACGTAATACCGTTACGAACGCGGAGCGGACGATGGAATCAGAAAAAACGGGGCATCAACACACGCCAGAGGAAGAACGTCGGATTCGCGAAGCCGCGCTCGACAAGACGATCGCCGACTCATTTCCGGCGAGTGATCCTCCTTCATCAGATCCCAATCCCGACGATCATTCAGCCATTGAGCGTGAGCGTCCAGCTGATGCCGATCTAAAACGTCCGAACCCGTAGGGACGGCAAATCGACTCGTGACTCAGACGTGGGGGCCTTTCCGCCGGATTACCGCCTTGCTGCCTTCTCTGAGCCACAGCACAGAGCTTGCAACCGCGATACAGAGAGTCCAGTCCGAGACATTCAGCGAGGTGGTCCCGAACGCGTTCTGGAGGAAGGGAACGTAAACGACCACCATCTGCAAGCCAACGGACCCGGCGATCGCGGTCCACAACCAGACATTCCTGAACGCATGAACGAACGCGCTTTGCTCGTCGGACCGCGCGTTGAGCACATTGAACATCTGAAACAACATCGAGCACATCCTGAAACTGCGAGAGGAAACGCCGCCACCGGGGGACCCGTTTCTCGGCGGCAAGCTCGTTCGGGCCGTAATGGGCGAGTCGTGATCGCGCTTCCGCTTCACTCAGCCCGCGACGCTCATCCGTCGCGAGGCGCGCAACGAGTTCGCCGATGTTCAGGCGGTACGCAGTACTCGCCTCTAGCTTTTCGCTCGCGGCGGTCGCCACCTGGCTGGCTCCTTATTTTCGAGACGACGATTCCTCCACCCGAGCGCTCGGGAAGAACTTTAGGACCCCAAACCACAAGACTTGACGATTGGTTACGCGCCGAACGCGAGATGCAGGAAGCCAACAGACGCGACCAAGCGTAGATGACACGGGCCGGAGCCGATGGCTTTGGCCCTTCATCTTCGCGCTCGCGTCCTTGTTCCCGAGCAGTCGCTCAACATCCTGAAGCAGTACGGCCGCGTCGCGTAGTTCCCATCACAGAACTTTTCGCACGCTTCACGTGGGTGTCAATCGTCCGACGTACGTTTGGCGTGGACCTTGCCTGACCATGGCATGAAATGCCCCATGCGCATTGAGGTTATCGGAACGGACGACTCGGCCACTCCACAGGCGCGCGCCTATGCCGAATATCGATTATTCGCAACGCTGGCGCGACACTTGCCCGTGATACGCAGCGTCCGCGTGATGCTCGCGCCCGCCAAACGGAAGGGCGGCGGTGAGCGCGTCACGTGCCTCGTAGAATTGGTTCTGGAACCCGCCGGATCCGTGCGTACGCGCGCCCTGGGGCCGCACCCTCACGGCGCGATCGACCGCGCGGCGGAACGTATCGGCGATCTGATGGCTCGCCGAACGATCCAGAGCACGTCATCCTGATACCTCGTCGTTCGGTCGGAAATATGCCGACGCCGATGAGTTGGCCTCCGCCCTGGAGCGATACGACGCCACGCGGGCGTAATGCGTCTGATCGCTGGTGTACCACCCGTCGACACTCAGTCCTCGCGCAAGTTCTCGAACCTTCTCGATTGCTTGACGGTAACGCGCGACGATGGTGTGCGCTTCGGCCGGGACGACACTGATTGTGTAAATGTCAGCACGAGCGCTGCGGCCGGCGGCCAGTACGTCGCCGGCTCTCGGGGTTGGCCGTCTGGACAAGAGCGCCGAAGCGTTCTACGGTTTATTGGTGGTGCGGGCAATGCTCAGGCCGTGCGGGCTCATGCTCGATCTTCCTCGTTGGATTTCTTTCACGTTGCGCGTTCAGAGACCATTGCGCAAGGAACGAGCCAGCTGACTCAGGCGAAAGACGCATGTGCTCGAGAAGTGGCGATGTCGCGTCGCGTCTCAGCGATTCAGTTTGAATGCGAAGCCTTTCATTGTGAATGGTGCACGCGAGTGGCGGTTGGCGTGCCGTTCGGAAACCACCACATAAGCCAGGAAATCCGCCTCTAGTTGGCGTCTCGCTCGCAGCACGCAGTGGCGCCCTCCTTGCCTTCTCTACTGACCGGCAGCACGCACGGAGAGCATGTCACGTCTTTTGGCGCGGCCCCTCTAATGAATGTGCACCGCAGGGCGGCCGCAGGAATGGCCGACACGGCGCCCGGGATGATCTCAAGGAGCAATCGATGATGACTACACGATCCGTGACCGTCGCCAGGACGGCTGATATCAAGCCGGGGGAACTCGCCGCTTTTGACGTGGCCGGCGTGCGCATCGCTGTCGCCAACGCGAACGGACGCTTCTTTGCGATCGACGACACTTGCTCACATGAACAGTGCTCGCTGACCGAAGAAGGGACGCTCGAAGGAACGGTTGTGACGTGCGGGTGCCATGGCGCTCAATTCGATGTGACTACCGGCGAGGTGTTGGCTCCGCCAGCGTTCGAGTCGGTGAAGGCGTATCCGCTCCGGGTGGAGCAGGGCACCGTCGTGATCGAGATCTGAATGTCGCCCGCATTCGTCATCATCGGCGCGAGCCTGGCCGGCGGTGTGGCGGCGGCCACGCTCCGCCAGGATGGATTCGATGGCGACGTGGTGCTCATTGGAGCAGAGTCCCACCCACCATACGAGCGCCCTCCATTGTCAAAACAGTACCTGCGTGGCGAGGCGCCGTTCGAGAAAGCGTTGGTGCGGCCTGCCGGATTCTATGAGCAGAACCGGATCGAGACGCGCTTCAGCACCCGTGCCACGCGTGTCGATCCGATTCGGCGGCTTGTTGAGCTCGATACCGGCGCACCTGTCCACTACGACAAGCTCCTGATCGCAACCGGCGTACGCAACCGTCGTCCCCCGATTCCGGGGTTGGACCTGAGGGGGATCTTCGACCTCCGCTCAGTGAACGACGCGGATGCGCTGAGGAGCCAGATTGTCTCAGGTCGGAAGGCGGTGGTGATCGGCATGGGATTCATTGGCTGCGAAGTCACCTCGTCGCTCCGTCAGAAAGGCGTCGAGGTCGTGAGCGTCGCCCCATCGTCCACGCCTCTCTTTCGTGTTCTCGGCGCCGAGGTGGGGCAGGTGATGGCTGGGATTCATCGCGACCACGGCGTGCACACGATCTTCGAGGACGTTGTGACGCGCTTTGAGGGGGACGGCCGTGTTGAACGGGTCGTCACCAGGGCGGGCCGACGCATCGACTGCGACTTCGCGGTTGTCGGCCTCGGGGTTGAGCCAGTGACGGACCTCGTCGCCGGAAGCGGGATTGAGACTGACAACGGGATTCTCGTCGACGAGTATTGCCGAATGGCGTTCGAAGACATCTATGCGGCCGGCGACGTCGCCAATCACTACCATCCAGTATTTCGGAAGCGGATGCGGGTCGAGCACTGGCAGAACGCGATGCAGCAGGGTGCCGCAGCCGCCCGGAGCATGCTCGGAAAAGGACAGCCCTACGACGCCATCCATTGGTTCTGGTCGGATCAGTATGACGTCAACCTGCAGTACGCGGGGTTTCACCGCGAGTGGGATCAGATCGTAGTCCGCGGCCGGCTCAGTGACCGCAAGTTCCTGGCGTTCTACCTGAATC
>JBKOZS010000052.1:0-19852 GCA_046726015.1 Acidobacteriota bacterium
ACCGCCGCCCCTTCGATCGACGAGAGCAGCACGCGGCGCAGCGCGTTACCGACCGTGGTACCAAACCCGCGCTCGAACGGCTGCGCGTAGAAGCGACCGAACCGATCCGTCAGTGTTTCCCGCTCGAACTCGAGCCGCTTTGGACGCTGAAAACCCTTCCACAACATGGCTTTGTTCCTTTCGATCGGACACCCGCCCTGGGTGGCCGCCGGACCTGCCGTTTCGCTCCCCACCTCCCACCGCAGGTCCGGAAAGGCTGCGGGCGGGGAGCTACAAAGGCGGACATGAAGGTCCGCCCTACAAGCTGGTGGCCGGGCCTGTCGGCCCGGCACCCATTATTTCGAATACAACTCGACGATCAGCTGCTCCTGCACGGGCAGGTTAATCTGTTCGCGCGTCGGCAGTGACGCGATGCGGCCCGTCATCGAGCCCGCGTCGAACGACAGCCATTCGGGGATGCCGCGTCCCTTCACCTCTTCCATCGCGTGCTGGATGGAGGGGTTCTGCGCGCTGGTGCCGCGCACGCCAATCACGTCACCCGCCTTCACCGAGTACGACGGGATGTCGACCTTGCGGCCGTTGACGGTGAAGTGGCCGTGGCGCACGAGCTGACGCGCCTGCGGACGCGACGTCGAGAGCCCCAGGCGATACACCACGTTGTCGAGGCGCCGCTCGAGCAGCTGGAGCAGCGTCTCGCCGGTGATCCCGCGGGTGCGCTCCGCCGTCTCGAAGTAGCGGCGGAACTGGTTCTCGAGCACGCCGTAGATGCGCTTCACCTTCTGCTTTTCGCGCAGCTGCAGGCCGTAGCCCACCAGCTTGGCCTTCCGCAGCTTGCCGTGCTGCCCCGGCGGCAGGTTGCGCTTCTCAATCGCACACTTTTCCGTGTAGCACCGCTCTCCCTTGAGGAAGAGTTTCATGCCTTCGCGCCGGCACAGCCGACAAACAGGTCCGATATAACGTGCCATTCCTAGTCCTCTTTATTTAACTGCTCGCGGGGCCCCACCCCCACTCGCTCGCGCTCGGCGGCCGGGTCATGCCCCAACGCTCCGCGTTGGGGTCCCCTTGCCGGCTTTACTCCGTCGCCTCGCGCGGGCCGCAGGCGCTCTCGTCAATTACACGCGCCGCCGCTTCGGCGGCCGGCATCCGTTGTGCGGAATCGGCGTGACGTCGCGGATCGACTTCACGTCGAGCCCGATCGTCTGCAGCGCGCGGATCGCCGATTCGCGGCCGGCGCCAGGTCCCTTCACACGCACCTCGAGGGTCCGCATGCCGAACGTCTTCGCGGCGTTGCCGGCGGCGATCGCGGCCTGCGTCGCGGCGAACGGCGTGCCCTTGCGCGATCCCTTGAAGCCGATGCCGCCCGCGCTCGACCACGCCACCACGTTCCCCTCGGGATCCGTGATCGTGACGGTGGTGTTGTTGAACGAGGCGTGGATGTGCGCGAGTCCGTGATGGATGACGCGCTTCTCGCCGCGCTTCTTGAACGTCTTCTTCTTTGCCGGGCGTCCGGCGGCTTTCTTTCCGCCTTCCGCGGTTGGTGTTGCCGACGCGTCGACTGGTTCGTTTTTCGCCATGTCTATGTCTGCTTCTATCAATGCGCGCGGGGCCCCACCCCCAACGCGCTTTACGCGCTTCGCGCGACGCCCTTCGGGCTTGCCGCCGCTGCGCGGCGGCCTAAACCGTCTTCTTCTTCGCGACCGCGCCCTTGCGCGGGCCCTTGCGCGTGCGCGCGTTCGTCCGCGTACGCTGACCGCGCACCGGGAGATTGCGGCGGTGCCGCATGCCGCGCCAGCTGCCGATTTCCATCAGCCGCTTGATGTTCATCGAGACTTCCTTGCGGAGGTCTCCTTCGACGCGCCCCTGCTCTTCGATCACGCGGCTGATCTTCCGGACGTCTTCTTCCGACAGGTCCTTGACGCGCACGTCAGGGCTCACCCCCGCCGTCGTCAGGATGTCGTTCGAGCGCTTCCGGCCGATCCCGTAGATGTAGGTCAGGCCGACTTCGACCCGCTTCGTGCGCGGGAGATCGATCCCAGCAATACGAGCCATTTATCCCTGCCTCTGCTTGTGCTTCTGATTCGGGCAGATCACGCGCACCACGCCGCGGCGGCGAATGACCTTGCACTTGTCGCAAATCCGTTTTACCGACGCTCTGACCTTCATAGTTTTCTCCGCTCGGTGGGGCCCTTAGACTGTCCCCACCTCGCTGCGCGCTCGGGCCCTCGCTTACAGCTTTTCGACTATCCTTCCCCGTGTCCGGTCCCGAGGGCTCAGTTCCAGCCGCACCCGATCGCCGACCAGCACGCGGATGAAATTCCTTCCCGGCCCGCTCGGCGTATGCGCCGTCACCTGCCGGGGACCGTCAATCTCGACCCGATACTGCGCATAAGGCAGCGACTCGCGGACAATCCCTTCGACCGTGATCGCGCGGCGCTCGTGCTCTCGCGGATCCTGCTCTGTCATCTGCAATCGAAGTATCGAAGGCACTCGAAGGCTCGAAGGAACCTTCGATTCCTTCGCTCTTCTTCGACTCCTTCGATTGTCAACCCACAGGCGTCGGCCGCATCGTCATGATCAGCGGGCCGTCTTTCGTCACCGCGACCGTGTGCTCGAAATGCGCCGATAAACTGCCGTCGCGCGTCACCGCGGTCCAGCCATCCGCCAGGACCTTGACCGATGCCTTGCCCATGTTGACCATCGGCTCGATCGCCAGCGTCATGCCCTCGGCCAGCCGGGGGCCGCGTCCGGGTTCGCCGTAGTTCGCAATCTGCGGCTCCTCGTGGAGCGCCGCGCCAATGCCGTGGCCGACGAACTCGCGGACGACGGTGAAGCCGTGCGCTTCCACGTGCTTCTGGATCGCGTGACCGATGTCCGAGATGCGCGCGCCGATGCGCACCTGCGAGATGCCCTTCTCGAGCGCTTCTTCGGTGACGCGCAGCAACGCCTTCACCTCGTCGCTGACCTCGCCCACAGCGACGGTCACTGCCGAATCGCCATAGAATCCGTTCAGCTTCACGCCCATGTCGAGGGACACGATGTCGCCTGATGCGAGCGGCCGCTTCGACGGGATGCCGTGAACGACCTGGTCGTTCACCGACGCGCACAACGTCGCGGGATAGCCGCGATAGCCCTTGAACGCCGGCTCCGCGCCCGCCGCGCGCACGCTCTTCTCAGCCGCGGCGTCGAGATCCAGCGTGCTCACCCCCGGCGCCACCATCGCGGCCAGGTCGCCCAGCACCTGCGCCACGAGCGCGTTGGCCACGCGCATCCGTTCGATTTCCGCCGGCGATTTGCAGACGATCACAACCGCGCTCCCTGCGCGAGCGTCGACGCCTGGCAGATCGCCTTGTCGAGCGATGCCGTGACGATGTCCGGCGGCTGATTGCCATCGATCGTCTTGAACGTCGGTCGGCCCGAGTAATAGTCCACGAGCGGCTTGGTCTGGCGGTGATAGACCTTCAATCGTTCGCGCACGATACCTTCGCCATCATCCGTACGCTGCACGAGCTCGCCGCCGCACTTGCCGCAGTTGGTCGTCCATTCGACCGGCGCGTTCGAGCCGCAGTTCCCGCAGATCCGCCGCGCCGCCAGCCGCCGTACGAGCACGTCTTCCGGCACCGCGATGTCGACCACGACCAGCGGTCCGCGCCCGGTCATCATCTCGTCGAGCGCGCCCGCCTGGGCAACCGTTCGCGGAAAGCCGTCGAGCACGAACCCGTTTTTCGCGTCGGCGCGCCCGAGCCGGTCTCTGACGATGCCAATCATCACGTCGTCGCCGACGAGGTTCCCGGCATCCATCGTCGCCTTCGCGATGCGCCCGAGCTCGGTGCCGTCCGAGACCGCTTCGCGGAGGATATCCCCCGTCGAGATCTTCGGCAGGTTGTGCCGGTGCGCGAATCGCTCCGCCTGGGTCCCCTTGCCCGCGCCCGGAGGGCCGAGCATGACGACATTCAGCGCCACTGGGTGACGCTGACCCATTTATTGCCCCCGCCGGCCACGAATACGGGTTTTCTTCATGAACCCGTCGTAGTGGCGCATGATCAGCTGTGACTCGACCTGCTGCACCGTATCCATCGCCACGCCGACGATGATCAGCAGCGACGTGCCGCCGAAATAGAACTGAACGTTCATGCCCTGCGTGATGAATTGCGGCAGGAACGCGTCGAGCCTTTCGCCGATGAACGGGATCGGGGCCACCTTGAAGCCGCTGATCAGGAACTCCGGCAGGAGCGCCACGCACGACAGGTAAATTGCGCCGACGAGCGTGATCCTCGTGAGGATCGTGTCGATGTACTCGGCGGTCCGCTTGCCCGGCCGGATGCCAGGAATGAAGCCGCCGTACTTCCGCATGTTCTCCGCGACGTCATCCGGGTTGAAGATGATCGCGGTGTAGAAGTAGCAGAAGAAGATGATGCCCACCAGGTAGAGCAGGTTGTACAGCGGCATCCCGTAGCCAATCGTGTCGATCGCCCGCCGCCAAATCGAGCCCTCCGCCGTCATTCCCTGCATCGTGATCGGGAACGCGAGAATCGACGACGCGAAGATGACCGGGATGACGCCGCCGGTGTTCACCTTCAACGGGATGTGCGTACTCGACCCGCCATACATCCGGCGTCCGACGACGCGCTTGGCGTACTGCACCGTCACGCGCCGGTGGCCCCGCTCGACGAAGACGATGGCCGCCACGACCAGGACCATCAGCACGATGAGCAGCAACAGCCTGATCAGGCCCATCTGGCCGGTACGGAGCTGTTCGATCGTCGTCAGCACCGCGTGCGGGAAGTTGACGACAATGCCCGCATAGATGATGAGCGACATGCCGTTGCCGATGCCGCGCTCGGTGATCTGCTCGCCGAGCCACATGATGAACGTGGTGCCGGTTGACAGGGTCAGCACCGTCATCAGCCGGAAGCCCCAGCCGGTGTGATACACCAGCGGCAGGCCGCCCGCGATGTTGGTCTGGTGCTCGAGATAAATCGCGATCCCGAGCGCCTGGACGATGCTGAGCACGATCGTGCCGTAGCGGGTGTACTGCGTAATCTTGCGCCGGCCGAGTTCCCCTTCCTTGGAGAGGCGCTCGAGATACGGCCAGACCACTGTCAGCAGCTGCAGGATGATCGACGCGCTGATGTACGGCATGATGCCGAGCGCGAAGATGGTCATCTGCGACAGGTTCTTCCCCGAGAACATGTCGTAGAGGCCGAACATCGTGTTCTTCGCCTGTTCGGCCAGCAGCGCCAGCGCCTCGGGGTTCACACCGGGCGTCGGGATGTGGCTGCCGATGCGATAGACCGCGAGCAGCCCGAGCGTGAACAGCACGCGCTTGCGCAGGTCGGCAACGGCAAAGATGTTTTTCAGACTGTCAGCCAGCATGTGTTTGTCCCGGCGGGTCTGAGACCCGCCCTACGTTCGAGACCCGCCCCACCACACAGAGTTACGCCAACACCTCGGCCTTGCCGCCGGCCGCCGCGATCTTTTCCGCCGCCTTGCCACTGAACTTGTGCGCCCGCACCGTCAATGCCTTGCCGATGTCGCCGCGCGCGAGGACCTTGATCTGGCCGGCGCGACCCACGAGGCCGCGCTCGCGCAGGAGTTCGGGTGTGATCTCGGTGCCCGCGTCGAACCGGTCGGCGATGGTATCGAGGTTCACGACCTCGTACTCCTTGCGGAACGGATTGTGGAACCCGCGCTTCGGCACGCGGCGGTGGAGCGGCATCTGGCCGCCTTCGAACCCGCGCTTGTGCTTGAAGCCCGAACGCGACTTCGCCCCCTTGTGGCCGCGGCCTGCCTGTGCGCCCTGGCCGGAGCCCTGCCCGCGGCCGACCCGCTTCTTCGCGTGCTTCGCGCCCTTGGGAGGACGGAGGTTGCTGAGATCCATGACTTATTCTCCGACTTCCACGAGGTGGCGCACCTTCAGGATCATCCCGCGCGTTGCGGGGGTGTCCGGCAGCTCCACCGAATGACCGATCCGTCGCAGGCCCATGCCCTCGACGACCTTTGCCTGGTCCTTGTTGAAACCAATCGTGCTCTTCCGAAGCGTGATCTTCAGCTTCGGGCCCGTCTGCGGCTTCGTTGATTTCTTCTGCGCCATTACTTACCGCGCCTCCGCCGGCTCTTCTTCCCGGCCGCGGAGCTTCAGCACCGCACCCGGATCCTTGAGGCCGCTCAGCCCGGCGAACGTCGCGCGCACCACGTTGTGCGGGTTCGCCGATCCGATCGACTTGGTCAGCACGTTCTGGATGCCCGCCGACTCGACGACGGCGCGGACCGCGCCACCGGCGATGATGCCTGTGCCGTCGGGCGCCGGCTTCAGCAGCACCTGGCCGGCGCCGAAGCGCCCGAGCACCGGGTGCGGCACCGTCGTCCCCTTCAGCGGCACGCGGATCAGCGACTTCTTTGCCGCCTCGATCCCCTTCTTGATCGCGGAGGGGACTTCCTTCGCCTTGCCGACGCCGAAGCCCACCACGCCGTGCCCGTCACCGATGACGACCAGCGCGCTGAAGCTCAGGTTCTTGCCGCCCTTGACGACCTTCGTGACGCGGCTGATGTTGACGACCGTATCCTTCAGATCCAGCTGCGAGGCGTCAATCTTTTCGCGAGTTTCAAACATAAATGATCCGTCTCAACCACGTGATCCGTCGATCCGTGTGAATCCGTGTCAATCCGTGGTTAGAATTCGAGTCCCGCTTCGCGCGCCGCCTCGGCGACCGCGCGGATGCGCCCGTGATAGAGGTAGCCGCCGCGATCGAACACGACGCGGTTGATGCCCTTTTCCTTCAGCCGGTCGGCGATGGTCTTGCCCAGCGCCTTCGCGCCGCTGATGTTGCCGCCGCGCGTCTTGCCGTTGAACGCGCTTTTCAACGACGGCTCGGTGCTCGCCGCCGACACGACGGTCGTGCCGCTCATGTCGTCGATCACCTGCGCGTAGATGTGGGACACGCTGCGGAACACGCGGAGGCGCGGCCGCTCGGCGGTGCCGCTGATCCGCTTGCGCTGCCTGAGCGCGATCCGGAGACGGCGATCCTTGTTCGTCTTGATCTTCATTTATTTCGCTCCGGTTTTCCCGGCCTTCTTCTTCAGCACTTCACCGGTATAGCGGACGCCCTTCTGCTTGTAGGGATCCGGCTTGCGGAGCGCGCGGATGTCGGCCGCGACCTGCCCCACCAGCTGCCGGTCGATGCCGGTCACGGTGACGTGCGTCTGCTTGTCGATCGCCACGTCGATCCCGGCCGGGATGTCAAACACCACCGGGTGCGAGTAGCCCAGCGCGAAGTGCACCTGCTTGCCCTTCACTTCCGCGCGGTAGCCAACGCCAACGATGTCGAGGTCCTTGCGGAAGCCCTCGGTCACGCCCTTGACGGCGTTCGCGACGAGGCTGCGCGCCAGGCCGTGGAACTTGCCGAGCTCCGGATCCTCGTGAAGTGTCTTCGCCTGCAGCTGGTCGCCGTTGACCTCGAAGCCGATGCCCGTGGGCAGCGCCTGCCGCAGCTTGCCCTTCGGTCCCTGGATCTCGACGGCGCCCGGCTTGACGTCGACCTTTACGCCCTTCGGGATCGCGATGACTTTTTTACCAATGCGAGACATGGTCAGTTACCAGTTCCAGTTACCAGACGTTGCACAGCACTTCGCCGCCCACGCCCGCCTTGACCGCCTCGCGGCCGGTCATGACGCCGCGCGACGTCGTGAGGATGCTCGTACCGAGGCCCGCGAGCACGTCGGGCACTTCATCGCGTCCGAAGTAGACACGGCGTCCCGGACGGCTGACGCGCTGGATCCCGGTGATCACGCGTTCACCGCGCGGCCCGTACTTCAGGAAAATCCGGAGCGTGGCCTGCGGCTCGCCGTTCTGCGGTTCCACGACCTTCGAGCCCTGGATGTAGCCTTCGCTCTCCAGGATGCGCGCGATCTCCACCTTCAGGCGCGACGAGGGCATGTCCACGCGGGGATGCCGCGACTCGGTCGCGTTGCGAATCCGGGCGAGCATGTCTGCGATAGGGTCAGTCATAAATCTTCAACCTTGTCGGTGCTATGTGCTGAGTGCCACGTGCCGCGTGCCCGGTGCGTTGACGCCGAGTGCACCGAGCACCGAGCACCTCGCACCTTTGCACCGAGCACCTGTTACCAACTGCTCTTCGTTACCCCCGCGATGTCGCCTTCCAGCGCGAGCTGGCGGAAACAGAGGCGGCACAACGCGAACTTGCGGATGTAGGCGCGCGGGCGCCCGCACCGGCGGCAGCGGTTGCGCAGCCGGATCTTGAATTTCGGCGACTTGCTCTCTTTTGCGATCTTCGCGGTAGTAGCCATTAATTAGTCCTGAACGGCATGCCGAGGAGCTGCAGCAGCTTGCGCGACTCCTCGTCGGTCTTTGCCGTCGTGACGACCGAGATGTTCATGCCACGCGCCTTGTCGACCTTCATGTAGTCGATCTCGGGGAAGAGCAACTGGTCCTTGAGACCGAGCGTGTAGTTGCCGCGGCCGTCGAAGCCGCGCGGCGATACGCCACGGAAGTCGCGCACGCGCGGGAGCGCAACCGACATCAGGCGATCCAGGAACTCCCACATGCGCTCGCCGCGCAGGGTCACCATCGTCCCGATCGGCATGCCCTTCCTGACCTTGAACTGCGCGATCGACTTCTTCGCGCGCGTGATCACGGCCTTCTGGCCGGTGATGCGCGCGAGCTCGTCGGCACCCGTGTCGACAATCTTGGCGTTCTGGGTCGCGTCGCCAAGCCCCATGTTGACCACCACCTTCTCGACCTTCGGGATGGCCATCACGTTCTTGTAGCCGAACTCCTTCTTGAGCGCCGGCACGACCTCTTTGCTGTAGCGGTCCCTCAAGCGGCTCATTTATCTACCACTCCCTCGCACTTCCGGCAGATGCGGACCTTGCGGCCGTCGCCGAGGATCTTGCGGCCGATGCGCGTCGCCTTGCCGCACTCCGGGCAGACGACCTGCACGTTGGACGCGTGCAGCGGCGCCTCGCGCTCGACGAGGCCTCCCTTGATCTGGCGGCCGGGATTCGGCTTCGTGTGACGCTTGATGATGTTCACGCCTTCGACGATGACGCGGTTCTTCTCCGGCAGGACCTTCAGCACGCGCCCGCGCTTGCCGCGATCCTTGCCGGTGGTGACCAGCACGTTGTCGTTCCGGCGAACCGGTGTTTGTAATCTCGACATGTTCTTCCCACGTGATGCCGGGTCTGAAGACCCGGCCTACAGGACCTCCGGAGCGAGCGAAATGATCTTCATGAACCGGCGCTCGCGCAGCTCGCGGGCGACCGGACCGAACACGCGCGTGCCGATCGGTTCCCCCTGGTCGTTCACCAGCACGGCCGCATTGCGGTCGAACCGGATGTAGCTGCCGTCCTTGCGGCGCTGCTCCTTGCGCGTCCGCACGATCACGGCCTTGACCACCTGCCCCTTCTTGACGTTCCCGTCGGGCGTGGCTTCCTTCACCGACGCCGTGATGATGTCGCCGAGCCGCGCGTAGCGACCTGTCGATCCGCCGATCGGGTTGATCACCGCGATCTTGCGCGCGCCCGAGTTGTCGGCGACGTCGAGAATCGAACGCATCTGGATCATGGCTAGATCTCCTTGGCCTTCTCGACGATCGACGTCACGACCCAGCGCTTGCGGCGGCTGAGCGGACGCGTCTCGGTGATCGCAACCTTGTCACCGAGCTTTGCCTCGTTCTTCTCGTCGTGCGCGAGGAACGTCGAGGTGCGGCGCTGGGTCTTGCCGTAGAGCGGGTCCCGCACCTGGCGCTCGATTGCGACCTTGACGGTCTTCTGCATCTTGTCGCTGACGACAACGCCAGTGACGACTGCCTTGGTGGCCATGACTTACACCGTCTCCTTCTCGCGCAGCACGGTCTTCACGCGCGCCAGGTCGCGGCGCAACGCCTTGAGCTTGTGGGCCGCCTCGAGCTGCCCCATCGACTTCTGGATCCGCAGCCGGAACAGCTGGTCGTCGAGATCCTTCTCGCGCTGCTTCAGTTCGTCGGCTGCGAGATCGCGGAACTCCCCGATCTTCATGACGCCTTCTCCTCCGCGAACCGGGTCGCGAACTTCGTCTTGATGGGGAGCTTCGCCGCCGCGAGGCGCATCGCTTCGCGCGCCTCGGTCTCGTTGACCCCTTCCATCTCGAACAGGATCCGCCCCGGACGGACGACGCACACCCACTGCTCGGGCGCGCCCTTGCCCTTGCCCATTCGGGTTTCCTGCGGCTTCTTGGTAATCGGCTTGTCCGGGAACACGCGGATCCAGATCTTGCCGCCGCGCTTGATGAAGCGGGTCATCGCGACGCGCGCCGCCTCGATCTGCCGGTCGGTGATCCAGGCCGGTTCCAGCGCCTTCAGGCCGTAGTTGCCGAACGACACGTCCGACCCTCTCCACGCCTTGCCCGCCATCCGGCCGCGCTGCTGCTTCCGATACTTAACTTTCTTGGGCATCAACATAGTCGTGATCCTTGCCAGTCCTGAGTCCTTAGTCCCGAGTCCTTAGTCTTGAGTCGCTGGTCCCTTGATGACTGGCGACTGGGGACTCAGGACTCGCGACTAGGGACTCGCGACTCGGGACTCTTATCCTCGCGCTCCGCCGGCCGCCCGGCGAGGCGTTCGATAGTCTTCTTCGCGGCCAATTCGCGGCGCGAGGCGTTCTCCCTTGTACAACCACACCTTCACGCCAATGGCGCCGTAGGTGGTGAACGCCTGTGCGAACCCGTAATCGATGTCGGCGCGCAGCGTCTGCAGGGGCAGCTGGCCGTGCAGGTACCACTCGGACCGCGCGATTTCCGCGCCGTTCAACCGGCCCGACACGCGCACCTTGATGCCGCGGGCGCCGAAACGCAGCGCGGATTCGACCGCCTTGCGCATGGCGCGGCGGAACGCCACGCGCTTTTCGAGCTGCATCGCGACCGACTCGCCGATCAACTGCGCGTCGAGCTCCGGCTTCTGAATCTCCTGGATGTTGATGAAGACCTCGCGGTTGGTCCGCTTCTGGATCTCGGTCTTCAGCTTGTCGACTTCCGTCCCCTTGCGGCCGATGATGATCCCGGGGCGCGAGGTGTAGATGTCGATCTTCAACTTGTTGGCGGCGCGCTCGATCTCGATCTTCGACACGCCGGCGTGCGCGAAGCGCTCCTTCAGGCTGTCGCGCAGCTTGAGGTCCTCGTGCAGCAGCTTCGAATAATCCTTGTCGGCGAACCAGCGCGAGCGCCAGGTCTTGTTGAAGCCGAGCCGGAACCCGTGCGGATGGACTTTCTGACCCATAAAATCTCTCAGTCCTAACTCTTGGCCGTCTTCTTCTTCTTTTTCGCGCCCGCGGACGCGGAGGCGCGCTTCTTCGCACCCTTCGCACTCTTCGCGCGCGTGGTTGTCGTCTTCCCCTTCGGCTTCGCACCCGCGCGCCGCGGCCGCTTCACCTCCACGGCCGGTACTTCCGCGCCCTGTGCGGGTGCGGAGGCCTGCCGCGCCGAAGCCTTGGCGAAGGCGGGGCGCTCGGCCACGCGGACGGTGAGGTGCGCCGTGCGCTTCACGACGCGGAACGCGCGGCCCATGGGGGCAGGGCGAATCCGCTTCTGCGACGGTCCCTGGTTCGCATAACACGCCGCGACGAAGAGGCGGTCGACGTCACCCGTGAAGCCGTCCTTCTGCTGCGCGTTCGCGATCGCCGACCGCAGCACCTTCTCGATGTCGCGCGCGATGCCCTTGCGGGCGAACCTCAGCGTCGCCAGCGCGTGGTTGACGTCGCGGCCGCGAATGAGGTCCATCACCAGCCCCGCTTTCTGCGCGGAGGTACGGACGTATTTCGCCGTGGCGTGCGCTTCGATCGCCATTACGCGCCTCCCTTGGCGCCGGCACCGGCACCCGCCCCGGCGGCCGGGGCCACCGCCGCGGCCTTGTCGGCCTTGGTGGTGTGTCCCTTGAACTGGCGCGTCGGCGCGAACTCGCCGAGCTTGTGCCCGACCATGTTCTCCGTCACGTATACCGGAATGAACTTCTTCCCGTTGTGCACCGCGATCGTGTGTCCCACCATCTCGGGCACCACCGTCGAGCGGCGCGACCAGGTCTTGATGACCTTCTTCTCGCCGCCGCGGTTCATGACCTCGACCTTCTCGAGGAGCGGGACGTCGACGAACGGGCCCTTCTTCAGTGATCTCGACATATATCAGCTTCTCTCATTGCTCGTGGGGCCCCACCCCCACTCGCTCGCGCTCGGCGGCGCCGCTGCGCGGCGCTTCACTCCGTCGCCTCGCGCGGGCCGCCGGCGCTGCTGTCTCTGTTCGTGCCCGCGTGCTATTTCGTGCGACGCTGCACGATGAACCGATCCGTGCTCTTACGGTTCCTTGTCTTGTAACCCTTCGTCGGCACCCCCCACGGCGAGACGGGATGACGTCCGCCGGACGTCTTGCCTTCACCGCCGCCGAGCGGGTGATCGACCGGGTTCATCGCCACGCCGCGGACGTGCGGACGCTTGCCGAGCCAGCGGCTACGGCCCGCCTTGCCGATCGATACGTTCTCGTGATCGAGATTGCCGACCTGGCCGACCGTCGCGAAGCACTCGATGTTGATCTTGCGGATTTCGCCCGACGGCATCTTCACCGAGGCGTACTCCCCTTCTTTCGCCACGACCTGGACACCCGAGCCCGCGCTGCGCGCGATTTGGCCGCCACGCCCGGGGCGCAGCTCCACGTTGTGCACCAGCGTACCGAGCGGGATGTTCTTCAGCGGCAGCGAATTGCCCGGCAGGATGTCGACGTTGTCGCCGGCGACGATCGTGTCGCCGACCTTGAGGCCGATCGGCTGCAGGATGTAGCGCTTCTCGCCGTCGGCGTAGGTCACCAGCGCGATGCGCGCCGAGCGGTTCGGGTCGTACTCGATCGTCGACACCGTCGCCGGAATGTTGCGCTTGTCCCGCTTGAAGTCGATGATGCGGTAGTTGCGCTTGTGGCCGCCGCCGCGCCACCACGAGGTCAGTTCGCCGTGGTTGTTGCGGCCGCCCGACTTGCGCAACGGCTCGACGAGCGGCTTGTACGGTTCCTGCGTGGTGATCTCGTCGAACACCTGCACCGTCTGGAACCGCCGGCCGGAAGACGTCGGCTTGTATTTTCTGATCGGCATGATCCTTATGCCCCTTCCAGGAACTCGGGGACCTTCTCGCCTTCACGCAGCTTCACGAAGGCTTTCTTCCAGTCCGAGCGCTGTCCCACGAAACGCCCCTGGCGCTTCATCTTTCCGTGCGCAATCGCGGTCCGCACCGTCTCGACCTTCGAGCCGAGCAGCTTCTCGACCGCGCGCTTGATGTCCACCTTCGTCGCGCCCGGCGCCACCTCGAACACGAGCGTCCGCCCGTCTTCGCGCATCAGCGTCGTCTTCTCGGTGATCAGGGGGCGGCGAATCACGTCTGTGAGCTTCATAACGATTCCTGCCTACGCGAGGCTGTCCTGCAGTTTCTCGAGCGCTTCCCGCGTCGTAATCACGTGGTTGGTGTCCATGATGTCGCGCGCAGTGACGCGGCTGGCCGGCACGAGCTTCACGCCGGCGATGTTGCGCGCCGTCAGCGTGAACGCCTGGTCGTGCTTCACGTCGAGCACCAGGGTCTTGCCCGTGGCGCCCAGGTTCTTCAACATCTCGGCGGTCGCCTTGGTCTTCTTCTCGGAAGCCTCGAGCTTGTCGACCACCACGAGCGTGCCGTCGCTCAGCTTCTGCGCGAGAGCCGCGCGGAGCGCGCCGAGCTTCACCTTGCGGGGGATCGAGTACTCGTAGCTGCGCGGCTGGGGACCGAACACGGTGCCCCCCTTGCGCCACAGCGGGTTGCGGATCTCGCCGACGCGTGCGCGGCCGGTGCCCTTCTGACGCCACGGCTTCCTGCCGGAGCCGCTGACCAGCGCGCGGTTCTTCGTCGCATGCGTGCCGCGGCGCTCCGCCGCGTTCTCCTGGACGACCGCTTCCCAGATCAGGTCGGTCTTGACGCGCCCGCCGAACACCTCGTCCTTCAGGTCGAGGGAGCCGACGGTCTCTTTGTTCGAATTGACGATGTCTATCTTCATTTCTTACTCCGCTCGGTGGGGCCCCTGTTCCCTTCCCCACCTCGCTGCGCGCTCGGGCCGCCGCTTCGCGGCGGTTCCTTCCGGCCCTCGCTTGCCGTCGAGGCGTCGCGGTCCTGTGCCTATTCGCGTGACTTCCGCCCTTAGGCGGAAGGTCTTACTTCTTGCCCTTCTTCGCGACCGTGGTCTTGCTCGGCTTCTCGACCTGCGGCTTCGGCTCGGGCTTGGCGGCCACTGCCTTGCGCACGACGATGTAGGTACCCGGCGCGCCCGGGACAGCGCCCCGAACGAGGAGCAGGTTGTTCTCGGCGTCCACCTGCACGACCTTCAGGTTGCGCGTCGTGACGCGATCGCCGCCCATGCGGCCCGCGGCGCGCATGCCCTTCACGACACGTGACGGGAACGACGAGGCGCCAATCGATCCGGGAGCCCGGTGGAACATCGAGCCGTGCGTCGCCGCGCCGCCGCGGAAGTTGTGGCGCTTCACGACGCCCTGGAACCCCTTGCCGCGGCTGATGCCGATCACGTCGACGCGATCGCCGCCCTTGAACACGCCGTTGACGAGCACCTGGTCGCCCGCCTTGAGCGCATCTCCGCCCGGCGCAACCTTGACTTCGCGGCGCACGCGGGTTGGCGGCACGTTGGCCTTCTGGTAATGACCGCCCAGCGCCTTGTTCACCTTCGCGGGCTTCTCTTCGACCAGGGCCAGCTGCACCGCCTCGTAGCCGTCGGTCTGCGCCCCTTTCGCCTGCACCACCACGCACGGGCCGGCCTTGATGACGGTGGCGGGCGTGACCGTGCCGTCCTGGGCGAACACCTGGGTCATGCCGACTTTTCTGCCGATGATGCCTGTAACCATGTCTCTGTCTCGTGTCTGGCTCAGGGCTTAGGTCTCAGGGCTTAAGCCGGCTCATGACGTAGGCCGTTAAGCCTTAAGCCACCATGAGCCTTGAGCCCTGAGTCCTGAGCCTTACTTGTGTTCCTTGCCGAACGCCTTGATCTCCACGTCGACGCCGGCTGGCAGATCGAGCTTCATCAATGCGTCAACCGTCTGCGGCGTCGGCTCGAAAATGTCGATCAGCCGCTTGTGCGTGCGGAGCTCGAACTGCTCACGCGACTTCTTGTCGACGTGCGGCGAACGCAGCACGGTCCACTTGTTCTTCTCGGTCGGCAGCGGAATCGGCCCCGCGAGCCGCGCGCCCGTACGCCGTGCCGTGTCCACGATTTCCGTCGTCGACTGGTCCAGCACCCGGTTGTCGTACGCCTTCAGGCGGATGCGGATCTTGTCGCTGAATGGTGAAGCCATGTCTGTCTGATCCTTGTCAATGCCGAATGCTGAATGCCAAATGCCAAGAATACCGGGTTCTCAATTTCGGCATTCGGCATTTGTCATTGTGCATTTGCTAAGTCTTGCCCTGCACCCGCGCCACGACTTCCTCGCTCACGTTGTTAGGTGCCTGCTCGTACCGATCGAAGTGCATCGAGTACGTGGCGCGGCCCTGTGTCCGCGAACGAAGGTCGGTGGCATAGCCGAACATTTCGGAGAGCGGCACGCGCGCGTTGACGATCTGCGTGCCCCCGCGATCCTCCTGCGACTGGATCTGGCCGCGGCGGCTCGACAGGTTGCCCATGACGTCGCCGAGGTGCTCCTTCGGGACGACGACTTCGACGCGCATCACCGGCTCGAGCAGCACCGGCTTGGCCTTCTTGGCCGCGTCCTGGAACGCCATCGAGCCGGCGATCTTGAACGCCATTTCCGACGAGTCGACGTCGTGGTACGAGCCGTCGTAGAGCACGATGCGGACATCGTCGACCGGGTAGCCGGCCAGCACGCCGCGCGTGAGCGCTTCCTTGATCCCTTCGTCGATCGGCTTGATGAATTCCTTGGGAATCGCGCCGCCGACGATCTCGTTCTCGAAGATGTAGCCGGTGCCCGGCTCTCCCGGATAGAGATGGATTTTGGCGTGGCCGTACTGGCCGCGGCCGCCCGTCTGCTTCGCGTACTTCATCTCGCCGTCGGCGGGACGTGTCAGCGTCTCCTTATAGGCGACCTGCGGACGGCCCACGCTCGCCTCGACGTTGAACTCGCGCCGCAGACGGTCGACGATGATGTCGAGGTGGAGCTCGCCCATTCCGGAGATGACGACTTCGCCGGTGGCCTGGTCGGTCTTCACGCGGAACGTCGGGTCCTCCGCCATCAGCTTCTGGAGGCCCGTGCCGAGCTTCTCCTGGTCGGCCTTGGTCTTCGGCTCGATCGAGAGCGAGATTACCGGCTCGGGGAAGTCCATCGACTCGAGCACGACCGGTTTCTTCTGGTCGCAGATCGTGTCGCCCGTCGACACGCTTTTGAGGCCGACGGCGGCGGCAATGTCGCCCGCGTAGACTTCCTTGATCTCTTCACGCTTGTTCGCGTGCATCTTCAGCAGTCGACCGATGCGCTCGCTCTTCTGCTTGGTCGAATTGAAGACCGTCGAACCGGCGGTGAGGACGCCCGAGTACACGCGGATGAAGGTGAGCTGGCCGACGAACGGGTCGGTCATGATCTTGAAACCGAGCGCCGCAAACGGCGCGTCATCCTTCGCCGGCCGCGCCTCGATCGCGTCCGGTCCCTTGTCGGGATTGAAGCCCTTGATCGGCGGCACGTCGACCGGGGACGGCAGGTAGTCGACCACCGCGTCGAGCAGCGGCTGCACGCCCTTGTTCTTGAACGCCGACCCGCAGATCACCGGCACGAAGGCGGGCTCCGCCTTCTCCCCCTCGGTGTGGACCGAGGCGTTCACGCGCTTGCGCAGCGCCGCCTTGATCTCCTCCTCGGAGATATCTTCGCCGTGGAGGTACTTCTCGAGGATCTTGTCGTCCGCCTCGCTGACCTTCTCGATCAGCTGCTCGCGGAAGTGCTTCGCCTCTTCCAGCATGTCCGCGGGGATCTCGCCGACGATGTAGTCGGCGCCCATCGTCTCGTCCTTGTAGGTAATCGACTTCATCTTGATGAGGTCGATCACGCCGATGAACTTGTCCTCGGCGCCGATGGGGAGCTGGATCGCCACGGGATTGCCCCCGAGCTTCGTGACGATCTGCTCGAAGGTGCGCTTGAAGTTCGCGCCGATGCGGTCCATCTTGTTGACGAAGCAGATCCGCGGCACGCGGTACTTGTCCGCCTGGCGCCACACGGTTTCCGACTGCGGCTCGACGCCGGCGACCGAGTCGAACACGGCGACCGCGCCGTCGAGCACGCGCAGCGAGCGCTCGACTTCGGCGGTGAAGTCGACGTGGCCCGGCGTGTCGATGATGTTGATGCGGTGCTCGCGCCAGAAGCACGTGGTGGCGGCGGACGTGATGGTGATGCCGCGC
Organism: Acidobacteriota bacterium; assembly: GCA_046726015.1. Lineage (GTDB taxonomy): Bacteria > Acidobacteriota > Vicinamibacteria > Vicinamibacterales > 2-12-FULL-66-21 > QHWT01. The sequence goes on from JBKOZS010000052.1 coordinate 17,396, forward strand.
TCCTGCTCCTGTTCCATCCAGTCCATGACGGCCGTACCCTCGTGGACTTCACCAATCTTGTAGGTGATGCCCGTGTAGAACAGGATCCGTTCCGTCGTGGTGGTCTTGCCGGCATCGATATGCGCCATGATGCCGATGTTGCGCGTTCGAGCGAGCGGTGTTTCTCTTGGCATTGCCGTTTCGGCCTGAAAAATTTCTTACCAGCGATAGTGAGCAAAGGCTTTGTTCGCCTCCGCCATGCGATGCGTGTCTTCGCGCTTCTTGACGGCGCCGCCGCGCAGGTTCGCGGCATCGAGCAGCTCGTTGGCGAGCTTTTCCGTCATGGTCTTGCCGTCGCCGCGCTGGCGCGCGTAGCCGACCAGCCAGCGGATGCTCAGCGAAAGGCGGCGGTTCGGGTTCACTTCCACCGGCACCTGGTAGTTCGAGCCGCCGACGCGGCGCGACTTCACTTCGAGCGCCGGCTTGACGTTCTCGACCGCTTTCTTGAACACCTTCAACGGATCGTCGCCGGTCTTCTCCTGGATCGAGGAGAGCGAGCCGTACATGATCCGCTCCGCGGTGCTGCGCTTGCCGTCGCGCATCAGCGTGCTGATGAACTTGGTGACCAGCGAGCTGCTGTACAGCGGATCGAGGGGAACTTCACGCTTGGGGATTTCTCTACGTCGTGGCATTTGTCAGTTTCCAGTTGCCAGTTGCCAGTTTTGAGTTAGCAGTTGCCAGTTCTCCGCGTTTCCGTCCTGACCTGGAAACCGGCAACTGGTTACCGGCTACGATTTGGGTCGCTTCGCTCCGTACTTCGAGCGGCCCTGTTTTCTTCCCTGCACGCCGACGGCGTCGAGCGTGCCGCGGACGACGTGGTAGCGGACGCCCGGGAGATCCTTGACGCGGCCGCCGCGAATGAGCACGAGCGAGTGCTCCTGCAGGTTGTGACCGACGCCGGGGATGTAGGTCGTGACCTCGATCCCGTTGGTCAGGCGGACGCGCGCGACCTTGCGCAGCGCGGAATTCGGCTTCTTCGGCGTCTGCGTGAACACGCGGACGCACACACCGCGCTTCTGCGGGCTGTCCTGCAGCGCGGGACTCTTCGTCTTGGTCAGGACCTTCTCGCGCCCCTTGCGCACAAGCTGGCTGATCGTCGGCACAGTGACTCCACGGGGGACCGGGCCCCCAAAAATCAAGACACGCCAACCGCGCAGGCCAGACCTGGCGCCGCGCGCGATCGGTTGGTTGCTCCAGGCCTAGGGCCCGCCACAGCGGTCCGGCACCTGAAGCTGACTTACCCTATAAGGTTTAAGTAATGCAGGGCTTCGGCCCTGCCTTGCATGCACCCGCCAGGGTGCGTCGAGGGCGCGCCTAAAACGAGGGCGCCTGTTTGGGATTCGGCTCTAGATAGGGTGTCCTAGTGCCGACCAGAACCTTGCGAATATAACAAACCCCCGCCCACGTTGCAAGTAGGCGGGGGTTGTCACACCCTAATGATGGGTGACGAGGCTACTTCTTGATCTCGTCCGCGATGTCGTCGAGAGTCTCACCCACCTTCCGGCGGGCCTTCCCGAAGCCTTCCTGCACGTTGCCGGCGGTCTCGTCCGCCACGCCTTCGTCGTGCAGCCGCTCGTTTCCGGTCGCGTCTCCCCACGCCTGCTTGGCCTTTCCCTTAACTTTCTCGGTCTTGCCGTCGAGCTCGTCGCGATTCATGCGATGCCTCCTGGCACGACGACTTTCAAGTTCCGGTGCGTCAGCCATTAAGGCCAAAGCTACCTGAACGGTTAAGGAACGGTCGAGCTCTCGAGCATTGAGAGGATCGCCGCTATCGTCTCCTGTTGTTGCGCTTCACGCGAGATGGTGGCGGTCCGATCCCACAGTTGATAGCGATAGAACCCAAACTGCCGGTGGTTGCCGCCCTCGATGCGTACCCAGCGCGTGGTGGGCGGCAGTAACGGCGCACTTGCCTTGGCCTTCTCCTCCGGGGCGATGCCGTCTCGTGTGGCGTAAATCTTTGTGACCGGGATCTGCAGGGACGCGAGGTTCACGTTGCGAGGGTGCGTGGTTCCAATCAGCACCAGGCCGTCAACGATGCGCGGATTCTCTGACAGCAGGCGAGAGGCAAGAAAGCCTCCGCGTGAATGCCCGGCAAGCACCCACCGCAGGTGCGAGGATGCGATCACCGCCCGCGTGGCAGCGAAGAGTTCCTCCTGTTGATCGCCGGCCGTGGCGCAGCGTAACGCCACGTGCATGACAAACACCGGGTGCCCGTGCTCGGCGACCGCTCGCGCCAGGGGCGCGTACGCTTCAGGAGGGACCGGGCAGCCGGGATAGAAAATCAATCCAGCCTCGGGGCGAACCTTCAGCGGCTGAAACAGCAGCGCATCGGAATGGTCGCTGACGTCAACGCGCGCATCGCTCTTCAGGATCTCTGGATTGAAACCCGCAGGACGAAAGGCGAACGTCACATACGCC